>DYDX01000020.1 GCA_020404425.1 Rickettsia endosymbiont of Pyrocoelia pectoralis
AATGCTAAAAGAAGGCATGTCTTTAGAATCTATTATAAAAATCACAGAATTATCTAAAGCAGATTTAGAAAGAGAAAATTATGGTAAGCATAGCACGTAGCTGGGAGCTAAAAGGTATAGAAGAGGGATTAAAGAAAGGTAGAAAAAAAGAAAAAATTATTATAGCCAAAAATTTAATTAAAGCCGGTCTAAAAACTGACTTAATAATTACCTCAACTGGATTAAAAAAAGAAGAGACCGAGAAATTATACTCCTAATAAATGAAGAGTTGGTAGACGAAGCTCTATTTGGGAAAAAGTAATCGGTTTGCACGTCAAGGAGCGGAGCATAGTAAACTACGTGAGCAAAGGCGAGTCCTGTAAAATTCGCTTGTATCAAGTTTTTTGAATAGCTGCAGCCAATTTTTCAAATTCAGCGAGTATACCTACCTTACCTTTTCACAAAAACTATTGCATATTTTGGTTCTTTGGTTTATTTTGATTAGCAAAATGATATGATAAATTTACAAATAACATAGAATATTAAGGATTACCAAAATGGCAACTACCGTATTAAAACATGAAGGGCTAGATTTTCATGCTAAAATTTCAACTCCTTTAAGTGAAATCGATAAAGAAGTTCAAACAGAGCTGCTTGATCTAACAAAAAGAGTTAAAATAGACGGATTTAGAGCCGGTAAAGTACCGGTTTCAATTGTTCAAAAAAAATATGGTGATTCCGTTAGAAACGATATAATAGAAAAGAAAATCAATCATTCTGTAACACAGATTATCAAAGAACATAATCTAAACATAGTAGGTAGACCGGAAATCGAAGATTTACAGAACGAACCTAATAAGGCTCTCGAATTTACGGTAAAAATTGAATTATTGCCTAAAATCGAGATTCCTGACTTTAAGAAAATCACTTTAGATCGTCCAAAGTTAGAAGTAAGACCTAAAGATGTTGAAGAGCAGTTAAAAAAACTTGCCGAACTCACAAAGAGCTATACTAAAGAGAGTAAAGCAAAGATTAAAGCCGGAGATCAAGTTACTATTGATGCAATCGGTTATGTTGATGAAGAGGCTTTCGAAGGCGGTAAACTTGATGATTTCAAAATAGTAATCGGTAGTAATGCCCTTATCCCTGGGTTTGAAGAGCAATTAAAAGGTGCTAAAACCGGTGATGAAGTAGAAGTTAACGTAACATTTCCGGCAGAGTACCATGCTACAAATTTAGCCGGTAAGGATTCTCGCTTCGTAGTACAGGTCAAAGCCGTACATACTGCAGAACCTACCGTTATCGATGATGAATTTGCTAAAAAATTCCAAAGTAACAGTCTTGAAGAATTACGTACTCACTTTACTAAACAAATCGAAAACGAGTCGGAAGAAGCTATTTCTACTATCATGAAAATGAATTTATTTGATAAGCTAGAAAAGTTATTAGATTTTGAAGTACCCAAATCTTTATTAACACAAGAACAAAATATTTTAAAATCTGAAACGGACAAAAATAACAATGAGTCGGATGAGTCATTATTTAAAGATAAGTCACCTAAGGAAATAGAAAAATATTACGAAAAATTAGCATTACGTCGTGTACGAATCGGTTTAATGCTTGCGGAATATGCTAAAGCTAAAGATCTGCAGTTAAAGCCTGATGATCTTAGAAAAATCATTATGCAGCAAGCACGTAGCTTCCCCGGTCAAGAGAATATGTTGTTTGATTTTTATAAAAATAATCCTAATGCCGTAGAGCAGCTTAAAGGACCGGCATTAGAAGATAAAGCCGTACAGCATATTTTTGATCACGAAGTAAAGCTTAAGGAAAAAAAATATAACAGAGAAGAATTAGAAAAGTTCTTAGAAGCTGAAGAGCAACGTGTTACTCTTGTTTAGTAATTAAAATTATTGCTCTTTAGTCATTGCGAACGAGCATCGTTCGTGCGGCAATCCAGGAAAATAATAAAAAAATTCTGTAAATCAGAATTTTTTACTGGATTGCTTCGTAAATTACTTCGTAATTTCCTCGCAATGACGAATGAACTGATCCACACCAGCGACACCTCCTCACAATAACAAAAAACCTAACCCAACCTCGCAGTCATAAATTGAGGTTTTCTACCTGCGTAAACAGCTTTTTGGTGATATTTAGTGACTATATAATTATCGTGCGGCTTTAAATAATTACCCTCATTTACGATTTTAAAATTACTGTTTTGTTTAATTAATTCTATTACTTCATTAAAATAATTTTCAATATCAGAAGCAAATATTAAACTGCCGTTCTTTTTTAACTTAGATTGCAAAATCTTTAGACGCTCTTTATTCAAAATACGCTTCTTCTTTTGCTTATTTTTTATCCACGGATCAGGAAATAAGATATAGATGCCGTCTAAACTATGATCCGGTAAATCATGTAATATAAAATCTAGATTGTTAGGGAATAACAAAAAATTTACTATATTCTGTTCTTGTGCCAGCTTTAAAGCATTCGCTACTCCATTTAAATATACCTCTACACCGATAAATAACGCTTCCGAATTCATTTTGGCTTGGTTAATGAAATGCTCGCCCATTCCAAAGCCAATCTCTAGAAATATTTTACGTTGTTCATTTTCAAGCTTTTCTGCTGAAAATAGATATTTCGGTAATTCACTATCTAATAAATTTTGTTGCAGCCCTGACAAGCTTTTACCGATACGCCTTGCATATGATCTATTAAGAGCAATAGAAGAGAATAATATTACCCTATCGTGACCTTGGATATCCTTATAAACATTCTCTATATTATAGCCTTGATCCAAGAAAATTTTGTTAACCTTATCTGCTTGATTATAGCCTATTTCTAACGCCAACTTACCATTTTGTTTTAAGAATTTTTTAGCATTTCCGGCAATTATTTTATAAGCTTCTAAGCCATCTTCTTCAGCAAATAAAGCAAGATGCGGTTCGCAATTTATTGTCTCAATTGCCACTTCCGGCTTTTCGGCTTCAGCTATATATGGCGGATTGCTAACGATAAAATCAAATTTCCGGTTTCCGATATTCTTAAACCAATCGCTTTGAATAATATCTAACCGATCTGTAACTTGATGTTTTACAGCATTATTTTTAGCAACTTCTATTGCATCAAGGCTTATATCTGTTGCTGTTACTTTAGCGTTTGGTAGTTCACATAATAGGCTAATAGCAATGCAGCCGCTACCTACGCCGAGTTCTAGGATGCTAAGAAGTTTGTCATTGCGAGAAGACACTGTAGGTGTCGACGAAGCAATCTCAGGCAATATTTCCGAGATTGCCACGCTCCTTTTAGTCGCTCGCAATGACGGTTTTTTGAGTAAACTAAGAGCTATATCCACCAACAGCTCTGTATCACTTCTTGGAATTAGCACATATTTATTAACGATAAACTCACGGGAGTAAAATTCTTTAGCTCCTACAATATAAGCTATCGGCTCATGCTTTAACCTACGTGCCAATACTTTTTCAAAAGCTTCTAACTCTAGCTGATTTAACTGTTTATCCTGATTAATAAGCAAATATTCATAAGGCTTGTCTAGAATATACTGTAGTAAAACCCTTGCATCTAACCCGGGGTTATTAATTCCTATTTTATTTAATTTATCTGTAGCTTCACTTAAGATCTGCTTTATGGAATACTGCATGAAAGTTTATTTTCTATCAAAATTCTTCATTTCTAGAATCTCATCTACACTACCTAAAGGAGATCTTTTTTTAAGTTCAGCAAGTTCTTGAAATATACCGGTAGAGATTATCTCTTCCATATCCCTCGGCAGCCCACAAGAAAATTCCATAACTTCATTACTAGTCGGATGAGTAAAGCTTAAATACCAAGAATGCAGAGCTTGACGCTTAAAATCAGCCAATTTTGCCTTTAGGGCAGGTGGGGAATGATTTACTTTACGGTCATTATTTCCGTATGTTTGATCACCCACTACAGAATGTTTCAAATGACTTAGCTGTACTCTAATCTGATGAGTTCTGCCGGTAGCAAGCTTGCACTCCACCATACTAATAACACCGCCATAAAACAGCTCTAGAGTTTTATAGTGCGTTACCGCTTCTTTGCCGCCATATTTTAATATCGTCATTTTTTGGCGATCGCTTCTACTACGACCTATATTATTCTTAACTACCCCTTCTACCGGATTAATTACCCCCCATACTAACGCCTTATATTTACGCACTACTTGTCTTTGTTCGATTTGGTTTGCAAGCAGCATATGTGCTTTATTGTTTTTAGCAACCCCCATTAAACCCGTCGTATCTTTATCTAAACGATGCACGATGCCGGGTCTTTCTGACGAACCTACGCTAGATAAATTTTTAGTATGGTGAAGCAAAGCATTAACAAGCGTATCATCGTGATGTCCGGCTCCCGGGTGTACCGTCATACCGGCGGCTTTATTTATCACGATTAAATCATCGTCCTCATAGACTATATCGAGCTTTATATCAGTTGCAGTTATTTTTAACTCTTCAGGTTTTTTAAAAGAAAATAATATAACATCATTCTCCTTGACCAAAAGATCAGGATCGGAAATAATCACATCATTAACTAGCACCTGAGAATCTTTAATAGCTTTTTGAATCTGATTTCTAGAAACATCCTCAAGAAGCTGCGATAAAGCTTTATCAAGCCTTATGCCGTTTAGTTCAATAGGTACGGTATATTTTAACATATTTTATTATTAAGGTAATGGATAATACATTTAAATGGTTAAATGCCATCGGGGTTGAATATTATTGCTCTACAGAGCCGCAAAAATTAAATACTGCTAAACCAAAGGAAACTAATAAAATTAATCCTATGCCGCAAAAAACACCGGATAAGCTTTTTGAACCGGATATTAATAAATCACATGATAATATTGGTTTGGCAAGATCGCTTGCCGACAAAGCTAATAATATAGAAGAACTAAAAGAATCTCTACTAAATTTTAACGGTTGTGAACTTAAGAAATTAGCGAATAATACCGTATTCGGTGACGGAAACCCGAAAGCACCTATTATGTTAATAGGCGAAGCACCTGGAAGTAATGAGGATTTAAAGGGTATACCTTTTTGCGGCGAAAGCGGGAATTTACTTGATAATATGCTGCACGCTATAGGGGTTTCACGAAAAAATAATGCTTATATAACTAATACGGTATTTTGGCGTCCGCCTGCTAATAGACAACCAACGCTTGAGGAAGTCGATATTTGCCGACCTTTTGTCGAGAAGCACATTGCCTTGATTAATCCGAAGCTGATCATTTTAGTCGGTAGTACGGCTGCAACTAGCTTACTTGGCAAAAATGCCGGTATTACTAAAATTAGGCAAGAATATTATTTTTATACCAATAAATATTTATCTGCTCCGATTCAAACTACCTCTATCTTCCACCCCGCCTATTTACTGCGTCAACCCAGCCAAAAACGTACCTCATGGTATGATTTACTGAAGATTAAGGAGTATCTCGAGCATAATAATTTTTAGTTAGTGATACCTATGTCCCCCCATAATGGTGGCGACACCGTTCCTACTTCCGTCCAAATAAACGCTCAATATCCTTTAATTTAAGCTCAATATAGGTCGGTCTGCCGTGATTACATTGACCTGAAAAAGGCGTATCTTCCATTTGACGCAGCAATGCATTCATCTCGTCTGCCGATAATTTACGCCCTGCTCTAATGGAATAGTGGCAAGCATAAGTTTCGGTAACATGCTCAATCAACTCGGTTAAAGCTATATTCTCACCGCAATCGGATAAATGATCAGCCAAATCTTGCACTAAATTTTGTACATTCATATCACCGAGGATATTCGGAACTTCGCTGACTATAATAGATTTCTCGCCGAATTTTTCTAAAGTTAAACCAAGCTTAGATAACTCATCTTTATTCTCGTATAAAATATCGGCTCTTTTTTCGTTCGGTAATTCTACTATCTCAGGAATTAGCAAACGCTGCTTTATTAATTCGTTCTTCTTAATATAATCTTTTATCTTTTCATAGCCTAAACGCTCATGTGCTGCATGCTGATCTGTAATAACTATGCTATCTTCAGTTTGGGAAATTATATAAGTCGTATGAAGCTGTGCTTTTGCTGCTCCCAGCTTATATAATTTTGAATTATTTGCGGTATCCTGATTAATAATATGCCGCTCTACCTCCTGCTCTATTTTGGCATGCGGTAGCGTATCGATTAGTTTCTGACAAATATTATCCTGTGGAGGTGGTTTCGGTGTAGCCGGTCTATAATCGCTAGCTTTACTATTAACACTGATAGGTTTGGTTACGCTTGGTTGTTTAGTAATAAAAGGATTTTTAAATAATTCAAGTGCATCTGTGGCAATAGTAGTAGAAGTGACTTGGCTTTTACGGCTTAAAGCATTTTTAATTGAATCTATAAGTAAATTTCGTACATAATTCGGATCGTGAAACCTTACTTCGGCTTTTGCCGGATGAACATTTACGTCAACAAGCTGAGGATCAATTTGCAAAAATATAACGCATAGCGGATAGCGGTCTGATGCTAAATAATCCTTATATGCTACTCTTAAAGCTACTTGCAGTAATTTATCTTTTACCGGTCTGTTATTGATAAACAAAAATTGATCTTCGCTAGTTGCTCTATTATATGTCGGGATGCTAGTATAGCCGTAAATAGAGAAATCGGGAGTTTTAAAATCGATATAAGAAGCATTATTTATGAAATCATTTCCTAATATATCGATTATACGCTGCTTTAAATTACTTTCTGCATCTTTATTTTGCCCTTTCAGCTTTAACAAGCTTTTACCGTCATGCGTTAAGCTAAAAGAAATTTCAGGATGAGCTAAAGAAATTTTCTTAACAACGTCAATTGTTGCAGCAAGTTCTGTTTTATCCGTTCTTAGAAACTTTAAGCGAGCGGGCGTTGCAAAAAATAAATCTCGTATCTCAATTTTGGTGCCTTCATTATGAATAGAAGAAGTAACTTGTTTTTCGTCACCGCCGATTAATTTAATTTGGAACGCTTTGTCAGCTTCTCGCTTCTTGGATGTAATCAGCATTTTGCTAATAGCTGCAATAGACGGTAATGCTTCACCTCTGAAGCCGAAAGTATGGATGTTTAGAAAATCGCTTTCATCAAGCTTAGAAGTTGTATGACGCTCAACGGCAATTTCAAGCTCCTTATCCGTCATTCCGATCCCGTCATCGGAAATAATAATTAGATTTTTACCTGCCCGCTCTAAAATAATATCTATTTTCGTGCTTCCGGCATCAACAGCATTTTCAACCAATTCTTTTATGACCGATGCAGGACGTTCTATAACTTCACCGGCAGCAATTCGGTTAATAGTACTCTCTGAAAGGAACTTGATAGTCATTTCGTTATTAGTTTAAATTTTTTACTACAATATGGACAAATAATTTCTTTTTTCTCTTTATCAATTTCTAAGTAAACTTTCGGATGATCGTAAGGCGGTTCTTTACCACAGCAAGACACATGTGCATCAACACTATTAACAATTTCCATAAATTTACACATTTTTCTTTTAAATAACATCTAACATAAGTTACTTTTAAATAAAAGACAAATCATTTAGATTGTTACTTCGCAGCTTGCCCGTAGTACCGGACAATTTTTAAAAAGAACACAATGTCATTCCCGCGTAGCGTTGTTGCGTGGATCGAAAAAGCGTTCGGGGTCATGCCGTGGCTTGTCCACGGTATCCAGGAAAAATATTTAATACTAATAAACATATAAAAAACTAAATTTTTTATATGTTTTACTGGATCCCGTGAATAAATCACGGGATGACAGAAATCACTTTACAAGATAACAATAGAACGAGGTAAATTATGAAAGATAAAATAGCAATTATTACGGGTTCTACCAGCGGTATCGGGCTTGAAATAGCAAAACATTTTGCAAAATTAGGTGCAAAGCTAGTCATTAACGGTTTTGCAAAAGAAGAAGAAATAGAAAAAGTATCTCTTGAGCTGAAAAAGCTTGGAGCGGGCAGTGTATTTTATCAAGGAGCAAATCTTGAAAAACCCGCAGAAATTCGCACTATGTTTAAAAATATAACAAAAGAATTTGGAAAAATAGATATATTAGTGAATAACGCAGGTATTCAGCATGTTGCTCCCGTAGATGAGTTTCCTGAAGATAAATGGGAGCAGATTTTACGTATAGATCTAATAGCGTCTTTTTATACTACAAAATATGCGATTCCTATAATGAAAAAAAACGGCTTCGGTCGCATTGTTAACATCGCTTCGGCTCATGCATATGTCGCATCACCTTTCAAGTCAGCTTATGTAGCAGCAAAACACGGAATACTTGGTTTTACTAAAACTGTTGCCTTAGAGGTTGCCGAAAATAATATTACGGTTAACGCTATTTGCCCGGGCTATGTTAATACGCCGCTCGTGAGGAATCAAATAGCCGATACTGCAAAAGCCCGTCATATTAGCGAAGAATCGGCACTACGGGACGTAATTCTTAAGTCGCAAGCTACGAAAAAATTTGTTGAAGCAAGCGAGATAGCAGATTTAGTATTATTCTTATGTGATGAAAAAGCATCATCCATAACGGGAGCCGGACTCCTAATAGATGGGGGATGGACGGCACAATAGCTTATTTATTTAGCTTTTTGCATATCTAATATGGCTTGTATCCGTGCTTTTATATCTAGATCATTTGGGTTTAGCTCTAATGCTTTGTTATAGGATTCAAGGGCTAGGTCGTATTTTTCTATTTCTTCTAAAGTAATGCCTTTATTAAAATACGCTTTGATATTATTAGGATTTAATTCGATTGCTTTACTAAAAAATTCTAAAGATATATTATATTTTTTTGATTCTGCTAGAGCTATACCTTTATTAGAGTATGCCTCACTGTAATTAGAATTTAAATTAATGGCTTTATCATATAACCTAATTGCCTGAGTATATTTTTTTAATTCAAGCAAGACATTTGCTAAGTTATAATGTGCCGCAAAATGATTCGAGTCTAATTTAATTACTTCCTTATATGATTTAATAGCTTCTATATATTTACCTAGCTTTGTTAAAACCCAAGCTTTATTAAAATAGCTTATTGGATGATCAGCTTTTATTTGAATTGCTATATTAAAAGAATTAATTGCTAATTTATATCTTTTCAAGCTAGATAAAGCAGCTCCTTTATTAACATGTGACTCAAAATTATTAGGATCTAATTTTAATGCTTTATTATATAATTTAATTGCAACTTCGTAATCTCCTAACTCTTCCAATAATACTCCTTTATTAAAATACATATTCGCATTATTCGGATTTTGCTTTATTGCTTTATCATATTTCTTTAGCTTTTTTTCATAATCTTTCGTAGTACTATAGCTATATTTCATAAATACCTATAAATATCATCTATCTTAATAATAGTAAAAAATTTAATATCATAAAGGGTAAATTATAATATTACAAATTACACTTTATAAATGATGTAACTTGTCTATAATAACTAATTAGTAATTAAGTTATTTAAAACTCGATGAATAGATCTAAATTCATTTTTTTATCTGCTATTTCAGGTAATATACTCGAATATTATGATTTTACGGTATATTCTGTTTTTTCCCTTATTATCGGACGGATTTTTTTTCCGGGTGAATCGGAATTTGTACAGATTATTTTAAGTCTTGCCGTATTTGCCGTTGGGTTTTTAACAAGACCTATCGGCGGTATATTATTCGGTTATATCGGTGATAGATACGGTAGGCGTATTGCCTTAATAATATCAATGCTCGGCATGACCATCCCAACTTTTATTATGGGGCTAATCCCCTCATATACGAGCATTGGGGTTTATGCCCCTGTGACATTAGTTATAATGCGGCTTATTCAAGGGCTTTGTATTAGCGGTGAAGGGACGGGAGCTGCTATTTTTCTTTTAGAACATCGCCAAAACTTAAGACCCGGCTTTACGGCGGGTTTAGTGCATGGATCAAATATCGTCGGTACTTTAATTGCCTTATTTGTCGGTATTATCATAGATCGTTATTTCTCCCATGTTGATTTTGCTTGGCGGTTTGCTTTTTTACTTGGCGGATTTATGGGGCTTGGAGGTTTTTATCTTCGGTTACGTGTCTCTGAAACGCCTATCTTTAAAATGCTCGAGAAAAAGAAAAAAGTTCTTAAAGCTCCTTTTTCTAACGTTATTAAAACCGCTTGGAAATCGATGTTTTTAACTATATGTATCGGCACTATAGCAAGCAGCATTATGTATTTAGTAAAAACATATATAAATGTTTTTTATTTTAACGTTATGCATTTTAATAATAGTGTTGCGTTAGCATATTCGGCTTATAGTTTATTTATTGCGATGGTTGCGATGCCGATTGCCGGCGGCACTGCTGATATTATAGGCAAATTTAAGATGATTATGCTGATTGGAATAGCTATCTTAGTGCTAATTCTACCGACCATGCTACTTATGTCGGCGGAAGAAATGTGGCAGCAACTTCTAGCTCTTACAATCCTTGGTATACTTGCAGGAAGTATAGCAGGCACAGCCTACATATTCGTTATTTCTCTATTTACGCCTGAGCAAAAATTTACCGGCGTTGCTTTCAGTTATAATTTTGCAATAGCTATATTCGGGGGTACTTCGCCGATTATTTCTCGCTGGCTTGTTGAGCATACAGGTTTGTTTTACGCTCCAGCTTTTTACATCATGATTATTGCAAGCTTATTTTTAATTATTATGTATATGATGAGAAAGATAATATATAACTTATTAAATAATTATGAATATAGAAAATAGAAAAATAACAAGTAGTTGGTTTGCCGATTTACGCAATTTATTATGTGCGGAATTTGAGAGGATTGAGGAAGAATATGCACAAGAGAAAGGTTTAAAAGCCGGTAAATTTGTCCGTTCAAACTGGCAACGTGCCGGTGGCGGGGGCGGTGTTATGTCTATAATGAAAGGGGAAGTGTTTGAAAAAGTCGGCGTTAATATATCGACCGTATTCGGTGAATTTTCACCGGAATTTCGTGCCGAGATTCCCGGAGCGGAAGCAACAGGAGAGTTTTATGCTACCGGTATATCGTTGGTAGCCCATCTTAAATCACCGCTTATTCCGGCAGTACATTTTAATACCCGTTATATAGAAACATCAAAAAATTGGTTTGGCGGCGGCGGAGATTTAACTCCTTTTTATCCAGAAGAAACTGAAACGGCAAAGTTCCATGCAGCTTTTAAAAAGGCATGTGATAAATATGATTCTAATTACTATCCTAAATTCAAAAAGCAATGTGACGAATATTTTTACTTAAAACATAGAAATGAACCACGAGGAATAGGCGGCATATTTTACGATTACTTAAATAGCGGTGATTTTGAGCAAGATTTTTCTTTTACTAGGGATGTAGGGAAAGCTTTATTATCGGTATATCCCGCAATCGTTAGAAATAAGCTATTTTTGCCTTGGACAAAAGAGCAGAAAGAACACCAGCTTATAAGACGCGGTAGATATGTAGAATTTAACTTATTATACGACAGAGGCACTAAGTTCGGCTTAATGACTGACGGGAATGTAGAGGCTATTTTAATGTCGCTACCGCCCGAAGTAAAATGGGCATAGTATACTCGTTTAATTTGAAAAATTGGCGGCGTTACTTCTCGCTTTTCCAAATTAAACTTCGTCTACTTACATTTTAAATGAAAATTCTATATCGTGCGGGATTTCTCTTGACTATTTTATAATTTCGTTTTATTCTGCTCTACTTAGAATATTAAATAATATCTTGATTTAGGCGATTAGCAAATGGCAAAAAAAAATAAAAATATTTTGGTAAGGCTAGTAAGTACTGCAGGCACAGGTTTTTTTTCAGTAAAAAAGCGTAACCCAAAAACCCAAACAGAGAAGCTTTCTTTTCGTAAATACGATCCAAAAGTAAGGAAGCATGTTCTTTTTAAAGAAGAAAAAATAAAATAATTGAAGTAACATATGGCAGTAAAAATTCGTTTAGCTAGAGGCGGTGCTAAGAAGCGTCCTTTTTATCGTGTAGTAGTAGCTAACGCAACAGCACCACGTGACGGTGATTTTTTAGAAAAAGTCGGAACTTATAACCCAATGCTAACAAGTGATAATAGTGAGCGTGTGGTTTTAAAAGCAGACCGTGTAGAATATTGGCTTAATACAGGTGCTAAACCTACTGAAAGAGTAGCAAAGTTTATTGAACAAGCCGGCATTGCTCTTCCTGACAAAGTAAAAAAAGAGATGGAAATTAAGTTAAAAAACCGCAAAGCTAAACCAAGTAAAAAAGAAGCTAAAGAAGCTTAAATTCTAAAGCTTGTTCGAATAGTGTCAATCTGTAGTATAATTATTGTGTGGATCATTTTCACCTTGTCATACCGTGGCTTGTCCACGGGATCCAGGCTAAAAAAATCTTGATTTCAAAGATTTTTTTATTAGATTGTTTTTTTAATTAAAGCTTTTTCTAAAGCTTTAATTAACTGGATTCCCGCCTACGCAGGAATGACATAAAACAAAAATTGTCCGGTACTATGGAATAAATCACGGGACGACATCTAATAAAAATCATTCCTAAATATGCCGGATTAGCTCAGTGGTAGAGCAACCGCCTTGTAAGCGGTAGGTCATCAGTTCAAATCCGATATCCGGCACCACTAATCTTAAAACTCCTATATTTTTTATTATTGCGATCCGCTATTGTGAGTATAGGATAGTTTCGTTCTATGTCATTCCCGCAAAAGTGTGGCGTTGTTGCGTGAATACCTCATCATCATTGCAAGCAGCCGTAGGTTTTGTTGCATGGATAATTTTTATCCGTCATTGCGAAAAAATTACGAAGTAATTGACGAAGCAATCCAGAAAAATAATAAAACCTATTTTACTGAGCAAAGAAAAAGAAATCGCTAACTTTCGGGATAATAAATCTATCATCCGGTATATTATGCTTCTCTATAGCTTGTTTTAACTCAGCAACGGCTTGACCGTAAGGCTCATCGGCTAACTGGAAGACATCAAAATGGCTAGCTATAGAAAATTTAGAACGCAAATCTAAGTGAGTAAGTACTGCTTCTTCAGGATTCATATGTACAGGTTTCATAAACCATCTAGGGGAATAAGCACCGATTGGAATAAGGCTTAAGAAAATATTATATTTTTCCCCGATTTCTTTAAAGATATCAATATTATAACCAGAATCTCCTATAAAACAAATATCACCTATTCCGGTTCTAATAATAAAAGTTCCCCATAATGCTTTGTTTTTATCGAATAGACCGCGAGCCGACCAATGTTGTGCCGACTCTAGAAAGAATTCTTTGTAAGACTCACCCCACCCTAAAGTAATGATTTCTGCTTTATCGATATGTTTCTTTATTATTTTATCATTCATTAGCGGCGTGATAATTTTAGGATTATCCCGCAAACACAAATCCTTAATAGTCTTAATATCTAAATGATCATAGTGATTGTGGCTTATTAAAATAAAATCTATTTTCGGTAAATCTGCAAAATTAATGCCTGGTTTTACTATCCGTTTTGGACCTGCAAACGTAAAGGGGCTAGCACGGTCAGACCATACCGGATCGGTTAAAATATTTAAGCCGCCAATTTGGATTAAAAAAGTAACATGTCCTACATAGCTTACCCTTAATTCTTGACTGCTAGCTATTTTAGTTGGAGGGATATCAAAGGAGGTAAGTTCAGGCAATACTGACCATTCGGATCTTTTGGCAGTTATTTTCCACTTTAAAATATCAGATAAACCTTTGGGTTTTATATTTGGGTCAATATTATGAAACATTTTATTTATTTAGCGTGATTTTTCCCTAGATTTATTAGCTCTTCTAGCTTGTTCTTGCTCTACAAAAGATTTTTTTTGAGCCGGTCCTTTATATTTTGCTGCATCTTCATTAAGCACTAAAGACGGTGCAGATTTTTTTATACTCTCAATAGACTGTAATGTTTCCGGTGATAATCCGGCTATAAATGACGGTAATTTTGTTTCTGTTTTAGGAATTGTTTTGGATGCTTTTAATTCTCTTTCCTTAATAATATCTCTGCCGACAGTTTCATCTAACGGCACTTTCTTATAATCGGCAAGAGCGACCACTGCCCCGCTATCAGGCATTTTTATACGATCATCTAAAAGATTCTTCCATAAAGTTTCGTTAGTTCCGGTTCTCTTACTTAATTCATATGAGCTAATATTTTCTTCCGTTAATATTTTTTGTACAAATTTTTTTAAATTATCTCTATTACTTCCTAAATTTTCATCCATTGTTTTTTCCTGTCAATACTCACTCTCATAAGAGTCAAAATTTATATTTTTAAGACTGTTTATTAATATATAACCAATAAATGGTAAATAGAAGATAATTTATAATGTAAGCAATAAATTTGGGCTATTAGTGGATTACTTGAGGTATTTCTAGAAGATTATATAGATTACAAATTGTTTTTTCTACTTCTTTATCATTTACTAATAGAGTAAGCTTAATTTCCGATATTTGTACCATTCGAATATTTATATTATCTTTTGCTAATTGATCTAATATTATTTCGAGTAATTTATGATCATTTTTAATTCCATGCCCTATAACGGATATCGTAGCAACCTCTGTGTTAAAGGTAAAATTATTTATTTGATTATTATTCTTCAAATTAGTTAATAATGCTTGCAAGCTATTTTTATCGGATAAGCTTGTAATAAAATCATATTCTTTAGATACTACTTCTTGCATTAATTCAATATGAATATCATTTTGTGCTATTATGCTTGTAAGCTGAATAAGATTTAATTTAGCACTCTCTACAGATATATGTAATAAATTTTTATTAGAAGTAATACCGCTGATAACCTTAGTTTCCATCGTTTTATTTTTTAAAGTAATTAATGTACCATCCGACTTTGGTGCAAATGTCGATAAAATACGTGTATCTATCTGATATTTCATTATTATTTCAGCTGCCCGTGGATGTAATACTTTTGCTCCGCTTAATGCGAGTTCCAGCATTTCAGAAAAATCTATTTTATTTATCTTTTTTGCTTTTGATACAATTCTCGGGTCAACGGCAAATATTCCTTCTACATCGGTATAAATATCGCATCTATCTGCTTTTACGGCAGCTGCAATTAAAGCAGCGGTAGTATCAGAGCCGCCTCTGCCTAAAGTCGATACTCTGTTATGATCATTTACACCCTGAAAACCGGCAATTATAGGAATAGTACCATGCTGCAGACATTCATTTAGCAATATAGTATCAACTGATTTAACTAAAGCTTTGCCGTGATTATTATCAGTTAAAATCGGTAACTGCCAAGCAAAAACCGATCTTGCACTTATCCCTTCCTCCTGAAGAGCAAGAGCGAGCAATGCAGCCGTAACTATTTCACCGCTCGAAAGTGCCGCATCATATTCTGCAAGCTGACGAGGATTATTAAGACTTGATGCTTCATTACATAAAGTAACAAGGCTATTAGTAACCCCTGCCATGGCTGAAACTACAACAATTACTTTGTTATTATTGTCTAGCTCGGATTTAATAATAGGAATGATTTTTTTTATTCTTTCGATATTTGCAACAGAAGTGCCGCCGAATTTTTGAATGATTAAGGCCATATTTTAGCCTACTACCGGATTTTATAGTAAATTGATTAGTATACTCAGCAAGAATTTGAAAATTGGCTACAGCTATTTCAAAAAACTTGATACAAGCGAATTTTACAGGATTTGCCTTTGCTCACGGTTCCGCAGGCTCACCTTTAAATTCATCTTGTCTGAAGCTTTTTGAATTTAGCTGCATGTCGTCTTTGTAAGTCCTCAGATGCTCACGTACTATAGTACGCTCCGCTCCTCGGCGTGCAAACTCCTTGCTCTTTTCCAAATTGA
>DYDX01000021.1 GCA_020404425.1 Rickettsia endosymbiont of Pyrocoelia pectoralis
AATGCTAAAAGAAGGCATGTCTTTAGAATCTATTATAAAAATCACAGAATTATCTAAAGCAGATTTAGAAAGAGAAAATTATGGTAAGCATAGCACGTAGCTGGGAGCTAAAAGGTATAGAAGAGGGATTAAAGAAAGGTATACAGAAAGGCACAAGACTAGCTAATATTAAAATGAAAAAAGAAAAAGTTACTTTAGCTAAAAAAATGTTAATAGATAAAGAACCTCTAGAAAAAATTATAAATTATACTAATTTAAAAAAAGAAGAAATTGAGAAATTGAAGTAAATTGTGTATATTTTGTCAAAAATATAAAATATGAAAACTGTGGCTAATAATTTAAGTATTTACATTCATTGGCCTTTTTGTTTGTCGAAATGCCCTTATTGTGATTTTAATTCTCATGTAGCAAATAGCGTAGATCATGATTATTGGCTTATATCCTATAAAAAAGAAATAGAATATTTTAAACATATTATTCAGAATAAATATATAAAATCTATTTTTTTTGGCGGCGGTACTCCTTCCTTAATGAATCCGAAAACCGTTGAAGGTATAATAAATAAGATCAGCAGTTTAGCGATAATAGATGAGCAAACAGAGATAACGCTTGAGACTAATCCGACATCTTTTGAAACGGAAAAATTTAAAGAGTTTAGAGCAGCAGGTGTTAATCGTGTTTCTATAGGTGTGCAATCTTTAAAGGAAGACGACTTAAAGAGGCTCGGTAGAACTCACGATTCTTTGCAGGCTATTAAAACTATTGAAGCAGCAAATAAAATTTTTTCAAGAGTCTCGTTTGATTTAATATATGCACGAGAAAATCAAACATTAAATGATTGGCAGCAAGAACTAACTCAGGCGATGAGCCTTGCTACAGGTCATATTTCGCTTTATCAATTAACTATAGAAAAAGGAACTCCGTTTTATAAATTATTTCATGACGGTAATTTAATCCTACCGAATTCAGACTTAGCAGCTGAAATGTATGAATGGACAAATGATTATCTAGAATCCCAAAAATATTATAGATATGAAATATCCAATTATGTTAACAAAGGGCAGGAATGCGTACATAATTTGACCTACTGGAACTATAATAATTATTTAGGTATAGGACCGGGAGCTCATAGCAGAATATACTCAAATCATTTGAGTATAAGTGAAGATCCGATTGCAGTATCGGCAATTATGATGTGGCATAAACCGGAAAAATGGCTGGAAACGGTAAATAATAAAGGTAACGGTATTCAGACTAATGCACAGTTAACCAAGCAAGAGATGATTGAAGAAATTTTAATGATGGGTTTACGCCTTAGCAAAGGGATAAATATTAAGACGTTAGAGCAGAAAATAGAAGCGAAATTAGAAGATATTTTAGATATGAATAATTTGCAGCATTATCAAAAACTAGATTTAATTAGGCTAGATGAGAATATTTACCTAACCGATAAAGGATTAATGCTGCATAGCTATATAGTGCCAAGATTGACAGTATAAGGAGTAAGTATTCTTACGTAGATGCTGCGTAGATAAAAACCCGCTCAGCGTCATACCGTGGCTTGTCCACGGTATCCAGAAAAAATATTTAACAAAATAAACATATAAAAAATTAAATTTTTTATATGTTACTGGATCCCGCAATCAAGTTGCGGGATGACGGTGGTAGAACGGATTCACGTAACATATATCTATTCTTGGTGTTGATAATCTCTAAACCACTTAACTTCTCAATAACTCATTGATACTCACTTTAGCTCTCGTGTTTTTATCGACTTGTTTTACGATTACCGCACAATAAAGCCCTGGTCTATCAGCTTCTTTAGCAGGCAGCACTCCCGGTACTACTACAGAGTAAGTCGGTACTCTACCGTAGATAATCTCGCCGCTATCTCTATAAATGATTTTCGTAGAGCTACCTATAAAAACACCCATGCTAATTACTGCTCCTTCTTCTACTATAACGCCTTCGGCTATTTCCGATCTTGCACCAATAAAGCAATTATCTTCAATAATAACCGGTTTTGCTTGCAGCGGTTCTAATACTCCACCGATTCCTGTTCCGCCTGAGATATGGCAGTTTTTTCCGATTTGAGCACAAGATCCGATAGTAGCCCATGTATCGATCATTGTTCCTGCATCTATATAAGCTCCGATATTTATGAAAGAGGGCATAATTATGACGTTTTTAGCAATGTAAGTACCGGTTCTAACAAAAGCTCCGGGGACTTTGCGTATTCCGGCTTCTTTAAATTGATCAAGCTCGGTATCGAAAGGAAATTTAGGGGCAACTTTGTCATACCAACTACTATAATTATTGTTATAAAGCCGTGATTCGGTTGTCATAAAATACAGTAATATAGCTTTTTTTACCCATTCATTAACCTGCCAGCTATTTTCTTGTTTCTCGCAAACACGAATAGTACCGGTATTTAAGCTTTCTATAAATTCAGGAAGAATCTTTTTTAAAATCGTAAGTTGTAGCTGATTTTCGGATAGTTTGTCCTTTATTTGCCAAGCTTCTTCTATTTCTTTAATATATGGGAACATTTCTTTTCACTGTTTTGTTGCTAAAAATTATAAATAACTTTATCATTAAGTCAAATATAATAAAATTTACTATGTATATTGCTTGTCCTAATTGTCAAACAAAATTTATTGTCTCAAATAATCAAATAGGTATTAACGGACGACGAGTAAAATGTTCAAAATGCAGTCATATTTGGTATCAAAAATTAGACTATAATGCTAGCAAATTAAGTGATTTCGAAAATAAAATAAGTTCGGAGCCGATTACAACTCCTATCAAAAACGGATATAGTAATCAAAGCTTTAACGTGCCGGTTATTTTACCTTATACACCTCCTAAGCCTAAGAAAAATAATCTTTTTTCTTTAATATGGAGTTGTTTTATAATTGTTTGTTTAGCTATATTATTTATCGACGGTTTTGGATTTTTAGATAAGTATAATAAGTTGAAAATGGAAGAAGTGCATTTAGGAAAGTCTTACGGCGGTTCAAAGATATTATATAAATTGTCTAACAATTCAGATTATTTAATTTCTAAACCTTTGATCAAAGTTAAAGTCATGGATAAGAATAAACATGTGTTAGAAGATTGCGTATCAATTATTAAGTTACAAGCACAAATTCCGGCGAAGCAATCGGTATATGTAGAAATGGATATCAAAAACCTCCCCCCTACTGCATCGCACATAGATGTTACTATAGGTAATAGATTAGGATTTTTGTTGGATCTAGAATAGACTTTTGCTGTCATCTCGTGATTTATTCACGGGATTAAGTAAAAACATATAAAAATTTATTTTTATATGTTTATTGTATTAAATATTTTTTCTGGATACCGTGGCGGGGCCACGGTATGACATTTTAACTCAACTCCAGTGCTGCTTCCTCTAGCGTCTTCAGCTGATCACGGAGTTTTGCGGCTTGTTTGAACTCAAGGTTACTTGCGGCTTTAAGCATCTCTTTCTTTAATTTCTCGATATGGGCTTTTAACTTAGCAGGATTATCAAATAAAGTATGTGCTTGCTTTTTATCGAGTTTATTCCCTACTTTTTCAAGTTCTGCTAAAGCATGGATAGTACGGTTGATCGTTTTAGGCGTGATCCCGTGTTTTTCATTATGTTCTTGCTGTATGAGTCTTCTACGTGAAGTTTCGCTCATAGCTTTATCGATAGATTTGGTCATTTTATCGGCATAAAGTATTACTCTGCCTTCGCTATTTCTTGCAGCTCTTCCTATTGTTTGTATCAGCGATACTTCCGAACGTAAAAACCCTTCCTTATCGGCATCAAGTATTGCAACTAAACCGCATTCCGGTATATCTAAGCCCTCACGCAGTAAGTTAATACCGACTAAAATATCGATAGTTCCTTGTCTTAAATCCCGCAAAATCTCAATACGCTCTAATGTATGGACGTTGGAGTGTAAGTAGGAAGTTTTATATTTAAGTTCCTGCAAATAAGTGGTTAAATCTTCTGCCATTTTTTTTGTTAAGGTGGTGACTAAAACTCGGAAACCTTTTGCGATGGTGCTTTGAATTTCGCCTATTAAATCCTCAACTTGATTAGTCGCGGGCTTTATAATACATTCAGGATCAAGCAAGCCCGTAGGTCTAATGATCAGCTCAACTACTTTGCCGTCTGTCTCGTGTAATTCGAAAGGTCCCGGTGTTGCCGATACAAAAACCGTTTGCGGTCTGAAATTTTCCCATTCCTCAAATTTCAAAGGTCTATTATCAAGAGCGGACGGCAAACGAAATCCATGTTCTACCAGCACTTCTTTCCTTGCACGGTCGCCGTTATACATTGCTCTAATTTGCGGTACGGATACGTGGCTTTCATCTACGAATAATAATGCATCTTTCGGTAAATACTCAAATAAGGTGGGAGGAGGTTCGCCAACATTGCGTCCGGTAAAGAACCTAGAATAATTTTCAACACCTTTGCAGCTTCCCGTTTCCGTTAGCATCTCAAGATCATACTGGGTACGTTGATTTAACCTTTGTGCTTCTAGCAATTTATCTTGTGACTTTAGGAATTCAAGACGCTTTTGTAGTTCTTCTTCTATTTCAGATATCGCTTGATTTACTGTTTCTTTCGGCATTACAAAGTGCGAATTACCGTAAATTATAGCCTTGTCGAGTTTAACAAGTTTCTCGCCCGTTAGCGGATCAAACTCATGAATATATTCCAGCTCATTCCCGAAAAACGATAAACGCCAAGCCTTATCGCTATAATGGGAAGGGAAAACATCGACATTATCGCCTTTAACTCTAAAACAACCACGTTCAAAACCGATATCGTTACGCTCATATTGCAAATTTACCAAATCATTGAGTAGCTTATCACGAGGATAAATTTTACCGGGTTCTAGAGTAACCGTCATTTGGTAGTATAAATCAGGTGAGCCAAGACCGTAAATACAAGAAACAGACGAAACAACGATCACGTCACGGCGTTCCAATAACGATCTCGTGGCTGAATGCCGCATTAAATCAATCTGCTCGTTAATCGAAGAATCCTTTTCTATAAACACATCGGTTTTGGGTATATAAGCTTCCGGTTGGTAATAATCATAATATGATACAAAATACTCAACGGCATTTTTTGGAAAAATCGACTTCATTTCTGAATAGATTTGGGCAGCAAGCGTTTTATTATGTGCCATTATAAGAGTAGGGCGATTGGTTCTCTCTATAATATTTGCCATGGTAAAAGTTTTACCCGAACCCGTAATACCAAGCAACATTTGTGAGCGTGCATTCCTCTTTAATTCCTTTATGATCTCATCAATTGCTCTTGGTTGATCGCCCGCCGGTTTGTAATCCGACATAATAGAAAAGTTAGTCATCGCTTTTTACTTGCTTTAGAAACTATAGTTTAAGATAATATATTAAAATTCAAAAAAAGAGTACAACATTATGAATAAAGCTATATTACACACGATTATTATCTATACTCTTGCTCATTGTCCTTATTGCATCAAAGCTAAGGGGTTGCTTGATGAGAAAAACGTTGCTTACCAAGAAATAGAGGTTAGTAATTTTACTAATGAGCAAAAAGATCAATTAATTAAAAAAGCCGGCGGTAAAAAAACCGTACCGCAAATATTTATAGATAATGTACATATAGGCGGTTGTGATGATTTATTTGAGCTTGAAGAAGCAGGAAGATTAAATAAGTTGTTAGAGAATCAGCCGAAGAAGAATATGCCCGCTGCCGGGGCTTAAAACCGCCAGTGTTACCCCGCCTTTGTCATCCCGCGACTTGATCGCGGGATCCAAAAAAATAATTTATAAAATGAAAGAATACTACGTTTATATACTTTCTAATAAATGTAACGGCACTTTATATGTTGGAGTTACTTCTGATATTATAAAGCGTATTTGGCAGCATAAGCAAAAAATAATCAAAGGTTTTACGACAAAATACGATATAGATAAATTAGTTTATTTTGAGCAGTTTAATGATATAAACCTTGCAATTGGTCGTGAAAAACGTTTAAAAGAATATAAAAGAAAATGGAAATTAGATTTAATTAATTCTAGTAATCCTAATTGGGAAGATTTATACGTAGAATTTTTAAAATAAATTTTTGGATACCGCGATCAAGTCGCGGTATGACACCGGATAATAATGTCTAATCACAACAATCACAAAAACCCATTCTCTCTACTACTACCTTATTTATGGTCGAGGGATTTTAACATACGTCTGCGTATCGTTGCTTCTCTAATCTGTCTGCTACTCGCTAAAGTCATAAATATTTTTGTGCCGATCGTTTATAAATATGTCATAGACGGTTTAAATAATAATTTAGCCCTTTTGGTTATTATCGGCATAATTATTGCATATGGCGGGACTAAAATATGTGTTGCGATATTTAACGAGTCACGAAATATCATTTTCTCAAAAGTAGGGCATAGAGCGACTAGGCTTGTTGCCCTGAATGTCTTTAGGCATATGCATAATTTAAGTATGCGTTTTCATATTACTAGAAAAACAGGTGGTTTAAGCAGATCAATCGAGCGTGGTACTAAAGGTATTGAATCAGTACTACGTTATTCTTTGTTTAATATTTTTCCAACAAGTGTTGAAATCATCCTTGTAAGCGGCATACTTTGGTATATTTACGGTATATGGTTTGCCGTTACTATTTTAGTAACCATGATTATTTACGTTATTTTTACTTTCCTAATTAGTACTTGGCGTATTTCTTTTGCCCGTGAAATGAATCAAAGCGACAATACTGCCAATAATAGGGCAATAGATAGTTTACTAAATTTCGAGACCGTTAAATATTTCGGCAATGAAGAGTATGAGGCAGTAAAATTTAATGAAGCTTTACAAATTTATGAAATATCGGCTACTAAAACTACTAATAGCCTTTCTATTCTAAATATAGGTCAAGATATTATAATATCACTGGGGCTAGTTAGCCTTATGATACTTTCGGCAACCCATATAAATCAAGGTAAAATGACCGTCGGTGATTTAATCATGGTCAATACCTACCTTTTTCAGCTATCAATTCCGTTATCTATCCTTGGTTTTGCTTACCGTGAAATTAAAAACGCATTGGTTAGTATGGAAGATATGTTTAATCTGCTTGATATTCCGGAAGAGGTGCAAGATGCTGCGAATGCCAAGGAGCTGACTATATCAAAAGGTGAAGTCGCTTTTGAAAATGTTAGCTTTGCTTATAACCCTGAGCGTCCTATTTTGCATAATATAAGCTTTACGATCAAGAGCGGTAAAACTCTTGCAATAGTCGGTAGTAGCGGGGCGGGTAAGTCTACTATCTCACGATTGCTTTTTAGATTTTATGATATTAGCAGCGGCAATATTACTATAGACGGTCAAGATATAAGAGAGGTTACGCAAGGTTCGCTTCGTAAATCTATCGGGATTGTGCCGCAAGATACCGTCTTATTTAACGATACTATATATTATAATATCGCATACGGTAATAATGCTGCAAGCTATGACGCAGTTATAGCAGCCGCAAAAAATGCTCATATCCACGAGTTTATTAGCCGTTTACCTGAAGGTTACGATACTCAAGTAGGGGAGCGGGGTTTAAAGCTTTCGGGAGGTGAGAAGCAGAGAATAGCGATCGCAAGGACTATCCTAAAAAATCCGTCAATATATGTTTTCGATGAGGCAACAAGTTCGCTTGATACTAAAACCGAGAAGTTAATTCAAGCAAGCCTTAAAGAAATATCAGAGCGTCACACTACTTTAATCATAGCTCATAGATTATCGACAATTATCGATGCAGACGAGATTATCGTATTAGATAACGGCTATATAGTTGAGCAGGGCAATCATAAAAACTTACTTGGGCAGAAAGGTTATTACGCAGAACTTTGGTTTAAACAGCAAGAGGAAGAAAAGAAAGAGTGATTTATTCACGGGAGGCTTTGTTGCGTGGATCGGTTTTTCCGTCATTGCGAGGAAAATTACGAAGTAATTGACGAAGCAATCCAGTAAAAAATGCTAATTTATAGCATTTTTTTATTATTTTTCTGGATTGCCGCGTCGCTTCGCTCCTCGCAATGACGACTCCGGTATCCACGCAACAACGACTTCACGTGATGACATCGAGCTGTTTATTATTATCTCTCTTTAGTTAGCAATGCCCCTATTATTATAGGCACTTACCCTAACGCCCCTGTCACAAACTTCAACTTTTTTACTATATAATTTACTTTGGCTTTAAAAAATATTTTACTTATTAATTTATTAGTAGTATTCATAATTTAGCAAATTTAAATCCAAAAGTTATATATGACAGAAGAAGAACTAATTAAAAAAATAATTGATTTTTATGATAATCGACCAGATAAATTGCCAGATAGTTTATTACAAATATTAATTGATAATATTATGAGCTATAAACTACTTTATAACATAGCTTCACTAAGATTAGGTGAAATAGAGAGATATTTTATTGACAATAGGATAAATATAAATGTTGTAGATAAGTTCGGATCAGGGATTATATATCATGCTTTAGATAATTTGAATTTTAACAAAGTTATTCCATATTTAGTTAAGCAAGGAGCAAATATTAATCAACAAAATAATTGTCTTTCTACTCCTTTACATAAAGCTGCATGTATGAACCAATATGATGTGATAAAATTATTATTAGATAACCGTGCATCTCGTGACATAGAAAATGCTGAAGGTAAAAAACCGCAAGATATGCCACAGGTTTCTCAGGAAACACAAAATTTTTTAATATCATATCAGGTAAGTTCTAATCAAGATATTACTGCTTTAGGAAAGCATAATGAATATGATGAATTCTACTTCTGCAAAATAGTATAGTAGTATATTTCGCTTTTTGCTCTTATCGGTTAAGTTAAAATCATTATATTTATAGGTTTTTGATGCTCTCAATTCTCAAAACGAAACGGAATGCATCAAAAATATCTAAAAATACAAATAACTTTATTTTCCAACGCAGTGCCTAGAATTGAAACAAAAACGAGAAGATAATATAAAAGAAATCGAAGCCCTTAATAAAGCTGACGATAGTTTTACTAAAATGCTGATTACCTTAGTAGAACTGGCATCTGACGCTTATCAGAACTTCATAGGTTCGACTATTGAGAAAAAAAGGAATTTAGTAAATTTAGTATTTGCTAACCTGAAACTAAAGCCTGAAAAGCCCCTGTTTATGCTGCATTCACCGTTTGATGTCTTTGTAGAAATACCGAAAACTAGCGAGTGGCGCACCCGAGAGGAGTCGAACCCCTAACCTCATGATCCGTAGTCATGTACTCTATCCAATTGAGCTACGGGTGCTTTGCGTACAAAGGAGCATATATAAAAGCCTAGCATTTGTCAAGAAACATAGGTATATACACTCGTTTAATTTGAAAAATTGGCGGCGTTACTTTTCGCTTATAATCCTCACGTACTATATGTACGCTGAGGTTATAAGCTTCAAAGTCGATTCCTCTTTTCCAAATTAAACTTCGTCTATCAACAAATAAATATAAAAATATTTGCAATTAATAGTTGAATTAGATAAATAGATGTTGTATATAGGGTTTGCAAAAATTAATATGAGAAAAATAATGACTAAAATTCTAAAACTAATAATAACTTGCTTATTATGCGTTAATATTACCGCATTAGGGGAAAATATATCAGAAACTGCGAAGAAAAATTTGGAAGTAATAAATTCCTTGAATGTTCAAGAAAAATGGCAAAAAGGAAATGTAATAAATTGTAAAACCGGGGAAACATTATCGGAAGAAACAGCTAAATATGATTCGCCTAAGCTAAAACGTTTAACGCATTGTAGCTGTTTCGTGTATGCCGCAGCAAATGCTTTAGGTTTACCGAACAAATCATTACCTCCTCATCCGGAAGATAACGAATTCATCCCGGCTTTATCAAATAAGCAAGTTGAATGGTATGAAACGGAAGGATCAAAGAACGGATGGAGCTATATTAAAAATAAAGATCGGGATAGTAATTTTGTCCAAGCACAAAAATTTGCCAATCAAGGATATTTGGTAGTAGCTACATATAAAAATAGTAATATTATAAAGAGCCGGACATACTTCTATAGTTATTCCGAGCAATAAAGATGTAGAGAAAATAAAGCTCGAAGGACCGGATACGGCTCAAAGCGGTAATATTAATTTTTCTTGTGGTACGCTTAGAAAAGGATTTAAAAATAAGCGGGATGCCTTTAAGAATAACGAAATAAGGTTTTATTATTATAAGGTATAAGGGTAAAAATCGGAGTTTTGCGGGGTTGTACAAAAATAAATTTAAAAAATATTTAAAATAGTGTTTGACAAGCCTCGAAATTCTATATATAAAATCATCACACAAGGTTAAAAACAAAAACTTTGTAGCTGTTTAAAAAGTTGATAAAGCTAAAAACTAAATACACACCGCGATAATAAAAATTTATATCGTGAGTAGATACTGAAACATAATTGTGAAATTAATTCTGTATGCATCGTGTAATCTCAAGTAAAAAGCGTAAGTAAATATAATAAGAGCATTTGGTGGATGCCTTGGCATTAGAAGGCGACGAAGGACGTAATACGCTGCGATAAGCTTCGGGGAGCTGCGAATAAGCTTTGATCCGAAGATTTCCGAATGGGGAAACCCACCTAATTTATTAGGTATCGTATAGTGAATACATAGCTATATGAAGCAAACCCGGCGAACTGAAATATCTAAGTAGCCGGAGGAAAGGACATCAACCGAGACTCCGTTAGTAGTGACGAGCGAACGCGGACCAGGCCAGTGGCTTCAAAAAAATAACTAAAACAACATGGAAAGGTTGACCGTAGAGGGTGATAGTCCCGTATAGGTAAAAAGTTTGAAGTCCTTGAGTAAGGCGGGACACGTGAAATCCTGTCTGAACATAGGGGGACCACCCTCTAAGCCTAAGTACTCTCTAGTGACCGATAGTGAACAAGTACCGTGAGGGAAAGGTGAAAAGTACCCCGACAAGGGGAGTGAAATAGTATCTGAAACCAAATGCTTACAAGCAGTCGGAGCAAGCATTTTATGTCTTGTGACGGCGTACCGTTTGTATAAGGGGTCAGCGACTTAGGTTATCTAGCAAGCTTAAGCCGTTAGGTGTCGGCGTAGCGAAAGCGAGTCTGAATAGGGCGTTTATAGTTAGATGAATTAGACCCGAAACCGAGTGATCTAGCCATGGCCAGGTTGAAAGCGGAGTAAAATCCGCTGAAGGACCGAACCCACTACTGTTGAAAAAGTAGGGGATGAGCTGTGGTTAGGGGTGAAAGGCCAATCAAACTCGGATATAGCTGGTTCTCCGCGAAATCTATTTAGGTAGAGCGTTATAGCGGTTACCATCGGAGGTAGAGCACTGAATGAGCTAGGGGGTCCCACAGACTTACTAAACTCAATCAAACTCCGAATGCCGATGAGTATAGCATAGCAGACAGACTATGGGTGCTAAGGTCCATAGTCGAGAGGGAAAAAGCCCAGACCGCCATCTAAGGTCCCTAAATCATGACTAAGTGTTAAAGGATGTGAGAAGACCAAAACAACTAGGATGTTGGCTTAGAAGCAGCCATCATTTAAAGAAAGCGTAATAGCTCACTAGTCTAAATAAGTTTTCTTGCGCCAACAATGTAACGGGGCTCAAGTCATGTACCGAAGATGCGGATTCACACAATAGGTGTGAGTGGTAGCGGAGCGTTCCGTAAGCCTGTGAAGGTAAACCGTAAGGTTTGCTGGAGGTATCGGAAGTGAGAATGCTGACATAAGTAGCGATAAAGAATGTGAGAAACATTCTCGCCGAAAGTCCAAGGGTTCTTGCGTAAAGTTAATCTGCGCAAGGTTAGTCGGCCCCTAAGGTGAGGCTGAAAGGCGTAATCGATGGGAATCAGGTTAATATTCCTGAACCTGAAGGATGTGACGAAAATAGAAAGTTGTACAATCTTATTGGATTGATTGTGCAGTGAATATTTTCCAGGAAATAACACCTTCATTATAGACCGTACCCGAAACCGACACAGGTGGACAGGTAGAGGATACCAAGGCGCTTGAGAGAACGATGCTGAAGGAACTAGGCAAATTGCATCTGTAACTTCGGAAGAAAGATGACCTGCATATGGGCAACCATTTGTAGGTGGCACAAGCTAGGGGGTAGCGACTGTTTATTAAAAACACAGGGCTCTGCAAAGTCAATAGACGAAGTATAGGGCCTGACGCCTGCCCAGTGCTGGAAGATTAAGAGGAGGGGTGCAAGCTCTGAATTGAAGTCCCAGTGAACGGCGGCCGTAACTATGACGGTCCTAAGGTAGCGAAATTCCTCGTCGGGTAAGTTCCGACCCGCACGAATGGCGTAACGATTTCCCCGCTGTCTCCAGTATCGACTCAGCGAAATTGAATTCTCCGTGAAGATGCGGAGTTCCCGCGGTCAGACGGAAAGACCCCGTGAACCTTTACTATAGCTTTGCACTGTTGTTAGGAATCAGATGTGCAGGATAGGTGGGAGACTACGAAGCGAAAGCGTCAGCTTTTGTGGAGTCACCCTTGAGATACCACCCTTTTGGTTCTTGACATCTAACCGAGATCCTTGAATCAGGATCCGAGACAATGCATGGTGGGTAGTTTGACTGGGGCGGTCGCCTCCCAAAGAGTAACGGAGGCGCGCGATGGTTAGCTCAGGTTGGTCGGAAATCAACTTTTAGAGTGCAATGGCATAAGCTAGCCTGACTGCGAGTCTGACAAGACGAGCAGAGACGAAAGTCGGTCATAGTGATCCGGTGGTCCCGAGTGGAAGGGCCATCGCTCAACGAATAAAAGGTACTCCGGGGATAACAGGCTGATGATTTCCAAGCGTCCATAGCGACGAAATCGTTTGGCACCTCGATGTCGGCTCATCACATCCTGGGGCTGGAGAAGGTCCCAAGGGTTCGGCTGTTCGCCGATTAAAGTGGTACGTGAGCTGGGTTTAGAACGTCGTGAGACAGTTCGGTCCCTATCTGCCGTGGGTGTAGGAAGTTTGAGAGGATCTGCCTTTAGTACGAGAGGACCGAGGTGGACGTACCCCTGGTGTACCAGTTGTCGTGCCAACGGCACAGCTGGGTAGCTAAGTACGGAAGGGATAACCGCTGAATGCATCTAAGCAGGAAACCCACCTCAAAACTAGACTTCCCCATTAGAGCCGTGGAAGACCACCACGTTGATAGGTCAGGTGTGGAAGCGCAGTAATGCGTGTAGCTAACTGATACTAATAGCTCGATTGATTTACTTTGCTGTGAGATTACGCATGCATATAGTGTTTATTCTATAAATATGTAAGAGGCTGTCAGTAAATAAATTTTGATTGGTAATTCAAGGGTTTTTTTAGCGAAAATTGATAAGATTTTTGCAGAAATAGTTATTCATATTTCAAAAAAAATCTTGCAATTTGCAGCAAAAAAAAACTAAATTACCGATTAAATTTTGTTTACTGACAGCCTCTATATCTGCTCACAAAGTTATCAGGTAAAATATAGCTTTATCAACTAAACAGCAGTTTTGTTGTATAGCTCTAAAAAGTTTTTTTATACTAAAATTATTTTTTAAGCTATATAATGAAGCAAACTATCACAAACTTACCTTTAAAAAGTTTGTATTGCTAGCTTGGTGGTTATAGCATGAGTGAAACACACGATCCCATTCCGAACTCGAACGTGAAACCTCATAGCGCTAATGGTACTATGCCCTGAGGCATGGGAGAGTAAGTCGCTGCCAAGCTTGCAATGCAAATTTTTTAACTCCTTCTATCTACCTTAATTTTTATAAATATTAAAATAAAATCTTTACTAAGATCACTTGGTTTGTGTTAATATAAAAACACAACTTTACATAATTTGACTTCATGATTGTTATTAATATATTACGTATAGCATTATTTAAGAAATCTAAAAATGTCTAAAGTCTCTGTCAAAGATTTAGTTATTTTTGTAACCGGTGCTAACCGAAAAAGAGGTATAGGGCGAGCTCTTGTTGAAGAAGCAATAAAAAGAGGAGCAAAAAAAGTTTATGCTACGGCACGGCACATTTCTCAACTGGATGATCTAGTTACAAAGTTTCAAGGAAAAGTAGTTCCAATTGAATTGGATGTAACTAATTTAGAGCAAGTTCAAAGGGTTGCCGAAATAGCAAATGATACTCAAGTTTTAGTTAATAATGCCGGAGCGGTGGGATTTACCGGTTGCATTCGCAATTATGATGAAAAAATAGCTCGCCAAGAGATAGAGGTTAATTATTTTGCTCCGCTTCGTCTTATAAATGCTTTTTCAGAAAATCTTATAAAAAATAATAATTGTGCTATAGTTAATATAATTTCTATCGGAGGGCTATATCCTTCTCCTGTACATGTTACTTATTCTGCTTCAAAAGCGGCTTTATATTCTTTGACTCAGGCGATTAGAATAGAAATGATGATGTACTCACATTCAATTCATGTTTTTGGTGTTTATCCAGGTCCTATTGATACTGATATGGCTGAAGATATTAAAGTAAAAAAAGAAAGCCCTGCTAATTTAGCTTTGCGTGTTTTTGATGCTATGAAGCAAGGTATATTAGATATTACGACAGATACATTATCTGATAATTTTGTAAGTTATTTAAAAAAAGATCCCAGAGCTATTGAAGCAATTAAGAAAGAATTTGATAAAAAGTAAACCATACTAATATTGTACATAGAGTTATAAATCTTTAATCATCCATGTAATACTCTCATTACTGATTCTTTTAATTACCTTAAATCCGGCTTTCTTATAGACATGAATTGCTTTAACATTAATGCTATCAGGATCAACAAATACATAATCAAATTTTTGAGCAATATATCGTTCTATAAAAAGAGAAAGGATTTTAAAGCCAATATTTTTACCGATATATTCAGTTTTACCGATATAATAATCAAGAGCTGCACAAGATTTTGGAAGTTCTGATGCATCATAACCTTGCTCAAGCGGAAAATCATTTTTGTTGTAATATTGAATATAACCGATAGGAATATTATCTAAATTAATAATAAAAGCATATATCGGACTTTTGATTATTTTACCTTGAAACTCTAATTTTTTATATCCTTCAACATAATTTTCATATTTTTCTTTAATTAATTTAGAAGTCCATTTTATATCCTCATCCCACCATAATTTTATATGTGGTTCTTCTAACCATTTTAAAAGCAATGGAAAATCAGAAGTAGAAAGTGAGATAAAGTTTATATTTATATACCGGCAACATACCACTCTGACGCAACATTTAGTCCCAGCTTCTTTAAAAAAAGACTTTTTACTTCATCATGTACTCCGCAAACTACTAATATTTGGCTAGCCCCTTTGTTTTTAGCTTTGAGCTTAATTTTTTCAATTAATTGTCCTCCTACAAAAGCCCAATCATTTTCGATTTCAACACAAAAATCATCAATCATTAAAGTTAGTCCTTTTGGGTCATAAACTTCCGGTGCTTTTATTAATCTTCCTATAATGAAACCGAGCATTTTATTTTCATCTTCTGCAACCAATATTATATAATCATCTTGTAATAGTAATTCTTTAAACCATTTACTTTGCAATTCTTCAGCTCCATCGTTATATCGCCAAAATTGTGGGTGAGCTTTTTCATAGCCACGGCGTTTAGCATAAGATAGCGTAACCATAGCATGAATATCTATACTAGAAGCATCACGAATTAAAATATAATTTTCGTTCATATATTTTTTACCATTAAATAACTTGTATCACCTTTAAACGCTCCGCTTTGTGCCTTATGCTCTCCGACCTTTTTAAACCCGGCTTTACTATAAACATGCATAGCTTTTGGGTTATTTTCGTCAGGGTCTATAAAGAAAGTTTCACTTAGCGGATCAATAAATTTATGATAAAATTTTATAAAAGCTTCTAAAGTAATGCTAGCTAGCCCTTTGCCTAAAAAGTTTTTTCAAATTTTGGTGCTGTAACCATTTTAGCTCAAAAAGATAATGCTTTACTGCTTGAGAAAGCAGTTTTCGGTATTTCTTTAAAAGAACTGAAGTTGTCTGAAAAAGCATATGAATTAGTTTAACTATTATTTAAATTAATAACGCAATTATATCGCTTACCATATTTCCCTTCAAACACTTCACAATTAAAACCTAACGTGCGATAAAACTCTACTGCACTATCATCGGTTTCAGCTATTATTTTTTTTAAAGCAAAATGATCAACTATATATAAAATTAGTTGTTTTCCAATTCCTTGAGATCGAAAAGTTTTTAAAACGCTAATATGTCTAATTGTAGATTGTGTAGGTAATATTTGGACTCCAATTATACCAATTAAGTTTTGTTTTATAAAACATCCTATAAGATGCCGGTTATTATTTTTATAGCTTTCTAAAATCGAGTTAATTTTTTCAGTGGTAGGGTTACCTATACTATCTGCAATAAGAATAGATAAACTTTTTTCTTTGAAAGTTATCGGCTTAAAAGTAAACGTTGGATGCACTGCATTTTTAATCATTTATTTAATACTCTATCCTCATCCCACCATAATTTTAAATGCGGCATGTTTAGCCATTTTAAAAGTAGGGAAAAATGAGAAGTGGTAAGTGGCATAAAGTTTATGTTCATAATTTTACTTTCCTAAAAGTTAGAGATATACGTCTATCCCGAGCTATTTTATTATCATTTTTCTAGCTATAATGCCATGTTTCCATTTATACCTTGCTTCGTTTTTGAAGATTAGTAAACTTCTAGGTTTAAGGGTAATAAAATGTTTTACTTTATCATTTGTTAGTTCCATAACACAGCTAGAGTTAAGACTTAGTGAACATATAGTATCTGAAAAACAAGGTACACAATCTATATGCGAAGCTATGCCTTGTCCCGGCATATATTCATTTATAATTACTTGGTCTGGGAGTTCGTTAAAAATATTCTGCTTATAAAGTATATTACATAAAATCTGAAGCCATTTCGGCAAAGCACCTAAATAATATGATTCATCTATAGAACGGCTTTTATAGTCATACTTATAACCATAATGTTGAACCCTACGTTTCAACTCATTAATCCATAAGCTATTATCTATTAATTCTATCAGCTTACTTTCTTGTTCCATCGTGATATATTCTGCAATATATTTTAGCCCCGGAATAATTATTTGATCATCAAAAAGACTAAGCTGGTTCATAATTTAAATTCCCAAGTAGCAAATTTTGAATATTGCCTAGAAAAAGTTGATTGAAGGTTTCGAGGTCATTTGCATCTTAGCATGCGATCGCTGCATAACCATTTATGTCATTCCTGCGAAAGCAGGAATCCAGAACATTCTAGTCATTCTGAATTTATTTCATGATCTATACAAAAAGATATTGAACCAAGTTCAGCATGACAAAAAAAGCTGGATTCCCGCTTTTGCGGGAATGACATCGAAGCATTGAACTATTTCATAAAACAACTACTCCTAGGCAATATTTCTTAAAATAATATTTTCATAAAATCATTTAAAATTTTAACATATAATATATTATATGATTACTAAATAAATATATTTTATGAGTCCTCAGAGTAAGTTTACCAAAATTACCCCCATCCATTTTTTATGGTCGGTTATAAAGCCGTATAAATATTGCTATCTTGTGATGATGATTGCACCGCTTGCAAGCGGCGTTTATCCTATAATATATAATTATGCCGTAAAGTTGTTACTTGATTTATTTACGCAAAACGAACAAATTACTTTTGATCAAAGCTATAAGCCGATAATTTGTTTTATAATGGCACAAGCTACACTTGATTTTAGTTGGCGGGCTCATAATTTTGCACAGCTCAAAGCGATGCCTTATATTCTTCAAAATATGATGGATAAAATATGTAATCACTGTTTTAATTTACCGTATACTTATTTTCAGGATAATCTTTCAGGTAAAATAGTAGGAAAAATACGGGGTATAGGTGATAATTATATTAAAATGCATCAAGCACTTGAGTATAAATTAAGTACATCTTTAACTAGTACATTATTTTCCGGTATAGTACTTTGCTATATTAATATCAAAATATTTACTTTAATTGCCATCTTCACAATTGTTTATCTACCTCTTTCGCTTAAGTTTTTTACTAAGCTTGCTAAAATGGAACAAGCAAGGCAAAATGCTTGGTATGATTTATTTAGTATAGTAGCTGATTGCATATCAAACATCTTTACTATTTTTTCATTTGCTGCAAAAAAGCGAGAGTTAAATAGAATCGATGATCGTTATAATAAGGTACATAATCCGTTAGCGATTAAATATTATAAATATGATTTCATTATTTCAATAATATTAGGCTTAGTTTATTGGGTATATTTGATAGGGATCTTTATATATGTAATTCACTTGCGTAATTTAGGTGAAATTAGTATCGGTGACATTGCTTTTACTATGTCTTTAACTTTTCTATTTGCTGAAAATTCTTGGCATTCTACTATGGCAGTTAAAGACTTTTTGGAGGTTGTAGCTGCTTTCCGCGCAAGCTTCACAATCATGCAAATCCCGCAAGATAATATAGACAAAGAAAATGCCGAGAACTTAAAAATTTTTAAAGGCGAAATTATATTTAAAGATGTATATTTTTCTTACAAAGAAGGTACCAGTGTATTTAGTAACCTTAACCTGCATATTAAAGCTGGTCAGAAAATTGGTATTGTCGGGCATTCAGGTGGCGGTAAGTCTACTTTAATTGCGTTGTTGATGAAGAATTTCAAAGTGGGCAGCGGGGATATCATAATCGATAATCAAAGCTTGTATGATACCTCCTCTGATAGTTTGCGTTCTCAGATCTCATTAATCCCGCAAGATATTATGCTTTTTCATCGCTCTATTGGAGAGAATATCGGTTATGCCAAAGAAAATGCTACACAAAAAGAAATAGAAAACGCCGCAAAAGCTGCAAATATCCATGAATTTATTGAAACTTTGCCTGAGAAATATAACACGATTGTCGGTGAAAGAGGGGTAAAACTAAGCGGCGGGCAGAGGCAGCGTATAGCAATTGCTAGGGCTATCCTTAAAAATGCTCCAATTTTGATTTTAGATGAAGCAACTTCAAGCCTTGATAGTAAGACGGAGCAAGAAATACAGGAATCTATTAATACCATGCTTAATATTGAAAATGTAACGATAATTGCTATAGCCCACAGATTATCTACAATCAAACATATGGATAGGATTATTGTCATGGATAAAGGGCAAATTGCTGAGAGCGGTACTTTTAAAGAGCTGCTTTCTAAAGATAATGGTAAGTTTAAGGAGCTGTGGGAGCATCAAGTTAACGGCTTTGTCTAGGTATACTAAGATAGAACTTCAAAAATTGGCGTCGTTGCCTGCGTGGATAATTTTTACTCTTGTCATCCCGTGATTTATTCACGGGATGACACCGAGGACGTTTTTCGATCCACGCAACAACGCCTCCTCGCAATGACGATGAGGTATCCATGCGGGCAACGTATTTAGCTAGGAATGACATAGAACAAAACTGTTCGGTATATATGACACAAGTTTGTTATTAGTTAGTTACGTCTCCACTTAAAGGTACGTCCTGTTTAATATCGGCAGTTTCAAGTACAATACTAGGGGATGAAGTATCTTTGTCAAATGATGCCTCAGTAATACTATTTGTTAAAGCCTCGGCATTTTGATCAGTTTCGTCTTGAGATATTGTTAAAGCACTTTTAGCTTCCTCTAAAGCTTTATTAGCTAACTCTAAAGCCTCAGCATTTTTAGCAGCTTCTGCTTTAACTGTTGCTAGTTCAGCTTGGATTTCTTTAAGATCTGAATCGGCTGTTGTTAAAGCCTCGGCATTTTTAGCAGCTTCATCTTGAGCATCCTTTACTTTATTTTCTAAATCAGTTATCTTTGCTTCAACAATTTTAGTGATAATCATTTCTTTTTCTTCTAGACTTGGAGCTTTTGTTAGTATACCGGTTAGTGCCGATATCACGATATTTGGGTCTAGTGCACCTGTCTTAAGTGTTGCTAATAGAGAGTCTACTTGGTTCTGGATGGTTGAATCTATATGCATAAAATTCCCTTTTATTAAAATTAAAAATTATAATAAACTACCACGGAATATAGTTTTATTATAAATTAACTATATCCCAACAATTTTATATCGCAATAACTTATTTACATTTATTAATGATTTTTTAATAAATACTTAATAAATGTAAATAAATAAGTTTTGATTGGTTTATTGCTCGTTTCATTTAATTTTGATATAATATATAACTAAATCAACTCAACAGAATATAAAAATGACCGACTCTAACTTAAATAAAGCCGTAACTTACTATACAGCTATGCGTGATAAAAATTTTGACGAAATGGCTGCATGTTTACATCCTAATATTCATTTCATAGGTCCATTATCGGTTATGGACGGTAAAGAGTCAGTCGTTGAAGCTGCTAAAAATTTTGCTATGTTTTTTAAGAATCTTACAATTAGCGAGAAATTTTATACGGATAATAAAGTTATGTTAGCATTAGAATTTGATTGCCCTGAACCTATATAGCCATTTGAGTTGAATTAGCAATAATTTCTACATCATTTTTTAATTTTTTAAGAACATATCTCATACCGTAAATGGGTTGGCATTAGCGGTATTCGTTATATTCTTAAAAAAATAAAATATTTCCTATAAATCATTGCTAATTCAACTCAAATGACTATAAACGTTTTCAGGGGTGCTTCATTATTATCTTTTAACGAAAATCTGATTTCTCGTATAGAGTTATTTTATGATGCTCGTCCTTTTGTACAGAAAAAAGAAGAGATTTTTAGTTAAAGTTATTTCCATTTCGATGTCATTCCTGCGGAGGTGGTGTTGTGTGGATAATTTTTACCCCTGTCATCCCGTGGACAAGCCGGCGTTGTTGCATGGCTCGGAAGAATTAGAAGAGTTAGAAGAGAGTAAAAAAAGAGTTATTGTAAGGAAGGAAAGAAAGAAAGAAAGAAAAAAAAAGTGTTTGAAAAGGATAGGTAGTTGCGTTATTAAGAAGATATGAC
>DYDX01000022.1 GCA_020404425.1 Rickettsia endosymbiont of Pyrocoelia pectoralis
GTATAATAGCTCTCGCAGCACGGCAGATAACTTAAATAATCAGCTAAATAACTATAGCAGTGCTGCACAAGCTCATTTAGATAATTTAGCCGGTAACGCTAATTTTAGAGCGGGAAAACTAAAGAAAGCGAGTTTTAATACTGGAGTATCAAGAGGACTTGCCCTTACCGCTTTAACATTTGGAGCGGGTAGTTATCTCTCGCCTGCTGCAGCGGCTGGGTCAGGTGGAGCAGCGGCAGCAGGTGCAGGCTTCGCTTCTGCAGGTTCTGCTACATCTTTTGGAGCTTCACTACTTAGCTCGCTAGGTACAGGTTTAAGATACATGGCTCCGGTAGTAGGTTTAGCTGGTTATATGGGATCAATGAAAAGACTGCAAGGAGTCGGCAGTTTAGAGCGAACTGATTTGCGAAATATTAGAGAGAATTACGGCAATACATTAGCTGGCTTAAGTAGTAGCGGGATTAGTCACGATAAAATAGGATTGCCTGATCTTGGCGGTTTAAAACAATCATTATTTCAATTTGGTAATATGCCAACTGTACCAAGGCTGCAAGATTTACCAAAGCTTAGCGAATCTTTAGGCAAAATTGTTAATCCAAAGGATGTAGAAAATGTAGGGCTTGGTTTGCCGCAAATGACTTCAGCTGACGGCAAAAAATATAGTTCTGAAGTTTTATATGATATGGATTTTTTAAAGAAGCTAAAGAAAGTATCAAGAGCTTTAGGCACACCTTACTTACGTAGTATACGTAGTAGTGTTATACCTAATAACGTAAGAGGTAATATTGCTTATGCGTGATGAAATAACTAGTAAGATTGAATATTTTGAGCTGCTTAAAACTAAACGAGAAAAATGGGATACTGTTTGGGATGAACTAAGAAAGTATGTTTGTCCACAAACTACAAGCAATAAAGAAGTATTTGATTCCTGCCCTATATGGTCAAGAGAGCAGCTAGCATCGGGCTTACAAAGTTTAATGGTTAATCCTGCTATCAAGTGGTTTAATATTAGCTTACTTGATCAAAATAATACGAATGAGCAAGAAGAAAACTTAAATGAAATTGCAGAGGTTAAGTTATGGCTTGAGATAGTAGAAAGTACTATATTAAATATTTTCAATAATCCTGCATCTAATTTTTATAATCAGATTCATGAATTCTTTTTAACTCTTGGAGCTTACGGAACATCTATATTTTACATCGAGGAAGATTTAGAATTAAACATGGGCGTATTTTTTCGCAATATCAACTTAAGAGAATGCTATTTTGAGGAGGATAAATACGGTTTCATAAATTCTATGTATCGTCTATTTAGGCTAAATGTTAAAACGGCAGCAAATAAATGGTCTGATTTTGTCCCGTTTAAAGAGAAGTTACTTAAAAGTCCCGATGAAGAGATTGAAATATTACATGTCGTAACGCCTAGCAGCGATTATTCTAATAAAGGTAAAACTAATCGTAAAGCATATAGCCATGAGTATAACTCCACTTATATTTACTTAGCAGATCAGAAAATAATATCAGAGTCAGGATATTCATATTTTCCTTTTTTTGTTACAAGATGGATTAAGGAAGAAGGCGAAAGTTACGGCTATGCTCCCGCAAGTCACGTATTACCTGATATCAAGCTATTAAATTCGTTTCGTAATACCACGGCTAAAGTATCGCAAATGCAGCTTGAGCCCTCTTATTTAGCACCAAAAGACGGCTATCAATACCCATTGCGTAATATTCCGAATGCCGTTAATTTTTATCGTAACGGTACAGTTGATAAAATAATGAAGCTTAGCGAAATTGATAATCCCGTATCCACTGAAGTACAACAAGATAAATGCCGAGATGCTATATTTAAATCTTTTGATATTGATGTTTTTCGTATGCAAAAGGAAAATAAAGAGATGACGGCAACGGAAGTACAAGCACGGGTCGAAGAGCAAATGCGGATGATGTCGCCAATGATCGGCAGAATTGAAACAGAGTTTTTAAATCCGTTAATCAGAAGTATATATAAGATATTACTGAAATATAATAAATTACCAATTTTAGAGGGTTTAGGTAATATTGAGATTGATATTACTTACGTATCACCTTTAACTAAAGCTCAAAAATCTTTAGCTATTAACGGTATTGAGCAAGTAATAGGTTTCTTTCAGCATAGTGGCATTGCTAATTTTTATCCTGAAATATACGATAATATTGATTTTGATAAATGTTTTAAACTGCTTGCCGAGCTTAAGGGAGTACCAGAATCAATTTTAAGAACTAATAAAGATGTAATGCAAATTAGACAAAAAAGAATTGCGGCACAACAAATGCAACAGATGCAAGCACAACAATTACAATTACCCGTCTAACCAAAAATAGCTTGATTTAATTTAAAAAATGAGTAGATTATGAAAATTCTAATTGAACCAAATAAAAATATATTAAATAATATAGATGAGCAGTTAAGGATAAAACAAGAAAGAGACTTAGCACAAAGTTATAGTAGGACATTTACTTCAAAAGATGGTATGATTGTACTTGAAGATTTGACAGAAATGAGTGGGATATGCAGATCAACCTTTACATCTGATCCGCTACTTAATGCATATAATGAGGGGCAAAAATCTTCGATTTTTTATATATACTCTCAAGTAGAAAATAATATAAGTAATATGGAAGGAAATAATTAATATGTCAAAAGTTAATCCGAGAGTAGATCTAGCTTTTAAAAAAATCTTCGGAGTAGAAGGGAATGAAGATTTGCTAATATCACTTGTAAATTCAATAGTTGACGAAAAGGATCAAATTATAGAAGCAACGCTGCTTAATCCTTATAATGCAAAGAATTTCAAGACAGATAAGCTTTCTATACTTGATATAAAAGCAAAAAGTGAAAGCGGTAAAAGGTATAATATCGAAATCCAAGTAGCAGATGAAGCTGATTATGATAAAAGAGCTTTATTTTACTGGTCAAAAATGTATACGCAGCAGCTACAGTCAGGGGATGATTACTCAAAATTAAACAAGACAATAGGTATTCATATTCTTAATTTTACTAGTATTACAAAAACCGACAAATATCATCATGCTTTTGATTTAACCGATAAATATACTGGGATTAAATATTTTGATGATATAGAGTTGCATACGATAGAGCTTAATAAGTTTGCTAAAAATGCTAAAGAAGAGTTATCGGACGTCGTTAAAAAAGTTAAAAATGCTTTAGATGTATGGCTAGCTTTTCTAACACGCCACGATTTACTAAATAAAGATAATTTACCGAAAGAGTTAGATAATAAATATTTAAAGAAAGCCTTAACAGTACTTGAGGTTATGAATTTTAGTGATGCAGAAAGAGAGGAATATGAAAATCGTTTAGAGTGGCTTAGAATTGAAACTAGTGCTCTTAAAAAGGCTGAAGAAAAAGGTGAAGCTAAGGGCAGAGCTGAAGGTAAAGCTGAAGAAAAAATTGAAATGACAAAGAAAATGCTTGCTGATAATGAATCAGTAGAGAAGATAGCAAAATATACTGATTTAACGGAAGAACAAATAGAAGAACTAAAAACAGAACTTTAGAATTTTGCACTTAAATCTAAAAAAACCATAAAGAGTCGTCACCCGCTACGCAGTTGACGACTAAATTTACAGCTCCCACCATAAACTAATTATGCAATTTATACACATAATATAATAGTAAGTATAATGTTAATATAGCAGACCTGCAAGAATAATTTGCGGTTTGGCTTAAAAAAGAGACAAAAATATGACTGAAGAACAAGAGCTACAAAACGGTTCGATAGCCGGTGATGATAATTCATGGTTTTACTCTCTACCCGATGACCTTAAAACTTCTGAATCCTTAAAAAAGTTCAAAGATATATCCTCTTTAGCAAGTAGTTATTTAGAGCTTGAGAAAAACTTAAGTAGTAGAGTGGTTATTCCTAAAAGCGATGCTTCGCCGGAAGAACGGCAAAAATTTTATATTCGTTTAGGATGTCCTGAAAATGGTAGGTATACTGATGATAGACCTGCAGAGGATGAGGAGGAAATACAAAAATGGGAAAAAAGATTTACTCGAAACGGTTTGATAACTTCCCAAGGTCAGGACATTTTAAAAGAGCTTTATAATGATTCAGTAGAGTATCAGAAAAAACAGGAAGAAGAAATACAAAATTTTCGCAACTCCAATTTAGATAAATTAAAGAATTACTATAGTGATAAAGGGGGATTTAATAGTAAAACAGGTTTTATAGAGTTAGCCATAAATAAATATGCTCAACCTGATGCTCAAAAAAACTTAGTAAGTTGTATAGAAGAAACACAATACAATCCGGAACTTATCAATTTTCTTATAAACGTTGGTGAAACGTTAAAATCGGACTCACTTGTTACAAGCAATGAAAAGACTACTATAATAGGAGCAGAATCGGCTTTAAAGGAAATTAAAAGGCTTGAATCTGATGAGGATTTTATGTTAAAATATAAAAAGGGAAACGAGTTAGCCGTATCCCAAATGAGACAGTTACACGAAATCGCTTATAATACTCACGTGACAACTTCTTCTAGGTCGTAATATTTAATTTACGGCAACCTTTTAAAAAGAAGCCACTAATAAATTATCAAACGAGAATAGATATTTATTAACGCAATCTTTTTAAAAGGTTACTAATATGGAACAAATCACCGAAGGGCTAAAAGAACAATTTGCTAAAAATATATCATTAATAGCACAACAAGAAGGCTCAAAACTCCGCAAGTTTGTCAATAATGAAACTCAAGAAACGGAAACAGTCCAGTTTGAGACTATGGGAACACACGAGGCATTACCAAGACATAGAACGACAGCGGGTTATCATGAACCTAATCACACTGACCAATTAGAAAAACTCGACTCATTTCAAACTCCAAAAATAACAAGACGTTATGCCTACGCTACCGCCTATTACTGGACGGCTGCAATGGATAGAAACGATAAGCTTAATTTATTAAGTAATCCTAATAGTCAATTTCCAAAAATGGCTGGTTTTGCAATGGGCAGAATGCAAGATCAAATAATAATAAAAGCTTTTGCCTCTGCAGTTAATTGCGGCAGCAGCGGACAAAATATAATTAATTTTGATGTAAAAAATAATGTTATCCCGGTAGGTGCAAAACTCACTGATGCTACCCTTGCGTTACATGAAAATGGTCTATTAAATGAAAATAATGGACAACAAGGTGCAGCAAAAGCAAAAGAGGCAAGACGAGCAGCAGGGCTTACTGTCGAGAAACTACTTAAAACTCATCAATTACTTAAAAAGCATAATTTCGGAGCTAACGAAAAATATTATTTTGTTTGTACCTCTCAGCAAATAAGCGATTTACTACGTGACACGCAAGTAACTAGCTATGATTACAGTAACGTTAAAGCATTAATGAGCGGTGAAGTAAGTACATTTGTTGGCTTTAACTTTATCATTAGCGAGATGCTGGGCGGAGTTAAAGGAACTAGCAACTCGATCAGAGATTGTTATGCATTTACTGAAAGCTCTATAAGATTTGGCAGCGTTACGGGGTCAACTGAAAGACAGATAGATAGGCTAGTGCAATATCACTATGCACCGAGTCTTTATTATTCCGAAAGCTTTGGAGCAACTAGAACGAATGAGCGGCAAATTATTTGCGTTAAATGCTTAGAACCTGCGGATGCAGCAGGTCATACGGGAGAGCAATGGAAACCATCCATTAATGATGCAGACTTTAGCGGTGCTACTTCAGCAAGTATCGTGCCGTGGCAAATGATAGGTAGAGCGTGTCCTACTGTTGATGGTGGCGATGGCGGGGTTATTGCCGTTAATGCTTTAGAGCCATTATTACTTAAATAAATTATTTCTTAAAGTAATTAAAATGAAGCAAGAAATAATTAGTAAAGCTATGACACTCCTTGGCTCAAATAGCGGCAATAGTACTTCAAAAGCTGAAAATCTTTGTGATCAGTTCATAAATGCATCTATTGAAGAAGTTTTTTTATCGATCAAGTGGGATTTTGCCTTAAAGAAAGTAGATAAAATAGAAGCAGATACAAACGATTTTAAGGCAGTACCAACTATAAAAGACTGCCTTAGGATTGCCGTTATAGTACCGTCTAATTTGGAGTTTTATGTAGAGTTAGGTGTGATTTACTTTAAAGGCGGTAATCTTACATCGCTTTTTTATTTTAGCGGTAAAATTCTAGAGTTATTACTTAATAATGACGGTAGAGTTTGGGGCAGTGTTCCGCAAAACTTTAAATTACTTACAGCTCTGGCACTTAGCTCAAAAGTAGCTTTTGCTTTATATTCAGATAGTTTATTTGCCGATGGACTTAAAAAACAATATTTAATTCATCTAGAGCAGGCAAAACGTATTTACTCTATAGGCTATAATATAGTTAATTCAGGTGAAGTATAGGGGGTAAAATGTCCGATCAATTTATTTATTCCCAAAAAAATAATTTTTCAGGTGGCGAGCTGACTCCTACAATTGAAGGAAGAACAGAGCTTGGGTTATATCAAAACGGAGCTAAGAGACTAAGTAATTTTGTAATATTGCCTTCGGGCGGTGTTATGCGTAGGCATGGCACACAGTTCGTCCATCTATTTAAAGAGGATGTACCGAAAAAAATAATCAATGTGATGTTCTCAAGGAAATTATCATATTTACTGGTTTTTGAAGCACACCCTTTAAAAACAACCTGCTCTTTTTTTGTTGGAGGTGAGCTGTTTTTAACCACTAAATTAGTACAAGATATTAGTTTTAAATTAAAGGATTTCTCTTATACGTGTTTTGCAGGAATTGCTTATATTAGTTTTGGCATTAACAGACCGATACTTAAATTTTCTGTTAACGTAAGCATTGTTGAGGAATTTTATAATCATTTAGCAGAACAAAGACAAGAGAGAGCTAATCAGAACAATAATTTAGCATCTGCATCTTTAGAAACTGCAGCAAATTTCCCTGACAATAAAAAGAAAAGCATGTTTATTATAGAGCCGCTAACAGCTCATATAGCATATTATAAGCAAATGCAAGGTAATATACCGCTTCAACGACCATTTAACGAAGTAATTTATAATGCCGATATTGATAGAATAAACGATGTACTAAAGGGCTTACATGCTGCAGGAACTACTAATATTTACGAGAAGAAAGAAGAGGAATTATACGCAAGCACCTTAGTTACTTTTGAAAATCGGCTTTGGTGTTTTGGAGTAAATAATAATATACATTTGATTTGGGCAAGTTATAAGGGTGATTTTTACGATTTCCGGATGTCCTATAAATTGTTATTGGAAGCTCGCAATCCTTTAACTGCCATTTCTGCTACTTTTTCCTCTGCTACATTTGATAACGTATTATGGACTGTGCCTTTTGCGACCGAGATGTTACTTGGAACTACCGACGGCATTTACATAATTAAGGAGGGTGATAGATCAAAAGGCGAGTTTATCAAAATTCATAAGGAGTTAGACGTACCTGTATCACCTATAAAGCCCGTTATAATCGGTAAAACAATATTTTTCGTAGAAGGAAGCGGCTGCAAGATCAATAGTTTATATTATTCGCAAGAAAAAGGCGGATTCCAATTACATGATATAACAGCTTTTTCAGAGCATATGTTTCCAGCAGGAATTCGTCAGATAGTCGGCATTAATAGCCTATTTTCGATGATTTTTGCAGTTTTAAAAGACGGTTCTTTTGCTAGCTTTACTTACTCACAAGATTTTAAAATAATGGGTTGGACTCTGCATTATTTAGGCGGCAATAACGCTGTTGTTTTAAGTATTACTCCTATTTATGGCGATAATGAGGATAAGTTATATTTTCATGTTAGACGTAGTGATGATATCGGGAGCGGAAGTAAAGAATATTTAGAATGTTTACATACTAAATATTTTACTGCCAAAATTCCAGAAATGCATAAACCAGTATATGCTGATTGCTACGTTAATATTATGCGTCCTGACGAGGCAGTACTTGATCACGCTATTATGCAAGCTCTAAAGGATTATAGTTCTGTAGAATTTCGAGGAGGAACTACTAAGCTTGAGAATTTAGTGCAAACACAAGGCACAAATATGATAAAGCTAAATATCGATAATATAGATATAGGAAATAGTTTTAAAGTAAATAATAAATTTGTTAGAGAATATGGAGCAGCAGCTTTAGCGGGGATTCAAACATTTTTAAAGAGATATTACCAAGAGCAAATGCCTTTAAATTTGGAATTATTAGGATCTTCATTTGCATTTTACCGCATAGGAGGTAATTTATACGCCAATTTTGAGAGTATATTTAGCGGTGAGTCTCAAAGCTTATCTTTAATAGAACAGCTACTTAATAACAATGAGCGATTAAGTAATGATATCATAATATCTTTAAATAATATAAGTAATCAAAACTTAAATGTTCCTGCTATTTTAAATAATAATCGATCAATTGAGTATATAGATAATAATGCTTTTTCATTTAATGTCGGTATTTGTGAGAAAATAAAACAGCTAGATATAGAACTGATTAAAGGAGTAATTAAAACTTCTAAGGATATTCTGAAATCTATAAAAAGCGTTGTAGCTACCCAGTATGAAAAAGAAAAAGAGCTGCAGGAAATGCATAATACTATTTTCAAGCTTAATAAAACATTATTACTACATTATGCAAATAAGAATAATGATAACAAACAAGATCTGCTTGTTAATTTAGAAAAGTTTTTTGTAAGTAACGAGATAAGTTTTTATAGTAGTATGTTAGACGTAATGCACCCGATACTTACTAAATATTTATTCAGTACGTCTGCAAAAGAACTAGTTAGTAGAGAGATAAATTCTATTACCGAGACAACTAACCCGCTGCAGTTAAAAGCAAAAATTAGTAGAGTAGTAAATCAATTAGTTACTAAGTTAAGTGAGCAGCACAGCTTAAGACGAGCCGAAGAAATTATCACAAGTAAAAGACAAGAGGAAATTTGCAGTTTACTGCGAAATTTAATTTTAGAAAAAGAGATAAATGATAGCAGTAAAGATTTTTTATTATCAGATGAGTTAAATAAATATGTGGAAGAAGTAATTGAGAACTCTCCCGTTATTACTTCTGCAGTTAATTACGAAAGTGACATAAGTGATGGTTCAATTGGAGCTATTAGTGAGAATGATGAAGAAGAAAGGCTAAGCCAAAAAGTATATAAATTAATGCAAGATTTACGTAAAAACTTAAATAAGCTTCATAGTGATATAATAGAATATGCTACTCTTATAATGGCAAGTAATAATGCATTGCTACTTAAAGAAATACTTGAAGACGAACGCAGTATTAAACTTGAGAAATATCTACTTTTGTCTAAAAAATATTTTCCGTTATTTAAAAAGATGTTTCCTGAGCTTAAGCAGCGGGAGCTTGGGGTCATTGCAAGACATTTACTGCCTTCCTTTGATCAAATAAAAGCTGATTTTCTGCTGCCGATTTATGAGAATAACTTAGTTGCTATTATCGGTGATGAGGAGATGCATGAATTAAAGATTATCGATAATGGATTAATAAAATTAAAGCAACCTGCACGCTTTTTATCTGTAGGCTTTAATTATAGTTCAATACTTCAGACATTTCCGTTTATTTTTCCTGATGAAGTAGAGCATATGCCGAAAGGTAGCGTAGAGGTTGGTGTAAAACTATTTAATACTAAAGGTGGGTATATACGAGAGAAGCTTGATAGCGGCGAGGTAATAAAGCAGCATATTAATAGCAAATTTATAGATACGGATAATCTAGTAAGGTTTGCCGGTAGAAAAGGATATTTAGCAGTTAAGGAAGTAACAAATGTGGTTTCTACTCCTTATAAATCAGGATGGGTGAATTTTATTATGAAAGAGCAAATTAAGCAAGACGTAGATTTTACTTTTGTCGTAGATAAGCCTTATCCCGCAACTATTCTAAAAATATATGCCAAAGCAAAAATATTGCCTAGTTATAAAAATATATAAGATATATAATAGATTGCAAAATTAAAGTTTAAAACAATGGCTAATTTAATATTTAATGATTATTTAATATTTGCAGACGAGGCTGGAGATCACAATCTAAAGCCTCATAATAAAGATTTTCCGTTATTCGTATTAGCTTTTTGCATTATTAAACGTGATCACTATGCAGATTTTATAGTACCGGAACTAATGAGGCTAAAATTAAAATATTTTCAAGATTCCCATGTAGTCTTTCATGAGCGTGATATACGTAAAGCTATAGGAGCATTTGAGTTTTTAACAGAAAGTAAAATACGTGCTGCTTTTTGTAATGATTTAAATGAATTTTTTAGAAAAGCAAAATTTAAAGTTATTGCAAGTATAATTCAAAAGGATCAACTACCTTATAATCAAGAAGATGTAGACAACCCATATATCTTAGCTACAGGGCTTTGTGTAGAAACATTACTAGGGTTTTTAAATTTTGAAAAACAAGTATTAAAAACTACAATTACTTTTGAGTCTAGAGGAAAAAAAGAAGATCAAGATTTGGAATTAGCTTTTTTAAGAATTATGCAAGATACAAGGTATCATGAAAGATTTAATATAAAAATAGCTCCAAAAGTCTCTAATTGTGCAGGACTCCAGCTTGCAGATTTAGTGGCACGTCCTATAGGGAGATATATATTAAATCCTAAGCAAGAAAATAGAGCATTTGAAATAATAAATGAAAAAACATATTTAAAGGTTTTTCCTTAAAAGCAAAAAACCACCGCTAATTCACAGTGGTTAGATGCCGACCGAGTTCCCCAGTCCATAATTTGATATATAACATATAATATTTATTTATACAAGTGTAAGAAAATAAAATTTATGAAATAAAATTTAAAGTTTTGATATTATGTTTAATTTTTTAGAAATGTTTGGCAGCGGGGTAGGAATATTTGCGGCAGGTAGCTCGTTAGTTAATAGCTACGCCCAGCTTAGAGCTAGTAAAGAGCGAAATAAAGAAGCGATATATGAGCAGCAATCTAGAGCTCGAGCCTTAGAACAGCAGAAACGTTTTAATGCAAGAGACGTAAAGCAGCGGGAAGCCGAATATAATGAGATATGCAGTTATAATATAGATATGTTACGGCAAAATCAGCTAATGGCTCGGCAACAACTAGGCTACAACATCTTAAAAAGCGGGGTTGGCATAACTGGTTTTGATTCAGCGGGGTTATTACTGAAGCATCAAGCTTATATGGATGAGATGAAAGCAAGAAGCGTGGAAGCGGAATACTATCATAATCGCCCAAGGATAAATTTTGATCAAGGATTATTTGATTTACAGAAAGAAGCAATTAGCCGCAATATCAAGAATATCAAACAAGCTAGCCCGTGGAGTAATATAGGTGCTATAGCCGGCGGCGTTAGAGATTTAACTGAAATAGCACGGATATACGATTAAGGGGGTTAGAAAGTTTAAATGAAATGGCAGGCAATAGCGGGTGTTACAAGCCAAGTAAAAGAATTAAGTAAAGATTATCTAATACATAAGCTTCAGAAAGACGCAAGTGTTGAGATACCGCATTTATGGGGCGATTTTGAAAGCGAAACCACGCAAGCATTACACGACTCACAAAGCCATATTGAGGTAATGCCTAACGATAAAACAGGCGGTTTATCTTGCCTTACTAAATTTGATGAGCTGCATCCTGATTTTTTAGAAAATAACAATAAACCTTTTAAAGATTATATTTTAGACAAGTACGATGAGAGAGCAAAGAGTTTTGTTAATATTAAAAATCCTTTTACAAAAAAATCTCTTGAAAGTAAAGCTGCAGAATACCGCAATAGATTATCTCAAAAACTTCTTGATACAGAAATAAATTTAGTCGAGGGTAAGCGTAATATACTGGCTATAGAGGGGGTCGAGAAGTATAAAAAAATAACCTACGATAATCCGCAAAGTTACGAAGCTAATTTAAATGATTGCATTAATTCCTTTAATGCACTTTCATTACTGCCGATAGATAAAGAAAGACGTATTAACGAGGCAAAGCTGGAACTCGCTGGAGCAGCGAGTCTTGGCATGCTTAAAAATTCCCCTGACACTCTCATTAATCAAGTAAGATTACCGCCTGAATCGCAACCTTTATGGATACAACATTTAAGTTTAGAGCAAAGAGTAAAACTTGATAATCAGCTGAAAACTACCCTAGAACATCGGCAAATAATGCGGCAGCACGAAGTAGGTTTAGCTATAAAATCTAATAGAGAAAGTATTTTAGCGACAGGTGAGCATATTAAGGCAATAGATAATTTGGTAACAGCGGCATATGGCAATAATAGCAGACAATACGAGCATTTTAAACAGGAAGAAAATTTTTACAAGCAAGCTTTTAGCGTAACTGACCAAATAAAGCATGTATCAATTGAGAATGGGGGCAAACTAGTAGAATCGTTAAAGCCTATGGGCGGTGATCCTGATTTTTACTATAAGCAGCAAATATATAATATCGCATTAAAGAGTTATGAGGAGCAGCTAAGACAGGCAAGTGTTGACCCTGCAAGATTAGCCGAAGAATTAAATATTGATGAATTTCCAAAGGATTTACCGTTTCAAAAGCGGATATTGTTAAGAAAAATATTACAAGAACAAAAAGGAATTCCTGATTATGCTAGGCAGAATTTATTAGAAAAATAGAAGACGGTACAGATGTTAACGAGATAAGAGACACTATTAACGGCATAATATCGCTTCGTGATGATAATGGAAATAATTACGGGTTAGAAGTAATGCAGGAATTATTAAGCGGTAGAGATAGCGAATTACTTACAAGTTTTTATGCCGAAAATATGTTATACGGCGATAATCATAAGGCTAACATATTTTTAAAGATGATTCCTTATAAAGGGCAATTATTTAATAAAGGCGAAGAAAATTTACTTAATAAAGAAATTGCCGAAAATAAAGTAATAAAAAAATGGGAAAAAGGTTTTTATAACGGGGACATACAAAACACGGAAGAGATAAACCATACTAAAGAGCAAATAAAATACTTAGCACTCCATTATACAAAAAACGGTGAATTATCGCCTGAAAAGGCAGTAAAAAAGGCAACTGAGGAAATCATTGGGAACAGATATATGAGCGTTGCAGGCAGTACACTACAAATTCCAAAGCAGATAATAGACGGTAATAAAATAGAAGATTTAAACGAAGATTATATTGATGCAAGTTTAGCAGAACTTAAAGCAGGGATTATTAACGGTAATGTACCGTATTTTAGGGGAAATGAGCCTGACAGCATATACGCAAAAGAAATGGTAGAAGACGCATTACGAGGAGGGAAATGGAATTTAACGCCCGATAAGAAGAGCGTATATTTTAGCTTTTTAACAAGAGACGGGAATTATATACCTTTAAAATCAGAACAAGGGCAGCTACTTAAATTTAATTTGTTAGATTTAAATAATCCTGACGCTTTAGAGCAACAAAAACAACAATTTTCACAAGCCTTAACGAATGCACCTTTTGAGTATTAACTATAAATAAAGTAAAAAATGTTTGGTAAACAGCCCGGGGTTTTAGTACCTGAATATGAAAGTATTTTTTATAGCTTAGGCAGCAGCAAATGGGATGTATGGAAAGCAGCCGGCAGGCAAGCTTATGCAGATAGCCCTAGTATTTCTTTTTTGTTCGATCCTGAAAATTTAAGGTACTTGAGCGATCTCGAACTTGGCGACATTCAGCAAATGGCAGCTGCAGGAAGATTTGATAAGCCGAGAATCACTAAGGAAGAGTTTGAAGAAAAATATGGCAATACTCGGCTAAAATACGATCCTAATTTTACCGTGGATAAAATAGAAGATATTTTAAGCCAAGATAAACAGCGAGAAATTAACGAATATATTATATCTAGAGGCAAAGGCGGTTTAGCCCAAGCTATGTGCAAGTTCGGCGTGGAAGTAATAGCCGGCAATTTATCGCCTATCAATATTGCGGCTTCTTTCGTTCCTATCGGTAGAGCTGCGTGGTGGGCAGCGTCAAGCATTAAGTACGGAGCTTTGAAAACTACGCTTGCCAAAGGTTTTGTAAGCGGCGTTACCGGTCAAGCTGCCATTGAGCCGTTTTTATATAAGGAAAGAAACCATGAGCAACGAGAATATGAGCTTAAAGATAGTTTCATAAATATTCTGCAAAGCGGCTTGTTCGGTTCAACATTACATGGACTCGGATACGGGGCAAAAATCTTGAGAGATAAATATTTTATCACCCCTGAAACATTAGCAGATCATATAAAAACCAATAATATAATCGCAGATAGTGAGTTTAAAATAAATTTAGAGTCGGTATTAAGCGAGCCTGATCCAAGACAATTATTTTTTGACTTTTATAAGGATTATCCTGTTTTTAAATTATCGGAATTACAGACGGCTAAGCTTGAGTTAATAAAACAAGCCGAGGTAAATTGTCCGGAGTATTTTAGCCAGTATAAAAAAGTAGCTGAATTAGAGCAAAGCCTGCATGAGCAATATAAAACAAATAATAATATCAATACTTTACCTAAAGAAATCAGAAAGCAGTTACAGCTAGAAAAAGATAAATTACAAAATTTAAGAAAACAACATATTAATAATGTAGAGTTTCAAGAATATTCAAATGAAAATACTAAGCTCGACAACTCCATAGCTAACATCTTAAGACAAGAACAATTTGAAAATATGGCTTATGATTTATCACCTGAAGGGATTTATACTGCAAGATCACAGATAAACGACGGGAAACATATAAATCTTGATAATCCTCATAATGCAGAGTCGATCTATGAAAATATAGCCGTGCAGTATGAGTTTAGTTTTGATTCTACAAAAAACTCCTTTAGCGTTGAGCAGCAAGTAGTATCGCTTGAACATGAGGTATCTAGTTTACCTGAAAATTATAAAGCAGAATATAGTAACACTCTTGCAACCGAGCAGCAAATAGAGACAATATTTACTGAAGTAATAAGTAAAATTAAAAATGGTGTAGCAGGAAAGATATAACCCCATCAATTAACATGCTTGCTATAGTAGACGAGGAGCTAGCAGGTAGCCTTAAAACTTTACATAAACAGCAGTTAGGCGAAATAAAATTAGATTCTTTAGAACATAATAAACAAATAGATATGTTAATTGATGATTTTAAGAATAAACGTTTTTTAACTAAAAGAGATAAAGCGTTAAATTTAGTAAAGCTTGCAAGTCTTGAGAACTCTGTAAGGCGTCATAAAAACAAAGTCAAAGGTATCTCGGAAATGCTGCGGCAAACGAACTTAAGGCAGATAGCCATTAAACAGGAAACGATATTTAACTTAATGCATGATCTAGAGAAAGAAGATTTAACTAATATATTTATTGATAAAAATTTTGAAACAGCAATAGCACAGGAAATTTGGAATATAACGCATCCTGATAAAATAGAAACAAATAGTATCCATGCTAAAAAAATTGCTGAAATTATCCATAAGCACCGGAGCAATTTAATTAACAGAGCAAATTTGGCAGGCGGTCATATTATCCCGTTAGAGGGGTATATAACCAAGCGTTTTCATGATAGTAAGAAACTCCGAAAAGCAGGCTTTAAGGCATGGATGGAATTTATAGAGCCGTTACTTGACAAACAAAAAACGGGTGAAGTAGATTTTAAGGAAATATTTAATAATCTTGCAACCGAAATCCATTTAAAAGATTGCAGCGAATATTTAAGCGGGGCATTTAGCAAAAATCAATCAAATAATGTGGCGAATGTTATCTCGGCAAACAGAAAGCTACATTTTAAAACTGCCGAGAATGAACTAACATATTTGTACGAATTTGGAAATTATCAAGCTTCAAACATGGTGGATAAGGCGTTAAACTTTATTACCCCTGAAAAATCCTTTTTAGCCGAATCTATAATAAGTGATCTAAGTAAGTTAAGCCATAGCACGGGAATACTCGAGACGTTAGGCTCAAAGCCGCAAGATATGCTTAACTCTTTACGTAATACTTTTATTAGCGAATTGCAGGAAAAAGCTACAGTAAATGGCAGGCTTTTTAGCGAGCTTGGGGCTTTACGAAGATCAAGTAAGTTTGATAGTAGGCTTGATTTAATGTTAGGCGTGCAAGCTGAAATACCAAGTGTTGAGAGGATAACAGGAATTTATCGAGCTTTTAAATGCATGACTAGTTTAGGCTCTACTGTCATCAGCTCCATACCTGACGCCATGACGTTTGTAGCAGAGCTACAAAATAACGCAGTTCCCACGTTAGAGGCTTACGGCAATATCTTTAAAGTATTTACAAATGCAAAAGAAAATAAGGAAGTAGCAAAGCAACTAGGTATAGGGATAGATTCATTACTTGGTAACGTCTATACAAGGCTAAGTGCCGAAAGCAGTATAGCGGGCGGAATGTCCAAACTAACAGATGCATTTTTTAAACTTAACTTTATGCAGTGGTGGGATGATTCTTGGAAATCTAGCGTAGGTAATTTATTATCGCATAATTTAGCTGCAAATACCGGCAAAGCTTTTGGTAGTATCGATAAACGCTTAAAAGTTTTACTTGAGCGTTATAACATTAATGAAAGTAATTGGCACTTGTACAAATCTTTAGTGCAGGAAATAAAAGGTAATAATTATTTAATTCCTGATATTCATACATTACCTGATATGGCAATAAAGCAATATCTTAAAGGACAAGGTAAGATAGTAAACGAATTAAATATAACCCGTGCAAAGCAAGATATAACAAATAATTTGCAGCGTTATTTAATTGATAGAGTAGATACCGCAATACCTACTGCCCACACGCACGAGCAAAGCGTAATGCAGCTGGCAGGTCTTGGAATAAAGGACGGGACACTGATAGCAGAGATTATTAAATGTTTGATGCAGTTTAAAACGTTTGCCTATACTTATGTAGCAAGACCGCTTAAAGCTATAACGCTTGATCAAATCCCTGTGCATGAGCAGCAAGGTTTTGGTACGTTTAATAAGGATACGTGGAAAGATATAGCCGCAAGCTTGCAGAATCCGACGACTCTTAAGATATTGCCACAAATGCTGCTTGGTACTACTACCCTTGGCTATTTATCGCTAAATGCTGCAAGAATGTTAAAGGGGCAAGAACCGCTAGCCCCCAATGAGGACGGCGTATTTATGGCTGCCGTTTTAAAAGGCGGTGGTCTTGGGCTTTACGGCGATTTTATCTTTGGTGAGTATGATCGTTATCGCCATAATCTACTTGAGTCGCTTGCCGGACCTATAGGCGGTGATTTAATCGATATCGGTAAAATATACTCCAAAGCATTACATGGCGATGAGGACACTATAGAGTTAACTACTAATTTATTTAAAAGAAATATCCCCGCACGCAATCTTTTTTATCTTACTCCCGCTCTTTTTATGGTTGAAAATACTTTAAAATAATTCCATTAATCGGATGCAATCTAAGTCTATTTGTGCTATAATCCACCACCTAAAGCTTCTTAAATATAACCAAAATTAAAATATTATGTTAGCAATAATAGCGGGTTTAGCAGGATTCCTTATTAGTTTTATACCTGAATTTTTTAATGGTTTTAAAGATAAAAAAGATAAAGAACACGAGATTAAACTTATAAATTTACAAATAGAATCAGCAAAAACAAGCCAAAACTCTAAACTTGAAGCGGTAAGAGTTATCTCGGATATGGAAGAAAGCAAATATATATCCATATACCCTGTGCCGCATAAAAATAAATTAATTGATGGACTTTGGTACGCCCTTTTATTACTTATACGTTCTTTCTGCTTTATGTTTATTTGAAAATAACTATTTGTAATGAGTATAGTACGTTAACCGATATATGGACTGAAGAGGATCACATAATATTTTGTACCGTTATAGGCTTTTGGTTTGGACAAAGAGCATTCAGTAAAGCACGAAATAAGTGTTAAATTATATGATTGAACTTGCAAAAAATATAATCAAACAATTTGAGGGGTTACATCTCTCTACGTATTATTGTCCCGCTGGACTTAAGACTATCGGTTATGGGCATGTGATAAAGTCGTATGAAAAAATAAGCAATAAGATTACCGTGCAACAAGCGGAAGAGTTACTTGAAGAAGATATACGGAAAGCTGAAGTTATATTATATAAATATTGCAGCGTACCGTTAACCGAAAATCAACAAGCCTCCTTAATCTCATTCATTTTTAATTGTGGCAGTGGGGCGTTTCAAAGTTCTACTTTACGGCAAAAACTCAACAGAAAAGAATACTTAGCTGCCGCTGATGAACTGCTTAAATGGGTTAATTGTAAAGGCATAAAACTATCGGGACTTATAAAACGTCGAAATTTAGAGAGAGAAGTATTTTTAACCGAACCTAGTAGAAAGTTTATAAATGCCTATGAAACCGAAAATATTAATAGTACAAAAAATATTATTAGTTCTTCCATAAAAACCTTATTCAGTAAATTATCCATACCTTAGATATAAAAAAGTAATATGGTAAAAGAATTTGAATCAGCAAAAGTAATAAAAAATAAGAGAGCGATATGAGCATTATAGTTACATCCATCGAGAGCTTACCGCAGGCTTTAAAGATTTTAACAAATAAAGATGAAATAATAGACAAAGATAATTCTAAAAAACCAATTACAATAGATGAAGCAAAGGAAAAATATATAAGAGCTGAAAATAGTACTATAGAAGCAACTCCTGAAATTGCAGCAATCGTAGATGATCTAAATAAAGTTGAAGAATTAAAAAATAAATTACTCGATACTGAAGAAAATCTAAAGCTTAAAATTATGAATTATATGCAATTTAATAATAAACTAACCTTTAACGATCAATATTTAGTGACTTGGAAAAGTGCTAATCGTACTACTTTTGACTTAAAAGCTTTTAGAACAGAGTTTCCTGAAATGTATGAATTGTATCAAAAAGACATCAAGGCACGAATATTTAAGTTATGTTAAATGCTTTTAATATAAAGGTAGAGAGCTTATTTTAAACATCTAAAGTTTAAAATATATTTATCATTACAATTTTTTTACTTTTAATTTTAAGTAGAAACTGTTATAAAAATTGTTTTAATAAATTTAAAAGTAACTTTATGGAAGATTTAAGCTCTTGGAAAGAAAAGTTTGAACTATGCGTTTATGCTAAAAAGCTACTCGATAAGATCGAATATTTAAATACTAAAACAGAACGCCCTGTAGATTTGGAAGAAGTCAAGAAAGGGATATATTACGCACGTAAATACCATGGCTCTCAGATGCGTAAATCAGGTGACCCATACTACTCTCTATAGTACCGGACAAAATTAGTTACTAAGTTGAAAGAGAGTAAAGTTTTTATCATAAAAAAAGATTTTATTAATCAAAGAATAAATCTTATTAGTAGATTTAGTCAAGCAAAGTTTCAAATGATCTAAGCCATAAGTA
>DYDX01000023.1 GCA_020404425.1 Rickettsia endosymbiont of Pyrocoelia pectoralis
CTTTCTTGTTGCGTCGCTTCTGCAGCAATACTTCTAATTCATGTCCCTCAGAGTCAACAGCTCTCCATAATATGAATACTTCGCCTTTGATCTTGATGTTCATCTCATCTAAATGCCATTTATCAGTTGGCTTCCGCTCTTTCTTTTTGATAACATCTTGAAAATAAACCGCAAATTTATTGCACCAAAATCTTACAGTCTCATGACTTAAAATAATACCTCGATATGCCATCTGTGTAACTACTATTAAAACGATGATATAACCATACTGCATGGCTAATAATGCTTGCGGGGAAACGATGTCTCTTCGGGGCTTGAGTAATATGCATATCGATAAAATTCAGAAATAAATGGTTACCGATATTCTATAAATCATTCCCTGCATTTGCTCAATACTTATTTTCCATCTATCTTAACTTGACGGTGCCGTTTAGATGGGTGGTGGGCGATGACAGACTCGAACTGCCGACCCTCTCGGTGTAAACGAGGCGGTCTAGAACTCGTACTCCTTGCATTTTTATTACCTATATTAGTTGCACAGCTTGTATCCCTAACTTTAATTAGGATTTTATTAAAAATATAATAATTACATGGGCGCTTATCAAAAACCAACTTCAACGTCAATAAATTACTTTTTTAAAAGTATTTCACCGTAAATCACAGCATATGACCAGCATCAAAATAATAAAATATTCATAGCTTTTTATTGCCTTTGACATTTCTTCCATAGCATTGAATTTTCAACCTACCATTTCAATTTTATCCTTGAATGATACTTTCGATTAAAGTATGTCTACATAGCTTATAATCATAAGTATATATATTAAATTTAATAATAAAAGGAAAATTATGACTAAAAATATATTTAATTTTACCCATGATACCATTCTTAAAATTAAAATTCCTACTGAAAAAAGAGTTATTTATAAGGATACTAAAGAACTTGGCTTGCTTCTTATTGCATCTTACGGCGGTAGTAAGACATTTTATTTAGGTAGAGAAATTCAAGGAAAATATAAGAGAATAAAAATAGGTGATTTTCCTTATCTATCAGTTGCAGATGCAAGAATAAAGGCAATCGAGTTAAAAAATCAAATAGCCAGTGGTCAAAATCCTCTTGAGAAAAAAGAAAATCTAACAAATGAGAAAAGTGCTAATTTCTCAGATAAAACTACATTTGAATATGTTTTCAATAGATATATCAATGATTATGCACGACATAATATTAAAGGCTGGAAAAATGATATTGCTGATATGGAAAAAAATGCTAAAGATCTTTATAGTAAAGAAGTTTCTGAGATAACACGACAGGATATTCAAAAAATTTTTAATAATATTACTACTAGAGGAACATATGCGGCAAATAGATTTATAGATAGGGTTAAAGCTGTACTTAATAAAGCTATTGAAACGATGTATCTTTTGGGAATTCATCAATATATAGTTCCTCTACTAATCTTGCAGGGTCAAGTTGTGCTTGCTTTAACTGCTCGTCATAATTTTTTAATGCGATATTATATAGTTGCTGCTTATAGTAAAAATCAGGATCACCGCCCATAGGCTTTAACGATTCTAGTATTTTACGCCCATCCTCAATTGATGCGTGCTTTATTTGATCGGTTACGCTAAAAGCTTGCTTGTAAAAGTTTTCTTCTTGTTTAAAATGTTCGTATTGTCTGCTATTGCTGCCGTATGCCGCTGTTACCAAATTATCTATGCCTTTACCGGGTTCACCTGTCGCTAAAATACTTTCTTTGTTGGATTTTATAGCTAAACCTATTTCATGTTGCCGCATTACTTGCCTATGCTCTAAGGTATGTTTAAGCTGATTATCAAGTTTGACTCTTTGCTCTAAACTTAAATGCTGCATCCATAAAGGTTGTGATTCAGGCGGTAACCTGCTTATATTGATTAATGAATCAGGGGAGTTTTTAAGCATGCCTAAACTTGCTGCTCCCGCAAGTTCTAATTTTGCCTCGTTAATACGTCTTTCTTTATCTATCGGCAGTAACGAAAGTGCATTAAAGGAATTAATACAATCATTTAAATTAGCTTCGTAACTTTGTGGATTATCGTAGGTTATTTTTTTGTACTTCTCAACCCCCTCTATAGCTAATATATTACGCTTGCCCTCAATGAGCTTTAAGTCGGTATAGTTGATATTATTTGCAAAATCTACTCTATGATTTCCGATTTTATTCTCAAGTGATTTACGAGTGAAAGGATTGCGAGCGTTGGCAATTAAGGCGGCTGCTCTTTTATCGTACTTCTCTAAAGCATATGTCATAAAAAGTTTATTGTTATTTTCTAAAAAATCAGGATGTAGCTCGTCAAATTTAGTAACGCAAGATAGACCACCTGTTTTATCATTAGGCATTACCTCTATATTACTTTGACAGTCGTGTAAATGTTTGGTGGTTTCGCTTTCAAAATCACCCCATAAATGCGGTATCTCGACGCTTGCGTCTTTTTGAAGCTTATATATTAAAGAGTTTTGTGCCTCTTCTTTTACCTGATTCGTAACACTCGCTATTGCCTGCCATTTCATTTAAACCCCCTTTAATCGTATATCCGTGCTATTTCTGCTAAATCTCTAACACCTCCAACTATTGCTCCTAAGTTCTGCCAAGGGCTTGCCGATTTAATATTCTTAACATTACGGCTAATTGCCTCTTTTTCTAAATCAAATAATCCTTGGTTAAAATTCAGCCTTGGGCGATTGTGGTAATATTCTGCCTCTACAGATCGTGCTTTCATCTCATCCATGTAAGCTTGATGTTTAATTAGTAATCCCGCAGAATCAAGATTAGTAATACCAACCCCGCTTTTTAGGATATTATAACCTAGTTGCTGCCGAGCCATTAGCTGATTTTGCCGCAACATATCGATATTATAACTGCATATCTCGTTATATTCCGCTTCTCGCTGTTTTACTTCTTGGATGTTATAACGCTTCTGCCGCTCTAAAGCTTTTAATCTATATTGCTGCTCATATATCGCTTCTTTATTCCGCTCCTTACTAGCTCTAAGCTGGGCGTAGCTATTAACTAACGAGCTACCTGCCGCAAATATTCCCGCTCCACTGCCAAACATTTCTAAAAAATTAAACATAATATCTATAACCCCTTATAACTAGGTAGTATTTTAGCTTTAGCATATATCTTTAGAATAGTTGCAGGGTAAGGCTTATTTACGACGAAAGTAAAATCTACGTCTTGTTTGATATGACTATTTAATACAAAATTCACCCAGCCTGATTTATAAGGCGTTGAAACTACATTTGTTACTTCTTTAACTGCTAAATATCCTTTATTATTTGTAAACCTTACTAAATTATCCGTATCTATAAATTTGCTATTAATATGCTGCTTAGCAATAGTGTCGTCATTAAGCTTCTCTTCTATATAACCGCCTTTAGTATTAAATAGTTTTAATCCGATTTCTACATTACTCTTCGGAGCATGTTCTACTTCATCAGGGAAAATAAATGGAAATGTCTGTAATATTGAAGAGTAATTAAAACCAACTGATAAAAATCTTGTCGGTTGCTTGAGTTTTATTATTGAACTCTCAATAATTTTAAGTTCGTGTAGTTCTTCATCACCAATAATGGCAACTATATTATTCTGATAAATCGGTAGTAACCATTCTGCTTTTATTTGATCAAAAGAAGGCAGTAAATGCCTTGCAACTACCCCCAGCTCACGCTGCCCAAGTTCTGGAAACATCTTTTTAAATAATGGAAAATATTTTTTAGATAAAAGTAAATATTTCTCAAGTTTGATACTGCGTTCATCTTCAAGTATTTCTTTGAGCAGCAACGCATTATTATTTGGCATAATAAGAGCAACATATTCTATTAAGCTATTATGTAGCTTATTTAAGCTTTTACGCAAATCTTGCATTAATTTATGTACTTTTCGGCTTAATCGCTCATCTATATCGGTTTCGCTAATAGCTCCCCGAGAGCCTTCACTTACATCACTTTCATAATTAATTGCCGAAGTAATTACAGGAGAGTTCTCAATTACTTCCTCAATATGTTCTTTTAATTCATTTGATAATAAGAAATTTCGGACATTATCATTTATAGGCTTTTCTAAAATTAGATTTTTCAATAAAGTACAAATCTCTTCCTGCCTTTTGCCGGCGATAATTTCTTCGGCTCGTCTTAAGCTGTGTCTCTCACTCAATTTAGTAACTAGCTGATTTACTATAGAGCTGATTTTAGCTTTTAATTGCTGCGGGTTAGTTGCCGAGGTAATAGAATTTATTTCTCTACTAATTAGTTCTTTTGCTTCACTGCTAAATAAATATTTAGTAAGTACCGGATGCGTAGAATCTAGCATATTGCTATAAAAACCTATCTCTTTACCGGTAAAAAACTTCTCTAAATTAACTAGCAAATCCTGTTTATTATCATTATTCTTGCTTGCATAATATAGTAAAAAAGCTCTATTCAACTTGAATATAGTAGCATGCATCTCCTGCAGCTCTTTTTCTTTTTCAAACTCTATATTTATAACGCTTTTTATATGTTTAATAATATCCTTAGAAATTTTAATTACTGCTTTTACTAGTTCTATATCGAGCTGCTTTATTTTCTCACAAATACCGACATTAAATGAAAAAGCATTATTATCTATATATTCAATCAATGGATTATCATTTAAAATACCCGGTATATTTAAGTTTTGATTTCTGATACTACTCAACGATATTGCAATATCATTACTTAATCGCTCATTATCGTTAAGTAGCTGTTCTATTAAAGATAAGCTCTCTACTTCGCTACTGAATATATTCTCAAAGTTGGCGTATAAATTCCCTCCTATCCGGTAAAATGCAAATGAAGATCCTAATAACTCCAAAATTAAAGGCATTTGTTCTTTATAATATCTCTTAAGAAATTCTTGTATTTGGCTTGCAGCTGCTCCATATTCTCTAACGAGTTTGTCATTTGCTTTAAAGCTATTATTTATGTCAATATTATCGATATTTAGCTTTATCGTGTTTGTGCCTTGCGTTTGCACTAAATTCTCAAGTTTCGTAGTACCACCTCTAAACTCTACGGAGCTGTCATCCTTTAGAGCCTGCATAATAGCATGATCAAGTACTGCCTCGTCAGAACGCATAATATTAACATAGCAATCTGCATATATAGGTTTGTGCATTTCCGGAATTTTGGCAGTAAAATATTTAGTATGTAAACATTCTAGATATTCTTTATAGCCAGAGCCTATATTGTCACTACGTCTAACATGAAAATACAGTTTATCTTCATTATCGCCGTAAATAGGCGTTATGCTGAGAACCATAGAATTATTACCACCTAGGTGGTGAGGCGTCCAGCCCATGATCTTTAAATCCTGCGAGTAAGTAAAGCTGGCAAACGATCCGTCCTTAAGTACGGCAAAGATCATTGAAAACGGACTATTGATACCAACTATTTGCCTAATTCCGCTATTAAATATATGTTCGGCATAAGCCGTAATATCTGATAGCTGAAATCCACCTTTTTCTTGCGAATAATATAAGCTATTAATCTTGCAGCCACTTCCTTCTACAAAAAAGATAGTTTTACCGATTATGACAGGTTTTATAGGTGAAACAGGAACATCTAGCTCCTTATGGATTTTGATAAACTCGCCTTTTGATCTATCACCTTCTTTTATTAAATAAATGCCATCGGTAGTGCCAAGTAACATCTCGGTGGAAAAGGGTACAGTCCATAATACATTATCAAAAGTACTCGATGAAAAAGTAGCTGACAGTGCTGTTAAAGGGTTGCGTGCTTCTAAAAGCGTTTTATACGACATCCGAAAATCGTAAAAATCGCCTTTATAACTAGCCCAAATTAAATGGATATTCTTATTTACCCCAAAACACCAAAGTCGGTTTTCAAAGGTAGCTATACTGCTTGCATATAGCTTTTCCTGTGTTTGCTCATAAACATTGGCAGAGCCTGTTCCATGCAGCCGTTTTAGCTCATCATTTATCTTATCGATCTCAGAATTATATATAACTTCGTTAAAAGGTCTTTGAATTGTCTGATTATTTTGCACTTGCTTATAATAAGTTACATGAGCTTTAAGTGGCTCTATTATAAACATTATTTGCTTTTCGCTATCGGGGAAATTCCCTGCTGTCTCAAGAGGTGTTGCTGCTAAATTAACGGTTTGGCTTGCTTGTGTTTGCCTCTGAGAGGCTAAATGGGTATAGAATTTCTCAACTATAGCAGGATCAACTGAAAACTTAAATATTGGTCTAGTAATACCAAAACTAATATAAGCAATCCCGCCAAAACAAGTATAGGAAAAATCCTTTAATTTAAAGCTAAAATCTACTCCATTATCTTGCACTACTTTAGTTGTTAAAAATAGCTCACCGCCAACAAAAAAAGAGCAGGTGGTTTTCAAAGGATGTGCTTCAAATACTAAAAGATAGGAGAGCTTCCTAGAGAACATCACGCTTATTATTTTCTTCGGGACATTCTCTTTAAATAGATGCACAAACTTAGTGCCGCGTCTACGCATAATACCGCCTGACGGTAGAATTATAAAGTTAAGTAATTTTTTTGCACCATTCTGATATAATCCAAGTTCACTGCGACCTTCAATAGTCGGCGTTAGCTCGCCGCCCGAAAAATTATTTTTCTGTGAGTATATAAACTGATCAGACATATCTAATTTCTAATTACTTTTCAAACTTCACCGGAGTTAACTAAATTATAACCAATTGAATAAATCCGTCTTGCTTCCTCAAGCCTAATTAAATATTGCTTCTTCAGCCCGTCGGCAAATAAACTATCAGAGTACATAGCAAAAGCTGTTTGGGCTGCAAGATTTAAGGAGGCTAATAATTTAAAACTTTGCGGAACAATCTGCCAAGCAATCCCATCGCTCTGCAGTAACAGATCTATAACGGTTTTAGAATAGTAAAATAAAGAAGTAAGACTGTCACCTTTAAAATATATTTTACCAGTCTCTACATAAAACTCTCTATTAGATGGCACAATCACTGCTACTTTAATACAATCCCTAATATTTTCTATTTCTTTAAACTCAGAATTAGCTCCATCTATATTGTCTATTCGCTTTAATACGAAATCCCATTTAACTGATAGTGCTACTTCCTCAATTGCCGAGCTGACAAACTCCTGACAAAGATTTTCAGCTTTGCTATTAGCAGTGCCGCTCGGCATGTTAGAAATTCCACTATTAGAACCGAGTAACACTAAAGCTTTATGGATGATTTCTTGCTTCATGATTTATTACTAATATTTAGTATAGTGTTTTCAACTTAAAAATGGTTTATTTAACTAATAATGGCTCTAAAGCATTAACGTCGATATTAGCAGTATTATCTACATTACGGCACATTGCTCCGATCATTTGATATGGAACTATGCTTGCTGAAGTAGCACCGCTAAAGCCTGCATCATCAACAGATGGCTTCCAGTGCCCGCCTATATGACCTGCATTATCCGTAGGCTCTAAACATTTAATGCAAATAATTTGTCCTTCACTAGTTCTAGTAGCTCCAAAGCTCTCTGAGTAATAAAGACTTGGGGCATAGTGATATTGTACCAGCCTATCTATTTGCCTCTCAACTGATCCTGTAACAGTACCAAACCTAATAGAGCTTTCAGTGAAGGCATAACAATCTCTTATGGAGTTTGTAGTTCCCTTAACTCCGCCAAGCATTTCGGTAATAATAAAATTAAACCCAACAAAATTATTTACCTCACCGCTGACTAAGGCTTTAACATTGTTATAATCGTAATTAGTTATTTGATTGTCTCGAAGTAAATTATCTATTTGATCTGAGGAACAAACAAGATAATATTTCTCATCAGCTCCAAAACTGTATTTCTTTAAGATCTGATGAGCTTTAAGTAACTTATCAACAGTAAGTCCTCCGGCACGCATTGCTTCTTTTGCTTTAATAGCTCCATGTTGTCCGTTGTTTTCACCCAATAAATTATTTGCATGCAGGCTAAGTGTCGTATCAACAAGCTTTACTCCTACCGGAATTACGTTATTTTTTACATCAAAGTAAATGATATTTTGACCGTTTCTTCCGCCGTTAATAGGAGAGGCGAAGCTACTTATTATGCATCGATCTTGTTGTCTACCCATCGCAAACCCTGCAAGCTTTGGAAATTTAGAAGCCGGATCGCTTAACAAATTAAGCTTATCGTTCCTATCCATTGCAGCTTCCCAGTAATAGCTTTGGGCTATTGCTTGGCGTCTTGTTATTTTTGGAGTTCTAAATTCAGAGAGTTTTTCAAGCTTATTTTCATTACCATTACCTGGTTCATGATAACCTGCCGTAGTCCGATGTCTTGGCAGAGCTTCATGCGTATGCATCGTCTCAAACTGAATTACTTCCGTGTCTTGAGTTTCATTAGTAACGTATTTACGGAGCTTAGAGCCTTCTTGCTGGATAACTAAAGAAATATTGCGGGCAAATTGTTCTTTTAGTGCTTCGGTAATTTGTTCCATTTTGGTAACCTCTTAAAATTGTGCTTTAATAAATATCTATTATTGATAATTATTAGTGGCTTCTTTTTAAAAGGTTACCGCTAAAAAACGACCTTACGAGAAGTTATCACTGGTGACATTATCACTTTTTATTGTTATATGCGATGTCGTATAACTGATTCATTTGGACTACGGCTTCCCCGTGTCCCATATGATTCTTATCCTTAAATTTTAGCATAAAATCCTGATCTGATTCAAGCCTTTTTATCTCTTTTAAAGCTGATTCAGCACCTAGAATAACAGGCTTTTCGCTGCTTGTAACGAGTGAGTCAGATTTTAAAGTTTCACCTACCTTAACTAGTAAATCAACTAGAGCAGGGCTGTAATTCGATTCTTCGATTAATAATGCTAGCTCTTTTGTTCCAAACTGAGTCAAGGCGGCGTTCATGATTTTTGTTTTGTTATCGAACTCATCTTTATAATGATTCTTTAACCATTCTATATTTGTATTACGAGAGTTTTTTGTTTCTTCCTCTTGCTTCTTTTGTAAATAATTAGAGAAATTGTATAGATTCTCAAGTAACTTCTCACCTTGTCGTTTGCTAAGACCGCTATTATAAAACATCTCTTCGTAGCTGCTTAAATATTCTTCATCCTCTACCTCTCGTTCATCTGTATATTTCTTATCTTCAGGAAGCCCAAGACGACTATAAAATTTATGCCATTCTTCATTTGAAGCATTTGATGGAGGAATAGATACTCTATTATTTAAGCTTTCTGAAGCTTTAAGATAGTCTGATAAAGAAGAAAGCCATGAGCTAGCAGCTTCAGCTTTTTCTACACTATTATTGTCTAAACTATTTAATTTCTCTAACATTTGCAGCCTACATATTATTACTAAGGATCTTCAACCTTTTAATACAAATTATTATTGTAGATTGAAACCTTTGATGTTATAATCTTAACTGCGTTGTGACTACGCCGTTTTGTAGGATTAGGTAATTTTATCTAACACAACGTCATAAAAAAGAGCCACAGGTCATTAATTGCGTAGCGGTTGATGACCTTTTATTTTTTAGAGTGGTCAATTTCTGCTTTCAACTTTTCTATTTCTTTTACAGATAACTCAGTAATATCATGAATTTCTTCTATAGGTCTTTTTTTGATTAGCATCTTCTTTGCTGTTTCAATTTTCTCTTCAGCTCTGCCTTTTTCTTCAGCTTTTTTAAGAGCACTAGTTTCAATTCTAAGCCACTCTAAACGATTTTCATATTCCTCTCTTTCTGCATCGCTAAAATTCATAACTTCAAGTACTGTTAAGGCTTTCTTTAAATCTTTATTATTTAACTCTTTCGGTAAATTATCCTTATTTAATAAATCATGACGTGTTAGAAAAGCTAGCCACACATCTAAAGCATTTTTAACTTTCTTGACGACGTCCGATAACTCTTCTTTAGCATTCTTAGCAAACTTGTTAAGCTCTATCGTATGCAACTCTATATCATCAAAATATTTAATCCCAGTATATTTATCGGTTAAATCAAAAGCATGATGATATTTATCGGTTTTTGTAATACTGGTAAAATTAAGTATATGAATACCTATTGTTTTGTTTAATTTTGAGTAATCATCCCCTGCCTGTAACTGCTGCGTATACATTTTTGACCAGTAATATAACGCTCTTTTATCGTAATCAGCCTCATCTGCTACTTGGATTTCGATATTATATCTTTTTCCGCTCTCACTTTTTGCTTTAATGTCAAGTATAGAAAGCTTATCTGTCTTGAAATTCTTTGCATTATAAGGATTAAGCAGGGTCGCTTCTATAATTTGATCCTTTTCGTCAACTATTGAATTTACAAGTGATATTAGCAAATCTTCATTTCCTTCTACTCCAAAGATTTTTTTAAATGCTAAATCTACTCTCGGATTAACTTTTGACATATTAATTATTCCCTTCCATATTACTTATATTATTTTCAAGCATAGAGCAGATATATAAGAACAATGATCTTTGACCTTCTAAGTAAGCCGTGTGCCTGTCATTATCGGCTACGAAATTGCTTCTATACATGCCGCTCATATTTGCTAAATCTTCAAGTATCATTATACCATCTTTTGAAGTAAATGTCCTACTATAAATTTCTGCTAAATCTTTTGCTTTTTGAACGCTTAAATTCATATCCGAATTATTTAATTCGTTTTTATTTTGTTCAATCAGAATTTTCATAATCTACTCATTTTTTAAATTAAATCAACCTATATTTTTGCTTAGGGTAGTTATTGCAATTTCTGTGCCTGCATGGCTTGCATTTGCTGCATCTGTGCCATTTTGCGTTGCTGACGTGTTTGCATAATTTCCTGTTCACTTTTTAGCACTCTTTGTGGTGCATCTCTTAACTCAAAGAACATTTTAAAACATTCATCGAAGTTTATATTGTCATAAATATCAGGATATAAATTGCTGATACCGCTCCTCTGAAAGAAGCCTATAACTTGCTCAATGCTACTAATCGCTGATGATTTTTGTGATCTTGTAATAGGTGAGGTATATGAGATATCTAACTGCACGCTATCCAAGCCCTCCAGTATCGGCAATTTGTTATATTTAACAAGTATGCCGTAGATGGCTTTAATCAAGGGATTTAAAAACTCTGTCTCAATTCTGCCGACCATCGGTGACATCATCCGCATTTGCTCCTCATTTCTGATTTGTACCTCCATAGCGGTCATTTCTTTATTCTCTTTCTGCATTCTAAAAATATCGATATAGAATGCTTTAAATATAGCATCTCGGCATTGGTTCTGTTCATGCTCCGTTGGCATAATATTTTCCATCCCAGTAAGCGGTATAATCTTATCTGCCATGCCGTTGCGGTAAAAGTTAATCGAACCGGGCTTAGTATATAAAGGTAAATAATAGCCGTCTTTCGGTACTAATAAAGGCGGCTCTAATTGCTTTTGAGCAACTTTTAGAGTTATCGCCCTTAATGAGTTGAGCAGCTTTATATCAGGCAAAACATGGTGAGCAGGAGCATAACCGTAACTCTCGCCTTCTTCTTTAATCCAGCGTGTGACAAAGAAAGGGAAATATGAGTATCCTGACTCGGATATTATTTGCTGCTCTGCTAAATAAATATAAGTGGAGCTATAATTATGCTGGTTTGTTCTAGATTTACCTTTAGTATTTTCACTGCTAGGCGTTACAACGTGCAAAACTTCAATCTGTTCATCAGGGCTTTTAAATAATTTCTCTTTAAATGGAGTAAAATCAGACCATTTACTTGCTGCCGTTTTTACATTCATCTTGAGCAAACAGTACATAGAATCTACAAAACCGTATTTATCTTCCTCAAAATAACACTCTCTTAAACTAATATTTCTAAAAAATACGCTTGCAGCTAAATTCGGTTCTTCTTCGACGTAAAATATAGATGTACCGAATGCAGCTAAATTTAAAAAGAATTCATGAATTTGATTATAAAAATTAGAACTCGGATTATTGAAAATATTTAATATGGTATTTTCAACTATTTGCGTCCATAACTTAACTTCTGCTATTTCATTTAAGTTTTCTTCTTGCTCATTCGTGTTATTTTGATCAAGTAAGCTAATATTAAACCATTTGATAGCAGGATTAACCATTAAACTTTGTAAGCCCGATGCTAGCTGCTCTCTTGACCATATAGGGCAAGAATCAAATACTTCTTTATTGCTTGTAGTTTGTGGACAAACATACTTTCTTAGCTCATCCCAAACAGTATCCCATTTTTCTCGTTTAGTTTTAAGCAACTCAAAATATTCAATCTTACTGGCTATTTCATCACGCATACGCTATATTGCTCCTATTGTAATTATTATTAACTGAGTTATTACCTTGTAAATAAGGTGCTCCTAAACCTTTCGATACTTTCTTCAGTTTCTTTAAAAAATCTAAATCATATAAAACTTCAGAGCTGTATTTTTTACCGTCATCTGAGGTCATTTGTGGCAGTCCTAGCCCTAAATTTTCTATATCGCTCGGAGCAACAATTTTACCTAGCGATTCGCTCAATTTTGGTAAATCTTGCAGTTTTGGAACAGTTGGCATATTAAAATGTGATACTGATTGTTTGAGTCCTCCAAGCTCAGGTAGTCCTATTTTATTGTAACTCATCCCGCCGTTACCTAAAGCAGCTAAACTACTGCCGTAATTTTCTCTATTACCTCGTAAATCGGTTCTCTCTAAGCTGCCGACCCCTTGCAGTCTCTTCATTGACCCCATATAACCAGCTAAACCTACTGCTGGAGCCATATACCTTAAACCTGTACCTAAAGAACTAAGTAGCGAAGCTCCGAAAGATGTAGCAGAACCAGCAGCTGCTCCGCTTGCACCTGCGGCTGCCACTCCTCCTCCTGCTGTTGCTCCTGATGCTGCAGCAGGAGCAAGCAAGCTGCCAGCTCCAAATGTTAAAGCAGTAAGAGCAAGTCCTCTTAATACTCCTGTATTAAAACTCGCTTTCTTTAGTTTTCCCGCTCTAAAATTAGCGTTACCGGCTAAATTATCTAAATGAGCTTGTGCAGCACTGCTATAGTTATTTAGCTGATTATTTAAGTTATCTGCCGTGCTGCGAGAGCTATTATAC
>DYDX01000024.1 GCA_020404425.1 Rickettsia endosymbiont of Pyrocoelia pectoralis
AAAAACTCTTTGGCAACTAGGTGGTTCTCAAATGCACTGCGTATAATCTCATCGTGCTTAAGCTTCTTAGACATATAATATTAATGATATATCTTATTATAAATACATCATTAATATTATTTTTGCAACTATAAATTGAAATTGTTATAATTAATTTATTGTGCGGCTTTTAATTTCTTTAGTACCTCTTCAGCATGTCCTTTAGCATTTACCGAACGCCAAATATGCTTAACTATGCCTTCTTGATCCAGTAAAAAGGTAGCTCTATCGATTCCCATATATTTTTTACCGAACATCGATTTTTCTACCCATACTCCGTATTGTTCGCATAAATCCGAATCTGCATCCGAGGCTAAATCAAACTCTAAACAATATTTGGTTTTGAACTTATCATGAGAGTCAAGCTTATCTTTTGAAACGCCTATAACTACTGCATTATGCTTATCGAATTCCGGTTTTAGTTTATTAAAATCTTGTGCTTCAATAGTACAACCGGGCGTATCGTCTTTCGGATAAAAATATAATATTACGAATTTACCTTTTAAATCGGATAATTTTATTACCTTATCTTTGCCTACATGCAAAGAAAAATCATGGGCTTTTTTACCTATTTCTAATGTCATATATACCTCGAATAAATATATTAAATATTAACCTTACATGAAAATAATTTTTTTTGAAATTATTTTTTCAATTAGTTGCTTTTTTTTGTGAATTATCTATTATGCTCTTAGGGGTTATAAAAAGTTTAATTTTTATTAACCATTTTCAATGGAGAGGTTTTTTATGAGAACTATAAGCGAAGCAATTGAGGAGCTACAAAAAAATCTTAAAGATTCTGCCAAAATTATTGCTACCGAGTTTAATAATAAATGTCATGAAACGGCAGATAAATTATCTATTAAAATCGATGAATTGGAAGAATATGCCAAAGATAGTAAGGATTACTCGCTGGAGACGATAAAAGAGCAATACCACAATTTAACGGAAACAATGCGGGATTATCAAAAAGCCGGTGATGAAAAAGCGGAAGACTATAGAGAAGCCCTTGTAAATAAACTCGATGAATTAAGTAAGAAAATTGAGCAATATAACAATAAACATTAACATTAACAATCGGAGAATATAATGAAAAATATCTTATTAACATTTGCAGCTACTGCCGCTTTATTATAGGCAAATAACGTTTTTGCCGATAATACCCCGCAAAACGAAGCACAAGCAGAAGAAGTAGCGGCTACCCAAGCAAAAACTATTACTCAGAACATAGAAGAGTTAAAAGAACATTTAAAGGATTTAGCTAATATAGGTGGCGACAAGTTTAATCAAACTTTAAGCGATACTTATGATCAAATGTCTAAAACCGTTACTGAAATAAAAGAAAGTGCAAAAGATCAAAAAGATAAAAATAGTGAAAAACTGCAACAAGCTTTAGATAATGCCGGTGCAAAAATAGAAGAATATAAAAAAGCCGGTAGCAAGCAACAAGAAAAAATGCGTCAAGCTATTATTGAGAAGTTAGAAGATTTAAATAAAAATATTGACGAACATAATAAAGAAAAAGCCGACGCACAGTAGTAGGATTTTCGTCATTGCGAAAGGCGTTCTATGTCATACCGTGACTTGGGAACTAGATCCGGTCTTTTTTAATGTTTTTACTTGATCCCGTGAATAAATCACGGGATCACAGAGGGAAACTGATCCACGCAAGCAAACACCATTGCAAAAGGTCTAATGACATATTGACCTAATGCCTTAATAATGCTAGAGTTATAAAAAACACAATATTTTACGTTATTTATGACTGTTACTAAAGAAAAAATTGCCTCGGTTCTCGTTTCTCAACTAGGTTTTTCAAACGGTATATGTGAAGAAATAGTTAATGCATTTTTTTCTAACATTTTAGAGATATCAAAAGAGCAAAAATTAACTTTAAGAAACTTCGGTAGTTTTGAAATTAAACAGAAAAACCCTCGTCCCGGAATAAATTTCCATACTAAAACCCCTATCACGATAGAATCAAAAAAAATATTACGTTTTGTTCCTTCTATTAAACTAAAAACTTTGGTTAATAAGAATGAAGTATTATAATGTTAAAATTCTTACCAAAGGAGGAGTTTTTAGAGAGCAATGTCCTGTCGACCCTACCGTAGGAACTACAGAACGCATAAACATAAATGAGCAGCCTCCCGAATTACTTCTAAAAGTAAAGCCTAAAAAAAGTTTTGCCGAGAAAAAATATTATTCAGCTAGTGAAATAACGGAAGCTTTAGGTATTGCTTTGCATCAATTAAGGTATTTAGAGACAAAAATCCCAAATTTATCTAACTATAAGATAAGAGGTAGGAAATATTATACTGCTAATGACCGTAATTTGTTTCAGGATCATCTTAATATTAACAAAAAATTACCTCTTACGAATCCTTTTGATTATATCAATAAAATAGACATATTACTTACTAAATTTAATGATTTATCCCTCCAAATAAAAAAAATTCTTGCCGATACCCATATAACATGCCTATAGTATTACAAATTTAATATTATATTTAGAGAAGTTATAATATGAGGCAAGAAGTCAAGCCTATAATTATAGGTATATCCGGTAGTAAACTAACTGAACCTGAAAGAAAATTATTAGAAGAGCATTCCCCTTTAGGAGTAATTCTATTTGCACGAAATATTGAGAAAAACTATCAAGACGAGCAAGATAAAGAGCTTCTTATTAAGCTTATTGCCGATATAAAAGAAGTGCTAGGCGAGAATTCTATAATATCCATAGATCAAGAAGGCGGAAGAGTACAAAGGCTTAAAGAGCCAATTTTTTATAATGCACCTCCTGCCAAAATATTCGGTGACCTAGCTGAAGAGCAAGGGCTAGAAATAGCAATAAAAGCATGCAAAGAAAATTATGCAAAGATAGGTAGAGAGCTTAAAGCTCTTGGAATTAACGTAGATTTTGCTCCGGTAGGTGATTTAAGATATGAAGGAGCACATGACGTAATCGGGAATAGAAGCTTCGGTTCAAAACCCGAAATAGTCTTACCTTTGTGTATTGCTGCTTTGGAAGGCTTGCAATCCGTAGGAGTAGTAGGCTGTATAAAGCATTTGCCTGGACACGGTAGAGCAAAGGCTGACAGCCATAAGGAATTACCGCACGTTAATGCTAGCTTAAAAGAGTTAGAGGAAGCCGATTTTAAGGTATTTAAAGACCTTGCTGCCGTAAAAGCAGCTAAGCTTGCTATGACTGCACATATAGTTTATGAGGAGCTTGACCAAGTTAATCCTGCTACCTTATCAGAAAAAGTTATTGAATATATTAGAAATGAAATCGGTTATAAAGGTTCTATCGTTTCAGATGCAATAGATATGAAAGCTCTAACCGGCGGGATGAAAGAAATTACCCAAAGAACCTTAGAAGCAGGGGTGGATATAGTACTCGAATGCACAGGAGTTTTTGATAATATGATAGAGGTGTTAGGGAGCGTAGAAAAAGTATCTATAGATAAATTTACTGATTTGTTGGTTGCTTAAGTGTAAATAAATTACTATCAGTTAACTTTAATTAAAATTAATTAAAAAATTGTTGAAATGTTCTATTTTTAATATTAATGTAGTTTTTTAATTTTTAGTTAAACAATGCATTCTATAAATTGCCTTAATAATATAGGTAAATTGTGGTTTAAAAAATTTTATGTAACTATATTTAGTAAGTAGTGAGGAAGATTTGATTCGCAACATTATTAATCTGCTAAAGGAAGAGTTAAATAAAGCCGGAATAGAAAACGATATATACATGCGTCTTAAAGATCCTTATTCCGTTCTTAAGAAAATGAAAAGGAAAGAGGCGGCAGTTCACGAATTAAAAGATCTAATTGCCTGTAGAATTATCGTAAAATCTAAAGAGCAATGCTATAATGCCTTGAATGTAATAGAAAATTTTTCGCATTTAAATTTATTACATGTTAAAGATTACATTAATAAACCCAAAAGTAACGGTTACCAATCCATCCACAATATTATGCAATTCAAATATTCTAGACGTCTCCTTGAAATACAAATAAGGAGTGAAGAAATGGACAGAGATGCCGAGCTTGGTAGAGCAGCCCATTTAAATTATAAAGCCGAGCAGGACAAGCATTTACAGAAAGTCTTTGATGCTGCAAATGATACTATACTTCAAAAAGCCCGCCAAATGGTAAAACAATTCAAAGGTTTGGAAGAACAAATTATAGAATATGAAAAAGAAATCATGCATGTTTGGCATGCTAAATATGATGAGATTCTTAAATGGCGTAGCGGTATTGAAGTGCTAATATTCAACGACGAGTAAGGGGAGTACTTGTCATACCGTGAAGACGTCTTCGGCGTGGATACCTCATCGTCATTGCGAGCAGCCATAGGCTGCGTGGCAATCCAGAAAAAATAATAAAAAAATGCTAATTCATAGCATTTTTTACTGGATTGCTTCGTCGAAACTTGCAGTTTCTTCTCGCAATGACGGACAAAATTGACCAATACAGCCACAGAATGACAGCCAAAAACAACTCACTCCTCAAACTCTAAACATCCATTAAATATCAAATTAACACACATTAACCTGCTGTGGTAAAAATACTACAAGGGTGAAAACTTTATAAAAAAACCGTAGAGCGGCTTGTAATTAAATATAATATATAGTATGCTCAGCGGGTAGTTTAGAGACTATTGAAACAAATTTTAGATTGTTTGCCCTGAGAGGGTAAGCAAAACGTCTATAGTATTTATATAATATTCGAACCTGCTTGTTTCAATACTAGATACTAAATTTTAACTTAAATATAGGAAAAAATATATGGCTCAAAAACCAAATTTTCTAAAAAAATTCATTTCAAGCAGCTTAGTAGGTGCTTCTACTCTTGCTGTTATAGCAGGTGCTTCGAGTGCTGCGTTAGGTACTGCTCGCAACGTTGGAGCAAATATTAACTTAAATGCTGCTGGTGTTCCTGGGGGAATAGTAACAGGTGATTCTTTAGTTTATATCGTACAACCAGGCGGTCCTTTTACTGGTACAGCTGATGGTGGGAATGACAATGGTGCTAACCCAACAGTACTTGTTGGTTCAATTAATATGCTACAAAATGGTGTTTTTGCTGTTAATGGTGCAGATATAGCAATCGGTTCTGTTTCTGGTACTGCGGGTCAATTATTAACAGTTAATATTACTACAGGAAATACCTTAACTTTAAATGGTGCTCCCGGAGTTGCAGGTTTTCCCGTAAATACTTACACTAACCTAGGTCCTGTTAATTTTGCAAATGCTGTTTCTACATTTAAAATTAGCCTTGCAGCTAATGGTGCAGACGGTACTAAAACAGCTATTTTTGGTAATACTGCTACTTTCAACGGTACTGCTCCAGGTGGTGTTATTGAAATTGATGCTGGGAATGCAGTTGTATTTAACGGTACAATTGGTAATACTAATGGTATCCAAGGTATTTCATTAGGTGCAAATGCTACGGCTACCTTAAATGCAAACACCAAACTTGACGGTACTCTAGGTGCTGGCGGTATTGAGTTGGGTAATGCTGCTGTATTAAACGTTGCTGACGGAGTGAATATAACCGGTGTTACTGCCGCTAATAATATGTCTATTGACGGTGCTGCTGCTAATAATGGTGCGGTAAATTTCCTAGGTGCTTCTACAGTGAGTACGGATATAGGGAGTGGTCAACCTGTAAATGCAGTGAATGTTGCAGGTGTATTGACCTTCCAAGGCGGAAATAATGGTGCTGGTAGTACTTTTGCTGCTAAAGCTATTAATTTAACTGGTGCTAATTCTTTAATTAAATTTACTACTCAAAATCATGCTGTAACAGGTAACATCGTTGCAGGTGCTAATGGTCAAGGTGGGTTCAGTGTTAATGGTGGTGATGTAACAATTACAGGCAATATCGGTGCTAATAATGCTAGCCTTGCAACAATTAGCTTTGAAACTGATCATACATTGAAGCTAATTGTTCCTGCTCCTGCTAATAACAATCTTTATGTACAAAATATTACCACAACCGGACCTAACGCAGGTGCATTAGTATTACAGGGTAATTATAATATTTTTGGTAATATCGGTGATAAAACTAATGCATTAAAGCTTGTTGGTATTTTGGATGATGGTGCTGGAGGTGATGCAACTGTAACTTTGAAGCAAGGTAACTCTATTTATGCTCAAGCAATAGGGCTAAACCAACCTGGAAGAAATAATACTTTACAATTAGAACCGGGTACTACAATTACCGGTGATATCATTACAGCTAGTGCAGATAACGGTATACTTACTCTTATAAAGGGAGCTGACGGTAATACCGGAACTGCAACCGTTGTAGGTGATATTGGTGCTAACGGTAGTGATGTTCAAGCTATTAATTTAGGTGGTAATAATTTATCATTTGGTGGTAAAAATATTTACGTAGCTGCAGGAGCAGGTGGTAATCTTAACTTTGCTGCTAATGAAACATTAACTTTAACTAATGTTACTGATCCTATAGTGATCGATGGTAATATAACTGTAACTGCTGATCAAAAAGGTATAATTGATGGTAGTGCCTTAACAAATGCTCAAACTTTAACTTTCTCTAATGCTAAAATCGGTATTATTGCACCTAATGCTAACAAAACTCTAAATCAATTAAATATTGGTTCAAGTAAAGCCTCTTTAAGCGGTGGTGATGTTGCTATTAATGAGTTAGTTATCGGTAACGCCGGTTCAGTACAAATAGCACATAATACTTATTTAATTACAAAAACTACTAATGCTGCCGGTCAAGGTAAAATGATAATTGCTCCTACAGCAAATGCTGGAGTTACTACTCTTGCTGCAGGTACAAATTTAGGTAGTAAAGCAAATCCACTTGCAGAAGTTAACTTTGCCGCTCCGGGTGCTCTTCCGGACATTATCTTAAATGTTGGTCAAAATACTAATTTATATGCTACTCAATTTACTACTGTTACTCCTAATAACGGGTCTTTCAGCTTTACTAATGGCGGAACAAACGTAATAGGCGGTACGGTCGGTACTCAGGCTAACCAGTTTAAAAATGTGACGGTAACAGGCGGTAGTACTGCTACGTTTACAGGTAATGCAATCTTTGCCGGAGTAAGTAAAATAGGTGCTAATTCTACTTTACAAGTCGGCGGTAATTATACTGCAAATTCTATCACAGCTAACGCTCTTAATGATGCAGGAACACTAGAATTCGTTAACAGTGCGGATGCTACATTAACCGTAGCAGCAGCTCCTGCTAATGCTTTATCGACGGTAAAATTCTCCGGTAGCGGTAACGTAATATTTAATCCAGCGGCCGCTGTTGGTGCTGGTGGTCTAGGTGTCAATACTCCATCATTTACTTTTGACGGTGATAGCTTAGGTGCAAAAGTATTTTTAGCTAAAGGTGTAGCACTTGATAATTATACAGTTATAAGTAAGGTCGGTAATAAAGGACCAAACGGTGTTGCTGTGCCTATAATAGTTGTTAACGGTGCTGACAGTACAATCGCTGCGAATAAAGCAATCGGTGATGCAGATAATATCGTAGGTATCGCTCTTGCAAGTGATAATACAATTACAGTTAATGCTCCTAACTTATTTGCAGGAATTGCTACTACAAATGACGGTCAAGGTACGGTAGAACTTAACGGTGGTAACGGTAATGTTCCGGGTACGATTTACGGTTTAGGTGTAGCGAATGGTGATCCAAAGTTAAAACTTGTAACGTTTACTACAAACTATACCAACTTAGGTAGTATTATTGCAACTAAAGCAATAATTAATGACGGTTTAACAGTCACTACAGGCGGTGTAGCCGGAACTGATTTCGATGGTCAAATTACTTTAGGTGATGCTAACGGTAACTCTACAGTAATTTTTGCTGACGGGACAAACTCTACCGCAACAAGTGCCGTGGTTGCTTTCAAAGCTAATAGCGGTGTTGTAACTTACTTAGGTAGTGCAGTTGTTGGTAATATCGGTACTTCTGCTGCTCCTGTAGCTTCCGTTAAATTCACGGGCGGCGTAGGTAAAGTTGAAAAATTACTAGGTAATATATATGCAAAAGTAGCTGATTTCGGTACTTCTAATTTAGTAGTCGGAGCGCCGGTAACTTTAGGTAGTACTACAACTACTATTAACGGTAATATCGACCTTCAAACAAATGTTTTAACATTTGCAACCGGTACTACAACTTGGGGAGCTGCTACCTCGCTTAATACTACATTAAGTGAAGAAAGTGGTGTATTAGGTAAAATCGTTATCGCAGATGGTGCAGTGGTTAACGCACAAAATGTACCTCTAACTGTTAACGTACAGGATAATGCTAGTGCCGATTTCACAGCTGATCAGACTTACACTTTAATTCAAGGCGGTAAAAACTTTAAAGGTAACGTTAATCAGCCAATCTTTGTGGGTGGAACTAACCGTTTCGTAAATTATACCGTATCGGTTAACGGTGATAAGGATTATATCTTAACCCGTATTAACGATGCAGCAAATGTATTTGTTAAAGATATTAGTAAAAGTCCATATGCCGGAGCAGCAGCAGATGTTGCAGCTTTCGTAAACCCAAACAATACCGTTCTTGCTAGAGCGGCATATGCAAATGCTCTGAAAGCTAAAAATGCTACCGATTCAGCTAATTTCGTTGGTGCTCTTGTTTCTAACGCAAGTGCTGCTATTACCACTGCAAATATAGACACGGCTAAAGATATTATGTCTACATTAGGTAACAGGGTAAATTACGTTAGATATCTAGGTGCTCCTAGAGGTGCTCGTGAGAATATGCTTCCTGCCTCTGAGGGCGGTGCAGCTGTTGCAGCGGGTGACGAAGCGGTTGATAACGTAGCGTATGGTGCATGGGTTAAGCCTTTCTATAAGGATGAAGAGCAAAAAGCTAGAGGCGGTGTAGCAGGTTATAAAGCTAAAACCACCGGTGGTGTATTCGGTTTAGATACCATGGTTAACGATAACTTAATGATCGGTGCTGCTGTCGGTATTACTAAAACTGATATGAAACACCAAGGTTACAATGCAGGTAATAAAACCGATATTGACGGTGTTGCATTCTCTTTATATGGTGCACAACAGCTTGTTAACGATTTCTTTGCTCAAGGTAGTGCAATATTTAGCGTAAACCAAGTGAAGAACAAGTCTAAGCGTTATGTATTCGATAATAACGGTGTCCCAACTAAACAAGTTGCTACCGGTAATTACGATAACATGACATTTGGCGGTAACTTAATGCTTGGTTATGATGCAAATGTAATGGAAGGTATGTTAATTACTCCAATGGCAGGACTTAACTACTTAAAATCATCTGATGAAAACTACAAAGAAACAGGTGCAACATTTGTAAAACAAGTTAATAGTAAGTTCAGCGATAGAACCGACGTAATAGCCGGTGCTAAAGTAATGGGTAATACCATGAATATCAGTGATTTTGTTGTGTACCCTGAAGCTCATGCTTTCATTACTCATAAAATCAGCGGTAAATTATCTAGAACCCAGTCTTACTTAGACGGACAAGTTCAGCCATATGTAGCTAATGGTGATAAAACTGCTAAAACATCTTACAATGTAGGTTTAAGTGCAAGCGTAAGACCTGATGCTAAGATGGAGTACGGATTCGCTTATGATTTCAATGTTGCAAGTAAATATACTGCACATCAAGGTACTCTTAAAGTTCGTGTAAACTTCTAATCTAGTATTATAAGTTTATAATAAGCTCTAAAGGAAGCCCTCTTTGAAAAAAGAGGGCTTTTTTTATTTGAGTAGTATGGATCGGAAGAACCCACTTGGTGTCATCTATGGGACTGTTAATAAAATTATTTTATTAACAGTCCCATAGTTAGGAATACCGGAATTAATGATAAACTTAATAAGCGATTAGGTTTTATGGTTAATTGTAATATATACTATACTGTGATATACTATATAAATATATATGAGAGGTATTTATGGGACATAGTATTATTATTCCTGATGATCTAAATAATGAATTAATAACGGCAGCTAAATTAGAAGATATATCTAAATCTCAGCTAGTGCAAGAAGCGATCAAAAATTATTTACGTGAATTAAAAGAAGATAGAGAAGATGCAGAAATTGCTTTAGCAAGAAAAAACAATAAAAATGATAAACTTCTTACCTCAGAAGAAGCAGACGAATTTTTAAGAAAAAAATATGGTTTATAAAGTATATTGGAAAAGCTCAGCTTTAGTAGACTTAAGTAAACTATGCTCTTCTATTTCTACTCCTTTAAAAGAAAAAATAGATTCATATCTTATAAAATCGCCGCAAGCACTTGGGAAACCTTTAACAGGTAAATATAGAAAATTATATCGATATAGGTATGGTGACTATCGAGTAATTTATGAGTTAGATAAAAAAAATAAGTTGGTCAGCGTATTACGCATAGGTCATAGAAGCGAAATTTATAATTAATCTATGAACTACCGTCATATTTATCATGCAGGCAATTTTGCCGATATTGTTAAGCATTTAGTCCTAATTGCCGCTTTAGAGCAGTTTAAGAAAAAAGAAAAACCCTTTGCGGTTTTAGATGCTTTCGCAGGTATCGGGCTTTATGATTTATCGTCAACCGCTGCTTCTAAAACGTTAGAGAGTGATACGGGAATTAATAAACTTTTAGATTATATAGTCAAATCATTTGATTATATCCCTGTACTTCTACAAACTTTTTTTAATATAAAAAACTTAGCCGGAGAAAATCATTATCCCGGTTCACCTTTTATTATTACAAAATTACTACGACCGCAAGACCGCCTAATTGCCTGCGAACTCCACCCAAGTGATTATCTAAGTTTAAAAACACTAATACCAAGTAATGCTCATAATATAGATGCTTATAACGCTATAAAAGCTTTCTTGCCTTTTCAAGAGAAGAGAGGGTTAATATTTCTTGATCCGCCTTTTGAAGTAAAAAACGAATTCCAAAAGCTACTTACTGCCCTTAAACAAATTAAGTCTTCTGCCCTTAATAATTCCGTGTTAATTTGGTATCCTATAAAAGATTTATCTTTAGTAAGGGATTTTTATCACAATTATAAAAATATCGGATTTAAGGAAACATTCATTATAGAATATGAGCTTTTATATAGTGATAAGAATATGGTAAAGTGTGGACTGATGTTGATAAATCCGCCAAATATTAGAAAAGAACTAATAGAATTAGCAGAATATTTAAGCAACAGCTTAAACTTGAAATTTACTATACTCGCTTAATTTGAAAAATTGGCTGCAGCTATTCAAAAAACTTGATACAAGCGAATTTTACAGGATTCGCCTGTGCTCACGTAGTTTACCTACGCTCCGCAGGCTCACCTTTAAATTCATCTTGTCTGAAGCTTTTTGAATTTAGCTGCAAGTCGTCTTTGTAAACCTTCGGATGCTCACGTACTAAATGTACGCTCCGCTCCTCGGCTTACAGACCGATTACTCTTTTTCAAATTGAGCTTCGTCTACCAGCTTTATTTACTCGAGGTATACTGATATTTAATGTCTTTTCAAAAATATATATTTTTACTAATTGTAATTTTTCTTATTCAAGGCTGTAGTACTCTCAACACTTCAAACGATGCTACTCTACTTTCTACTACTTCTTCTGCGTTACAAAAAAAATATAAAATAAATCATGCCGAACTAGTAATAGTGTATAATCTTACAAACAAAAATAGTAAATCTTTATATACAAAAAATTTAGGTAAAATAATTAATAACCCTAAGCAAAATAAAATTTTCTTACAAAAGTTCCAAAATAAAAATCCGGCAGAATTTAATAAGGCTGCCGAGCTAAAAATAGCCTGTATAAAAGAGTCAATTACAAAACTAAACTCAAAATATAAATTTCTTTCTAACCCTGAAGCTAGTTATTTTGCTAAAAAATCTACTCATAGAAATAATATTTCCGAATTAACGAAAATTGATAAGATAATTTCCAAAATACCGCTTATGATACCGGAATATGAGCCAAAAGTTACTAGTCATTACGGTAATCGTATAAGCCCTCATAAGAAGAAACGTAAGAAAAAATGCTTTCATAGCGGTATTGATTTGCAATGTCAGAAAGGATCGCCTATATATGCATCCGCAAGCGGGGTAGTCGTTAAAGCCGCTAAAGCATCTGATTACGGTAATTTTATTGAGATCAAGCACTCCGCTAAATTCGTTACTAAATATGCTCATTTAAAAGAAATGCATGTTACGGAAGGATCAAAAGTTATGCGTGGTCAGCTTATCGGTATACAAGGAAAAACTGGTAATGCTACAGGCGAGCATTTACATTTTGAGATTTTACTGAATAATAAGCCGGTTAATCCGTTTGATTTTATTTTTAACTGTCGTAAGTAGGTTTCGTGATCAAACTTTTATATCCTAAATTTTGGCAAGAACGCAATATTATAGCTTATGCACTTTTTCCATTAAGCTTAATATATCGATTTTTAGGTTACTTACGGCATATTTTAGCTTCGCCTATTAGGTTACCTGCAAAAGTTATTTGTGTCGGTAATTGCAGTATCGGAGGTACGGGTAAAACCCAAATAGTAATATATTTAGCTAAATTACTAACAGCTGAAAATGTAAGTTTTGTAATAGTAACCAAGGCTTACGGCAGTAACCTTAACGATGCGGTAATAGTAAATACTAAACATACGGCTTCAGAAGTAGGGGATGAATCGGTAATACTGTCAAAATACGGCAGTGTTATAGCTACTAAAAATATTAAACAAATCTTACCGTTGGTACATGAGCTTAAACCAAGTATAATTATAGTTGATGATTTTTTGCAAAACCCTCATTTTCACAAAGATATTACTATAGTTGCCGTCGATGGCGAGCGGCTTTTCGGTAACGGCTTTTTAATCCCGTCCGGTCCTTTAAGGGAATATCCGCATAAAGCTTTAAAGTTAGCAGATCTCATTTTTTTAATTAATGCAAATTATAATAATATACCAAATGTTTTAATACCTTACAGAAACAAATTAATAGAAGGGCAAATCATACCGTTAGGCAATATCGATAAAACTAAAAATTATTTTGCTTTTAGCGGCATCGGTAATCCTGAGCGTTTTTTTATTACCCTTAAAAATTATGGGCTTAATATAATAGGGCAGGAGATTTTCCCCGATCATTATAATTATTTACAAGTAGATTTAGAAAAGTTATATCTACTTGCTAAAAAACATAACGCCACTTTAATCACCACCCGAAAAGATTACGTTAAGATTAACGATCCAAATAATGCTATCATTTGTTTAGACGTAGAGTTATATATAAATAATTCTGATTTACTATATGAGAAAATTTTTAAAAAAGATTAAATACTTAACCGAGTATTTCATTGTTATTACATTCCTTAAAATAATAGGTTTATTCGGTATAGATAGAGCAGCCGAGATTTGTAGTTTTATAGCACGCAAAATCGGTATATTACTTGCAGTTAACGAGATTGCCCGCAGAAATATTAAAGCTATTTTCGGCGATATGTTTGATATAGAAAAAACTATAGAAAAAACTTGGGATAATTTTGGCAGATTCATCGGTGAGTTTGCTTACGTTAATACTATGGATGAACTAGAACTAGAGCGTCGCATCGAAATAATCGGTATGGACAATATTGAAAAGCTCAACGGACAACCTTTTCTATTATTTACTGGTCACTTTGCTAATTGGGACGTGGCACTTAAACTTATTCATAAATTCTATCCTAAATTTAATATAATTTACCGTAAAGCTAATAACCCATATGTAAATAGGCTAATTAATGAAAGCCGTGCTAGCGATAAACTAAGTTTGATACCGAAAGGACCTGATGGCAGTAGAGCTTTAATTAAAGCCATTAAAAAGCGTGAATCTATTGCTATGCTTGTTGACCAAAAAATGAATGACGGTATTGAAGTGCCGTTTTTAGGGCGTCCTGCTATGACTGCTAACGCTATTGCTAAAATTGCCCTACAATATGGCTATCCGATTGTTCCTTGTCAAATTATTAGAAAAAAAGGCAGCTATTTTAGGGCAATCGTTCACCCTGCTTTATCATTTAAGCAAACAGGTAATAATAAAATCGACAGCTATAATATTATGGTTAATATTAACCAACATTTAGGTGAATGGGTTAAGCAAAATCCTTCCCAATGGTTTTGGTTTCATAATAGATGGAAATAGTATATTCAGATAGAATTTGAAAAATTGGCTACAGCTATTTCAAAAAACTTGATACAAGCAAATTTTACAGGATTCGCCTTTGCTCACGTACTATAGTACGCTCCGCTCCTCGGCATGCAAACCGATTACTCTTTTCCAAATTGTGTCGAAGTCTACCAACTCTTCATTTATTAGCAGTATCAGTATAGTATATATTACAATTAACCATAAAACCTAATCGCTTATTAAATTCATAATTAAGTTTATCATTAATTCTTTTTGTATAGGATCGCTTTCTGCAATAAGTAATGCTAATGATGTCATAGCACTTACTCCAATATTTTTTAATTCGACTTTTGCTTTAGTAAGATAAAGTAAAAAAAGTAAACAACCTATCCTTTTATTACCGTCACTAAACGGATGATCTTTTATTATGAAATATAACAAATGAGCTGCTTTTTCTTCGGCAGAATTATATAAAGATTTGCCATCAAAAGTTTGATCAATATTACCTAAAATTCCTTTAAAACTATTGTCTCTTTCAGAGCCAAATAAATCACTTATTTCTGAATCCTGTTCTATACTTAATTCTTGTTTTAACTTTTTAATTGCTTCTAAGGACTCTGGATATTCCAATAATTTATTAGTTTCTGATTGTAATTTTATTGGTGGGTTTAATTTATCTTCATCATATTTAACTAAAATTTCCCATGTTTTAGAATAATTTCTTATAAGATTAATTAATTCTTGTCCTGTATTATTTACTAAATTTTGATTTATTAAAGTATTAGTTAAAAGCTCTATTGTTTGTTGTAGGTTATTTAATTTTTTCTCTGTAATTTTATCTTGATTAATACTATAGCCCTTAATGAGATATTCTTTAAGGAGATTAGTAGCCCATTTTCTAAAAGCTATACCTCTCTTAGAATTTACCCTGTACCCTACTGATATTATTACATCTAAATTATAGTATTCTATTTTTCTTTCTACACTTTTTTCTCCTTCTATTTGAACTGTTGCAAAAAATGCAACAGTTGCTTTTTCTTCCAATTCACTTTCTTTAAATATATTTTTTAAATGCCTTGAGATTACTGATTTATCTCGGGCAAATAGTTCTGCTATTTGGTTTAAAGATAGCCAAACTGTTTCATCTGCTACCTTAACATCAACATTCACTTCCCCATTTTCATCTTGGTAAATTACTATCTGACTTTCTATTTCCTTACTCATTACTTCTTATGCCTTTAGATACATTTTACCAAGAGGAAACTGTTGCAAAAAATGCAACAGTTTCTATTTCTTTATTAATTGTTCTAAACATTTTTTACGATGGCAAGCCATTCAGATTCATCAATAACTTTAATGCCTAGTTCTTTAGCTTTCTTGAGCTTACTGCCTGCATCCTCGCCGGCTATTACTAAATCGGTATTAGATGATACGCTAGCTGCAACTTTTGCTCCGAGTTTTTCGGCTGTTGCTTTTGCCTCAAGCCTCGATAATGTAGGTAAGCTACCGGTAAACACTACTATCTTGCCGGTTAAGCTACTTTGTTCTTTAGTTTCCTTATAATCTTCGATATTTAATATCTCGCCAAGCTTTTTAATAAGCAGGGTATTTTCCTTGATATCAAAAAAATCGATAATATCTACTAATATCTTATCGCCGATACCGTCTAAATCATTTAGTTTTTGGTAAATATGGGAATCATTTTCCTTTAGTAATTCCATTTGGGTTATAAAATTACTATAGCTGCCAAATTCTCTAGCAAGTAATTTAGCGTTCTGCTCACCTATATGCCTGATACCTAAAGCATATATGAATCTCGGTAAGCTAATTTTTTTTGATTTCTCTATATTGCTAAAAAGATTTTCAACGGATTTTTTACCCCATCCGTCCATATTCTCTAGTTTAGTTAAGCTAGCTTCATTTTTTTCTTTTAAAAAGAAAATATCATAAGGGTTACTAATTAATCCCTTATCTATTAAAAACTCGACCTGCTTACGCCCCAGCCCCTCAATATCCATAGCGTTCTTTGATACAAAATGACGGATGCGTTCATAATTTTGAGCGGGACAGTTAAGACCGTTATCGCAGCGTATTATAATATCTTCAGTATCATAATGTAGCTTAGAATTACAAGACGGACAGAATAAAGGAGCATCAAATATTTTGTTAGCGATTTCACGTTTTGTAAGATCAACCCCGGTGATTTGGGGGATCACGTCACCCGCACGTTGTAAGAATACATAATCCCCGATACGTACGTCTTTCCGTGCTACTTCCTGAAAATTATGCAACGTCGCCCTGCTAACGACGATTCCGCCGATTTCTATAGGTTCAAGCTCGGCGACCGGTGTTAACGTACCCGTTCTACCGACTTGTACAGTAATAGAGAGAAGTTTAGTTTGTCCGATTATAGCAGGGAATTTATGGGCAGTAGCGAATCTTGGGGAACGTGCGATAAACCCCATCCTATTTTGCAAAGCAAAATCGTTTAATTTATATACCACCCCGTCAATTTCATAAGGTAAGCTCTCTCTATTTGCTTTTAGATATTCATAAAAAGTAAATATTTCTTCTGCGGAATTTGCAAGTTTGCCTATTTCATTAACGTTAAAGCCAAATTCTTTTAATTTTGCAAGTAATTGATCTTGGGAATTTGCTAGTTCTTCTTTTGCAGAGCCTATAGCATAAACAAAATATTTTAAGGGTCTTTTAGCGGTAATAGAAGCATCAAGCTGACGAAGAGAGCCGGCAGCAGCATTACGGGGGTTGGCAAACTTATCTCTTCCTTGCTCTTCCTGTTCTTGGTTTAAATTGAGAAAATCCTGTTTCTCGATATAAATTTCCCCTCGTACTTCTAAAAATTCCGGAGCATGGTCTATTTTATAGGGGAAGTTTTTGATAGTTTTAATATTTGCCGTAATATCTTCGCCGATATATCCGTCACCTCTTGTAGCACCTGTTATAAGAATTCCGTTTTTGTAAGTAGCTGCAAATGATAAGCCGTCTATTTTAGGTTCACAAAAAATAGGGACAAACTCATCGAGACGTAGGAAGTTTTTGATACGATCTATAAAATCTGTTACATCTTGCTCGTCAAATGCATTACTCAGCGATAGCATCGGTACTTGATGCGTGACTTTGGCAAATTTGCTTTGGACTTTAGCACCTACTTTTTTGCTAGGGCTGTTTTCTAAAATTAGATGTGGAAATTTTTGTTCTAGTTTTAGATTAATATTAAATAGCTGATCATATTCGCTATCAGCAACTAAAGGCTTGTCTTCTATATAATATGCATGGTTATAGCTTTCTATTTTCTCAGCTAGTTCTTGTAATAGTTTTTTTGCTTCTTTTTCGCTTATTTCTTCTATATTTTGCATTAGTTATTTTTAAGGTTTTTAATTTCTTCTTCTGTTAAATCAGTAAATTCAGCAATTTCTTTTATAGATATCTTTTTTGCTAACATTTTTTTTGCTATTTCTATATTTCTTTCTTCTCTAGCATCATCTCTTACTTTTTTGAAAGCACTCATTTCAATTCTAAGCCAATTTAAGCGGTTTTCATATTCTTCTCTTTCTTCATTGCTTAAATTTAATACTTCAAGCACATTTAATGCTTTCTTTAATTCTTTATTATTTAGTTCTTTAGGTAGTTTATCTTTATTTAGTAAATCATGACGTGTTAAAAAAGCTAGCCACATATCTAAAGCATTTTTAACTTTCTTGACGACATCCACTAATTCTTCTGCAACGTTTTTAGCAAATTTGTCAAGCTCTATCGTATGTAACTCTATATCTTCAAAATATTTGATGCCAGTATATCTATCAGTTAAATCAAAGGCATGATGATATTCATCGGTGTTTGTAATACTGGTAAAATTAAGTATATGAATACCTATCGTTTTGTTTAATTTCGAATAATCATCACCGGCTTTTAGCTGCTCTGTATATAATTTAGACCAATAAAATAAGGCTCTTTTATCGTAGTCGGCTTCATCGGTTACTTGTATTTCGATATTAAACATTTTGCCGCTTTCGCTTTTAGCCTTAATATCCAGAATAGATAGTTTATCAGCTGCAAAATTCTTCGGATTAAGTAATGTTACTTCTGCAACTTGATCTTTCTCGCTTACTATCGAATTAATAAGCGATATTAGCAAATCCTTATTCTCTTCTACCCCGAAGATTTTCTTAAATGCTAAATCTACTCTCGGATTAATTTTGTACATGTTATTACTTTATTTTATTGAAATGATTATACTATATTTTTCTAATTAATCCAATTAAGAAACCGCTAACAGTAATAATAACTCCAAGCCAAATAAAGCTCATCATCGGTTTATAATATATTCTAGCATGAATCACATCACCGTCTATATTGCTTAAGACTGCATAAAGATCATATAACAAATAAGAATATATATCGCTTTCTTGCGATAAGCCTTTCTCAACTATGTAAAGCCTATTTTCCGGCTTTAATATAGTGATATTACCTTTATTATCTTCAAGCCAAAATTCTGCTATTTGCCTATAATAATTTTTACCTTGAGCAAATTTCATATTTTGCAATGTTACTTTAAATTCATCGAATATTTTATTCGTTCCGACTTTGCCGGTAAAATCCATTTCACTTTGTAGTAACGCATTCATAGTAATACTGAAAGCAATTAATGCAAAGCCGAAATGCCCAAGTAACATACTAGCCGTGCTTGCTTTTAATGATTGTTTGAAGTAATTAGTTTTGACTAAAAAATAGTAAATATTATGCAGCATTAGAAATATAGAAGCAATTATAGTTAAAATAGATATAATTCCAAATTCTACTTTAAGAGATATGCAGTAAGTTATTACCAACGATAATGTCAAAATAACTAGATGTTTTTTTACGGAGCTTTTAGTAGTGAATAATCCTATAGTACAAAGAATTGGAATAACAAAAATAATAAAATTATTAATAAAGAATTTTTCGCCGATAATAACGGGTTTATCATCAAATAAAGAATAAATCGGCGGGTAAAGCGTAGCACATATTAAGATGACGAGGCTTAAGAGGAAGAAGAGGTTGCCCAGGAGTATAGCTTTTTCACGGGTGTCATTCCCACCTTTTTTTATGTCATTCCCGCAAAAGCGGGAATCCATTCTTATGACAAGTTTTTTACTGGATTCCTGCTTTCGCAGGAATGACATACAACTCCCAATCCCCATAACCAGAAATATTCCAAGCAAATACGTTCCTCTCTCAGGTGAAAATGCAAATGAATGAATCGAGGTAATAAAACCTGAACGTACTAAAAAAGTACTAAATATTACCAGTAAAAAAGTCACGATCGATAAAATTATCGTCCAATTTTGCATATGTCCGGTTTTTGATGTTACAATTATTGAGTGATGTAACATAATACCGGCGAGCCAAGGAAATAGAGAAATATTTTCTACCGGATCGAAAAACCAAAATCCTCCCCAACCAAGTTCCCTATACGCCCACCAAGAACCGAGGCTAATCCCAACAGTAGTGAATAAAATACCGATATTTGCAAATGTTTTGAGTAGATGGATAGGTGTCATCCCGTGGCTTGTCCACGGGATCCATAAAAAAGCGAGATAAAACGAGCTTTTAGTATTTGTATTTTTTATTACTGGATCCCGTGGACAAGCCACGGGATGACAATTCAGAGATAACATAGAGGCACACGCAATGGTAAAAGGTACTACGTAGCTGACATATCCCAAATAAAGTAGAGGAGGGTGGATGCTAAGAGCAATATCTTGTAACATCGGGTTTAGCCCAAGCCCTTCTTTGGGAACAAAGGAAAATGTGTTAAATGGGTTAGAAGTAAAATAAATAAAACTACTAAATAGTAGCTGTATAGCCGATAGAATAATAATAGATAAAAGTTTAAATTGCCTATCTTTAAGTAAGAATATATAACAACCGCTAATAATTTGTAATAGGCAAAACCATAATAGCATTGAGCCTTCATGGCTTGACCAACTACCTGCTATTTTATAGATTAAGGGTTTTAAAGTACTAGAGTTTAAAAAGACGTTTTGCAGCGAAAAATCGGAGGTAATAAAGGCGTAGATTAGAGTGCAGAAAGCAAGTATGGAGCATAAAACGCTTAGGTAGAATGGAGCAATTGTCATCCCGTGGCTTGACCACGGGATCCATTTATAGATTTTTTTCTGGATACCGTGGACAAGCCACGGGATGACACAGGAAACGCCACTCAACCCCATAGTAGCAATCAGTAAAAAATTACCGATTTCACTCACTATTGCCCGCTTCTTCTATAGTAGGTAATACGGTAATTTTTACAATATCGATTTTATTAGCAATTTTTTTAGAAATAATTACTTTTAAATTAAATATCTCAATTACTTCCCCTTGGTTTGGAATTCGGGCAATTTTATGGATTATCAATCCTGCTATAGTGTTTGCGTCATCATCCGGTAGATTCCAATCAAGTTCTCTATTAATATCTCTAATAGTCGTAGTTCCTTTGATGATAAACTCGGTCTCGGATTTTTTGATAATTTCGTTATTATGCCTATCATGCTCATCGGTAATAGGTCCTACTATTTCTTCTATAACATCTTCCAGAGTCACAATACCTTGTATATCGCCATACTCATTAACCACAAATGCAAAATGGTTCTTACGTTCTCTAAAAGCAGTTAACTGATCTACTACTAAAGCATTTTCCGGAATAAACCAAGGTGGAGTTAGAAGCTCATTAATATTAATTTTTTTAGCATCGTTATTATTTTCATATAAAGCTCTAAGTAAATCTTTTAAGTTAAGAATACCTATTATGTTATCTATATTATCACGCCATAAAGGTATACGGGTATGAGCACCTGATAATAAAGTTTTAATTATTACTTCATGAGGTAAATCTATATTAATAGCTATAATATTACTTCTATGAATCATAATTTCCGAGACTAGCATATTACGCATGTCTAAAATTCCGCCAAGCATATTTCGGTCGGCTTTATATACTCCGCCCTCCTGATGGTAATGCTCGATAACGCCTCTAACTTCCTCAGTACCGGAAATTTGAGAGTGCAGGTTAATACGAAATATATAGCAGAATATTCTCGTTATATAATCAAGACCGATATTAATAGGCTTAAAAAGCTTTAGAAAAATTACGATAGTCGAAGCCATTTTAAGTGCTAACTGCTCAGCTTTCGCAACGGCTATCGCTTTCGGTACTACTTCGGCAAAAACAATAATTATAAAAGCCATAACGGCAGAAGCAACAAGCGGTCCGTTATCCCCAAGGAAGCTAATAAATAAAGTAGTAGCTATAGTAGTACAGACCGTGTTTATTAAGCTATTTCCTATAAGTAAAGTTCCTATTACTTTCTCTTTCTTTTTTAAAACTTCTAAGACAATCTTAGCCCGTTTATCACCGGCAATTTTAAGTTTATGAATCTTCCCGGGCGAAGAAGCAGTAATAGCAGTTTCGGTAGCGGCAAATAAAGCCGATAAGGCAATCATTACTATAATAACGATCACAAGAATTGTTGTCATTTTTTGTTAAAATATAAAATTAACTATAATATAATTATATTAGGAATTATGCAATTTGCCTAATCTTTTTTTGTATACTCGATCAACTTGAAAAATTGGCTGCGTCGTTCTACGAGAGCCGCGGTACTCACGTATTAAGTATACGCTCCGTTCCTTGCCTCGTGAACTCCTTGCTCTTTTCCAAGTTGATCTTCGTCTACCTATTTATTTTATTTAGCAATCTCGTCAAACATCCTGAGATTGCTTCGTCAAATTACTTCGTAATTCTTCTCGCAATGACGGCAAAAATGAGCAACCATAACTTACCTAACGTTGTCGTGGTTTATTATTTGTTCTTTGGCTTTCAACAAGCTTTTGAAAATGCGCGGGTTGTTTATTTTGAGCTTGTCGTCCAATTTCTTGAGCTTGTTGTTTTAGCACATTTGTTGCTAATATTCCTGCTTGAGCGTTTCTTAAATTTGTTCCTTGTCCTTTCGATTGCTCCGTAGATAAAATATTTTCATTTTTAGACATTTTTATTAGATTATCGCATACAAAAACTCCGCAATCATAAGCATTTTGTTGTTGGGGAGTTTTTAAATCTTTTATTTCTACTCCGGGATAAACTTCATTAATATATTTTTTTATTTCCGGGCGATCTTCAATAGGTCTACCTGTAGGATCATTATAAATAAATGTTACATTACCTTTATCATCTTGCGTAGCCATTAGGGTTAACCAATGTTCGTGTCCCGTATTAAGAGGTATAATTGCCGGTTTGTTATTTACGACTAAATCATTTACTGCAACCTGTAGAGTATCTTTCAGTATTTCGGGTTCTGTTAAAGAAGCATGATGAAATATAGAAAATTTATTTTTATCTATATTTGCTTCTAGTATATTTTTTATATCATCTTCGGTATATAAATAATTAGGTTTTTTGATATTGCTAATGTCTTGTGTCTCTATATGAGCGTGAACAATGTTATCATGGTCATATTGCGGAGATTGTTTTGTAGGAGCCGGGGTTTCTTCTTTTTTATTAAATATAGCCGTTACCATATTTTTAAAATAATTAACGAGCTTTCTAAAAAACCCTTCAGGTTCCGGTTGATTTTCTTTTTTTTGCTCATAAGGTGTTGTTGTTTCTTGCGTTATAATATCATCTTTATTCTTCATAATTTTTTCCCTATCAAAGTTAAAATCTATGGGATTTATCTCTGCTATCCCTCGATCCTTTTGAAATTGCTCAGATATTTGGGATACGTATTTTTGTAAATTCTCGGGAGCGTTAATTGGATCTTTTAAAATTTCGTTAACTTCAAGTTTAAGACCGTAAATTTGATCTTCGGACTTAATGCCAAACTTAGAAGCTATAAGAGTTGTTGCATCATCTAGAGCAAGAGGCCAAGCTTTTATAATTACTCTTCCGCCTTGATTTTTAGCCGTATTTATTATTTTATCTAAATTTGTTTTATCGGGGATTGTATCGGAAAGTAATTTATTGACTTTTTTATCATCTGTAAGGTTATTGAAAACAGATATTACCGAATCTATATCCGTATCTTTAATTGAAGTAGTTTTTTCTTTGCTTACTATATTTTCCTTTATAGCAAGTTCTTGATCTTCTTTATTGGCAAAAAATACATGATCGGCTTTTGCAAGAATTTCTTGCCAATATTTAGCCAGTTCAGGATTTTCTGCCAATGAATTATAGCGGTCAAAAGTAATAGTACTTTTTATATTTAAATTTTGTAAATTGGTTAAATCTTGAGATTTAAATATAGGTTTTATATCATTATTATTCAGTTGAACATTAAAAATCGGGTCTTTGCCTTGTTTAATTGATTCTTTTAATATTTCGGCAAAAATACGATCTTTGTCTGATATATGAGATTCTTTATTAGTTCTGAGTGGAACGATGGTAGGAGTGCTTTGAGCTTCTTGGGTATTTATTTTTTCTAATATTTGATCGTTATTTCCAAGTAAAAGAGTAAATATGATAGGTTTAGCCATCATTAACCTTTGTTAAAAAGTGTTAATTATAATTATTAGAACTTTTAATTATTAAATCAAGCTATATTTGGGTTTAGTGAACAAATAACTTTATTTTCTTTCACACAGCCTAGCATAGTATTCCGTGCTTCAACTTATATAATTTGTCCATCTTACGTGCTAGTTCATGATTATGGGTAACCATAATAATTGCGGTATTTTGTTCTTTCGCTACCTTTAAAAATAAATTAAATACGTCATTAGTAGTTTTGGGATCTAAATTACCCGTAGGTTCATCGGCTAAAATAAGCTTCGGTTTATTAATTAAGCTGCGAGCTATTGCAACCCGTTGTTGCTCGCCGCCCGATAATTCGCCGGGCATATTATATAATTTTTTACCAAGTCCTAAGTCATCCAAGATTTTTTTTGCTTCTGCTACCGATTCTTTTTGATCGATACCGTTAATAAGCCTTGGCATAATAACATTTTCAAGGGCAGTGAAATCTCTGAGTAAATGATGTTGTTGATAAATAAAGCCTAGATAATTAAGGCGAATCAGATGATTTTTTTTATATTCGCTATTTGGTATAATCACTTCCCCGTTAGTCGGTTTATCAAGCAAGCCTGCTATATGGAGTAATGTTGATTTACCACTGCCGGAAGAGCCGATTACGGCAATTAACTCCCCTTCATTTACAGTTAAATCAAGATCGTCTAACACCCTGATAATAGTTTTACCTTGGCGATAATGTTTTGAAACATTTTTTAAAATTAAAACTTTATTACTCATATCCTGATTATTCATATCTTAGAGCATCCACGGGATTTAATTTTGAAGCTTTATAAGAAGGATAAATTGTTGCCAAAAAGCATAATATTATAGATAAAGAACCGATTAACACTATATCGCTTGCTCTTACTTCAGAGGGTAATTTATAAAGGAAATAAATTGCTGCTTCAAACAATTTAGTACCTGTTATTTTTTCTAAAGAATTTTTGATTGTTTGAATGTTATAGGAAAAAGCAACTCCAAGAATTACTCCGAGCGTAGTGCCAAGTAACCCGATAAACATACCGTTATAAATAAAAATTAGCATTATTTGTTTAGTGCTTGCTCCCATAGTTCTAAGAATTGCGATATCCGATGTTTTATCTTTAACAAGCATGAATAAACTTGAGATAATATTAAAAGCAGCGACCGTAATAATTAAAGAAAGAATAGTAAACATAGCAGTACGTTCCACGGATAATGCACTTAAAAACTGTGAATGCAACATTTGCCAGCTAGATACCCGCATATTGTTGCCTAGTAGCAACTGCAATTTATATGCATAAGAAAGAGCTTGATCAGGGTGTAGGGTGTTAACTTCAATTAAATTGATATTGTCTTTAAAAGATAGGAAGTTTTGTGCTGCTTCGAGCGGCATTAATATAGTTGCCGAATCATAATCGTACATGCCGCTATTAAAAATTGCTATAACTTTAAATTCCTTAGATCTCGGTACGCTACCGAATGCCGTGGAAATCGTATTCGGTGAGATGAGTTTAATTTTATCACCGATTGTTACTCCTAAATTGCCTGCAAGCTCTCCTCCGAGTGCTATTACGTTTTTACCGTGAAAACTATCAAAGCTGCCGAAATTTACGTTTTTTAGAATCTCGTTCTTTGAGCCTAAATCGTTTAAATCGATACCTTTGACAAGTGCACCTCTATTGCTTCCTTTGCCAAGAGCCAAGGCTTGACCGTGAGCAATAGGTGTTACATGTTTAATGTAATCTTGCTTTTCGAGCGTTTCTTTAATTTCCTCATAATTCTCGATACCGGATTCCGTCGGGCTTATAACTATATCACCATTTAAACCTATAATATTTTTAGTAAGTTCTACATGAAAACCGTTCATAACGGACATAACGACTATCAACGCCGCAACGCCGATCATCACCCCGATTAATGAAAAACCGGAAATAATAGAAACAAATTTTTCATTTTTTTTAGCTTTAAAATATCTAAAAGCTATTTTGAGTATAAAGCTGTTGTTAATCATTTTTTTATTCATTGTCATCCCGTGGCTTGTCCACGGGATCCATGTTAGTATTATAAATTTATTCTGGACCCCGTGGTCAAGCCACGGGGTGACACAGCAACCGTTACCTACACCTTACTAGAAATCTCAAAGATTTTATCATATTTAAACAATTTCGGTAGCGTTAATAAACCTAAAGCCGATACAACGCATATTGTAACACCGAGAGGTGTAAAAGTGCCGTTATATAAAAAACCTACTAACTGTAGACCGAATGCCGTTATAATAAGTCTTGCCGAAGTAAAAATAGCAGTCATACGAGCTTTGCCGTTTGGTATAGCTTCGAGCAGTAACGGCCATAATATGTTAATCGGGTATATTACGCCAAGCGATAATAATAGAGTAACTATTGTTATGATCAAGGGATTATTAATATCATATATAACTAAAATGCTACTTCCTAATACGAATAAGACTATAAATACTATCCCGAAATAAAAGCAATTTTTAATACCGAATTTATTAAAACAATAACCGCTCGAGAAGCTCATAACTGAAAATAAAGCAGCCATTGATCCTTGATATAATCCGAAATGCTCTAAAGTTACGCCTAAATCCTGCATATATAAAATGGGAGCAATGCTGATAAATATCCAATATCCTTGTGCCAAGAAAATCATAGTGAGTATATAGTAAATAGCTTTCCGTGACTTAAATACCGGTAGATATTCTTTCAAAGAAATTCGTACATTCTTGTTAGTTTTTCCTTCCGGAATAAAGAATATCCCTAGAATTAAGCTTATAATACCGACTACAAATAATAAAACAAAATTAGCACGCCAGCCCCAAAATAAATTAACATAGCTACCTATTACAGGAGCAAATGCAATAGCAAGAGTAATGGTACCATTTAAAATTCCCATTAATCTTTGTTGTTCCTGTACGGAATAAATATCGGCAAGCACTACATATACTAAAACTGCAACGGCTGATATACCGGCTCCTTGCAAAAATCTGCCAAATAATATAGCTTCGTAATTATTTGAAAATACGCAAAATAAGCTGCCAAAATTAAAAATTAACAACCCAACTATAATGATCGGTTTGCGTCCGTATCTATCTCCTAAATTACCGACTATAAGCGAAGTAAGACAGTAAGCCGTTAAGTTAACGCCAAGTAACAACTCGGTCATAAAAGCCGAGAGGTTAAAAGTATCTTGTATATCCGGAAAACTTGGAACGAATAAATCAACTTCAGCTCCCGCTAAAATTTCCATTATTATAACGGTAATAAATAACTTCATGATTAAATTTTTTTATAAATCGTACTTGAAAGAAATAATATTACTTCTTTTTGTAATAAATTATAAGAGTTTTTTATTATTTTGTGTATACTCGCTGAATTTGAAAAATTGGCGTCGTCGTTCTATAAGAGCTTCGGTACTCACGTACTTTTGTACGCTGCGTTCCTCGCCTTATGAACTTCTTGCTCTTTTTCAAATTGAGCTTCGTCTACCAATTCTTCATTTATTAGGAGTATATTTTTGAAAAGGGGAATTAAGGGGAGGGATGTCATCCCGTGATTTATTCACGGGATCCAGTTAAACATATAAAAAATTTAGTTTTTTATATGTTTATTTTATTGAATATTTTTTTTCTGGATACCGTGGCGGGGCCACGGTATGACATTATAAAAATTAATTAAATATTATTGATTAATTCCTAAAGCTTTTTGTTGATCGGCAGTAGTATTTTCCATTACCCACTTTTGAACATCAGAGTTTAACATGTTATATTGATCTGCAGTTAAACTAGCTACCCAAGCTTGTTGAGCATCAGAAGGCCAGCTTCCGATTTGGTCTGTTGTAACTGTTGCATCAAAAGCCGGAGCTGCTGTTGAAGAAGCAAACACAGGGCTTGCGAAAGCTAGAATTAATAGAATTTTTAATAAATTTTTCATTTTGTAAACCTTTTTTGTTTTGTAACTCGATTATAACAAAGCTATGGGAGCTTTCAAGCTAAATTATATTAAACACTTAAGTTTTTTGATATGAACCAACTTTAATTGTAACAAATATATCATTTAGTTTAGCTGTTCACGGCAGAGAGTGCGGTAAATTTCTGAATTTTTTAGTAAATTATTATGCGATCCTTCGGCGACTAGTTCGCTTTTATCTATTATTAAAATATTATCGGCTGACTCTATACTGCTAATTCTATGTGCGATTGAGATAATAATTTTTCCTCTCATTATTTCTTTTATAGATTCTAGTAATTGCTGCTCGCTTTCGCTATCTATAGCACTCATCGCCTCGTCTAGAAGCAGAATATCGGGTTTACGCAATATTGCCCTTGCCAAAGCTATCCTTTGCTTTTGTCCTCCCGATAATCTAACGCCTTTTTCACCGATTTCGGTATTAATACCTTGCGGGAGCTTAGAAGCAAATTCATCTATTCCGGTAATTTTAGCTATTTGCTCTATTTCCTTTTCGCTAATTTCAGTGTTACCGAATATAATATTTGATTTAATCGTTCCCGAGAAAATACTAGCTTCTTGAGGAACATAAGCAATTAATTTACGAATTTCAAAAGGATCTAAAAAAGCTATATCTTGATTATTTATAAAAATTTGTCCGCTTTCTTGATTGTAAAAGCGTAATAATAGCTGCATTAAAGTGCTTTTGCCTGAGCCTGATCTGCCTACAATGCCAACAAATGCCTCTCTATCTATTTTGAAAGATAGCTTATTTAGAATTTTTAAATTAGGTCTTGAATGATAGGTAAAACTTAAATCTCTAAATTCTAAGGATATAGAACTACTAGGCTTTATGGCTAAATAATTATCATGTGCTATAGGAGATTTATCCGTAATCGTAAATATTCGCTCAAGTGCCGCAAGCGGCAGATGTATTTCGCTTAATAGCTCAAAAATTCCGCCGCTACTAAAGCCTGCAATAATCGCATAATAGATAAATGATATAATTTGACCGGCAGATAAATTTCCTTTAACTATGTCCGAAGCTCCGATCCAAATTACTAAAGTAACCGAGAGAAATATTAAGGCCATTGAAAACGCAAAAAATAAAGCACGAATTTTTAAACGAGCGGCAGAAGAGTTTAGATAATCTTGCAAATAGTTGTTAAAATTAGTGATTCTATTTGCTTGATTGTTAAAAGCATAAATAGCTTTGATATTGTAAAAACTTTCATCAATATCGGAAGCTAAAAGCGATTTAGCTTCTAAAGATTTTTTAGATAAAGCTTTAACATGTTTGCCGAATTTGATTATAGGAAATAGCAGCAGTGGAATAGTAATAATTACTATTGAAGCAAGTTTAAAGCTTTCAAAAAACATTAGAAAAATACCGCCGATTAGCATTACGGAATTACGAATGAAAAAAGATAAAATATTAACGATTAGTTTGGCTATTTGGTCGATATCATGCGTTAAACATGAGATTATATCGCCTATTTTGATCTCTTCAAATTCAGCAATCTCATAATTAATTAGATTGCTGTAAGCTTCTTTTTTAATTCTGCTTGCTACTTTCTCGGCAACGTTATTGATAAAATAAGAACGGAAAAAACTGGCAATACTTAAAATAATAACAAGTACGCAAATATATAATATAGATTTATCAACGGAAGATATTAGATTTCGGCTTAAGCCGTTATCGACTAGATTTCTAAAAATACTACCGATTAATAGTAACGAAGCCGAAACACTTAATAAAGAGATCATAACGATGAGCAAATCTTTTTTATAGAAACTTAGGTACTTAGCTAATCTACATAAAAGTTTGATATCCATAATGTCATTAATTTAGGCAAAAGGAATGGTAAGTTAATTAGATAAGATATACTGCTTATATTTTAAGAATTAAATTTTATTTTGATGGGCGAGTGAACGGAGCGTACATCTTAGTACGTGAGTACACGAGTCCCTGATAAAATGAAAGAGTAATTCTTAAAAGATGAGTAGTATGGGGCGAGTGACGGGATTCGAACCCGCGACCCTCAGAACCACAAACTGATGCTCTAACCAACTGAGCTACACCCGCCATAAAAAAGTAACAGCGTAACCTTAGATTATTATAATAATTTAGTCAAGGATATTTAGGTGTAATAAGGTTTATTTTAGGAAAATAAGTTTTATAGCGGCTTATATCTCTTGTTAGTAAGTCTATCTTTAGTATACTTGCATGAGCACCAATAAAAAAATCGGCTAATATTAAATTTTTAGTACCACCGTTTAATTTATATTTCTGAAAGGCTTTACCTGCTAAAAATAATGCTTCTTTAGACATAGGGGTAAATTTGAAAAAATTTTCATTTATTACAGTTTCCAATTCTTCTATTTTTTTAAACCCAATCGATATTTCAGTATAAATAATGTCATTAATTATAAGTTCATGAGATTGTGAGAGTAATTTGATTTTATTTGAAGACCATTCATACCAATTAGAATCAAAAGTTAGAATATCTAGAATTATATTACTGTCGACTAAAATCATGATCTCGTTAATTTCATTATTTCATCAGTAGACATATTTGATGTACTCTTACCTGATAATTGTTGTATTAATTTGATACCTCTGTAATTATGGTGATTTTCCTTTTTAATTAAAACACCATCTTTATGTAATACAAAAGAAATTTCAGTATTAGGTAGCATTCCGAGTTTACTTCTGATATCAATCGGTATAGTGACTTGTCCCTTAGTAGATATTTTCATAATCATAATAAGTTTATTGTTTAAAGAATAATATATCAAAAGTAAGAATTTTACAAGTAAGAATTTTACTTCAAACTTTTTAATTTTTTAGTTCATAATTTTATTTAATTGCAATATAATTATTTATAAATCTGCAAATATATAAGATGAACAACAATGATGAGTTTGATGGTTTTACTATAGAGCTTTTTAAAGATATAGACGGAGATTGGTTAGCAAGATTTGAAGAATTACCGAATATATCGGCTTTTGGGGAAACACCGGAAGAGGCATTGCAAGAATTACAAGAAGCTTGGATGTTGATGAAAGAGAGCTATGTAAGTCATAATCAATCGATCCCTTTAGCTCCTTCCAGAAAAGAATATAGCGGACAATTTAATGTTCGAGTAGATAAACGTATTCATCGTGCCTTAGCAGTTGAAGCTTTTAGAGCAAAAATTAGTCTAAATGCTTTAGTAGCTCAAAAATTAACTTTATCGGTAAAACAATGAACAAAAAAGCAGTTATTTTAGTTAGTGGCGGGGCGGATTCTGCTACGGTTCTTGCCATCATGAAAAAAGCCGGTTACGAAATTTATGCTATAAGTTTTAATTACGGGCAGCGTAACAATGCAGAGCTTCGCAAAGTTAAGCAGTTGGTACAAGAATATAACGTTAAGCAGCATAAGATAGTTAACATAGACCTGCGTGCTTTTGGCAGTTCTGCTCTAACGGATGATAATATAAATGTCCCTCATTATAATGCTTGCGAACTACCTGAAGATGTACCTGTTACATATGTGCCGGCTCGTAATACGATATTTTTGAGCTATGCACTAGGATACGCCGAAATAATAGGGGTAAGAGATATTTTTATCGGTGTACATACCAGCGATTCGGCAAATTATCCTGATTGCCGCCCCGAATATATCAAATCATTTGAAGCAATGGCGAATTTAGCAACCAATATGGGAGTAAAAGGTGAAAAAATTACTATTCATACTCCTTTAATAGATATGACTAAAGAGCAAATAATCAAAACAGGGCTAGAGTTAGGGGTGAATTATGAAAACACGATATCATGTTATGATCCGACGAAAGACGATCTATCTTGCGGAAGATGCCTTGCTTGTAATATAAGGCTTGATGCTTTTAAAAAGAATAATGTACAAGACCTAATAAAATATATATGATAATACTCGATGAACTTGAAAAATTGGCTACGTCGTCTTTGTAAGTCCTCGAATGCTCACGTACTATAGTACGCTCCGCTCCTCGGCTTACAAACTCCTTGCTCTTTTCCAAGTTGATCTTCGTATTACAACTCTTCGTTATTTTATTATGATAAATAGAGGATATTTATATGCTCCTTTTCCCGTCCTTGATTTAGACGATATAGTTTTACGGGAATTAAGTGACTCAGATGCAGAAGATTATTTTAATTATATGCGTAAGCCGGAAATGGCTGTATATATAACCGATAGCAATAGACCGAATACTTTAGAAGAAGCAGAAAAGGAAATTCGTTACTGGAGTAGTTTATATAAGAATCATCGAAGTTTTTATTGGGGAATTGCTCGCAAAAGTGATAATAAGCTTATAGGTACTGCCGGTTTTAATACGATAAACCTAGAGCATCATCGAGCGGAAATAAGTTATGATTTAGATGTTGGTTTTTGGGGGCAGGGTATAATGTTAAAATCTATAAAAAATATTTTAAAATTTGCCGATCATATAGGAATAATGAGAGTGCAAGCTACGGTAATTACCGATAATTTCCGTTCGATTAATTTATTAGAGCGTTGCGGTTTTTCAAGTGAGGGAATACTTAAAAAATACGAGGTAGTTGCAAATGAGCATAGGGACTACTATATGTATGCAAGGGTAATATAAAGTGTTGTGGTGTGGATACCTCACATCGTCATTGCCAGCGACTGTAGACGTTGTTGCATGAATCTGGGTGTCATTCCCGCGTAGGCGGGAATCCAGTAAAACATATAAAAATTTATTTTTATATGTTTATTTTACCAAAGACATAGTTTTTGGTATTAGGCTATTTTTCTGGATTCCTGCTTTCGCAGGAATGACATTGAGTAGGTTTTATTCAACAACAATAGATAAGAATTATTAAAACAAATAATTAAAAAAAGAAAAGTTAATGGTAGAAGCTGATAAAAACGAATTAGTTTGTTCATTTTGTAGTAAAAAACAGCATGAGGTAAAGAAATTAATTGCCGGTCCTGCAGTATTTATTTGTGATGAATGTATAAATTTATGCATGGAAATCATGAAAGAAGAAAATAAGGTGGCATTAAAACAAATTACTTCTTCAATTCCGACGCCGCAAAAAATATGTTCGGTCTTAAATGATTATGTAATAGGTCAGGATCAGGCTAAAAAAGTTCTCGCCGTAGCGGTTTATAATCACTATAAGAGGCTTGAATATTTGCAATCAGGTAGTAGCGACGTTGAGCTTAATAAATCCAATATCTTATTAATCGGTCCTACCGGTTCAGGAAAAACTTTGCTTGCTCAAACCCTTGCCAAAATTTTAGACGTACCTTTTACTATGGCTGATGCAACTTCTTTAACTGAAGCAGGTTATGTCGGTGAGGATGTCGAGAATATTTTATTACGCTTATTGCAAGCTGCCGAGTTTAACGTAGCCAAAGCACAGAAAGGCATAATTTATATTGATGAAGTCGATAAAATTGCACGTAAATCCGAGAACCCTTCTATTACCCGTGATGTATCGGGAGAGGGAGTGCAGCAGGCACTGCTTAAAATTATGGAAGGAACCGTTGCCTCCGTTCCTCCTCAAGGCGGCAGAAAACACCCGCAACAAGATTTTGTTCAGTTAGACACCTCAAATATTTTATTTATTTGCGGCGGTGCTTTTATGGGTATTGATAGCATTATAACGGCAAGAACAAATAATAACTCTATGGGTTTTGCGGCAAATATAAATATCGATAAGGAAAAAAACAATAATGAAATCCTTAAATCTTTAGAGATTGAGGATTTAACAAAATTCGGATTAATACCCGAGTTTATCGGCAGATTGCCTATAGTCACGACTTTAGACGATTTAGATAAACAGGCTTTAGTTACGATTTTAACTAAGCCGAAAAATGCTATAGTAAAGCAATATAAAAAGCAACTCGAGCTTGATGATTCAGAGCTTGTAATTGAAGATGGTGCATTAGAAGCTATTGCTGAAAAAGCTTTAGCCAAAAAAACCGGAGCAAGAGGATTGCGTTCGATATTAGAGCATCTGTTACTTGATAGTATGTATAGAGTAGCTGAACTTAAAAAAATGCGTGTTACCATTACTAAAGAAGTGGTAGAGGGGCTACTAGAGCCGGTAATTACTTCTATGATCGTTCCTACAAAACAAAATAAAAAGCAGCCGGTCGTTGAAGACATACCGGCGTAGCTTATGTCATACCGCGACTTGATCGCGGTATCTCGGGATACAATCCGTGACACAAGATTCCGTGGTCAAGCCACGGAATGACAAAAAGTTACTGGATTCCCGCCTACGCGGGAATGACATTGAATGCTTTTGCGTTCCATACCTCTATTGAATAACATCATACACAATCAAATATTTAACCGTTTCTTTATGCCTTACTTATTACCGATCGCTGCAACAACTTCCTTAGTTTTGGTAAGTCTAGTCATATGGTTTTATATAAAAGCTAAGACGTTGAAAACTCAGTTGCAATTTTTATCGAAGCAGAATCTAGAGGCTAACAATACCAATCAATTATTAAATCAAGAAAAAATAACTTACCTGCAAAAAATTGAGCAATTAAAATGCAGAGTAGAATACCAAGAGCAATCTCTTAAAGATTCCGAAAAAGTACGAAATGAATCATTTTCTTCGGCTAAAGCTGCATTATTTGATTTGGGTAAGGATTTATCCAAGCAATTAATTGAAATACATAAAATGGAAAATACGGCAGCAAGAGAGCTTGCCGAGAAAAATATTGCTACTGCTTCCGGAAAATTCAATAGTGAGTTTGAGCGGTTAATCACTATGGTTGGAACGCTTAATAAAGATATTGAGCAGTCAAAAGGTACGGTTGATTTAATTAAGCAATCGCTACTTTCGCCCATTGGTGCAGGATTACTTGCGGAAATTACGCTTGAGAATATTTTGAAATCATCAGGATTACGTCCTAATTTAGACTTTGTCATCCAGTACGGTTTAACTACAACAGAGAGTAATAAATTAAGACCTGATGCCCTTATTTTTCTGCCCTCCGGTAATTTGATGGTTATCGATTCAAAAGCTTCAAAATTTTTGGTAGACGAGCAAGATAATAAGCAGAATCTTAATAAAACTATGAATTATCATTTGAAATCGCTTGCAAACAAAGATTATGCCGAAAATATCTTAGATAATCTAAACAAAAAAGAGCAGAATTATAACAATGTCATTACTTTAATGTTTTTGCCGACAGAGCAAGCAGTTGAGAAAGTAATAGCTGCCGATCCTGATTTTTTGCAAAAAGCTTGGGGTTGTAATATTTTCCCGGTAGGTCCGGCCGGACTTATGAATATGCTATCATTTGCTAGGTTTCAAATCACCGATCACCGCCGTTCCGAAAATTATAAAGTGATTATTGAAGAGGTCAAGAAGCTATTAAGTTCTATAGGCACTATAGCCGATTATTCTCAAAAAATCGGTAATAACTTACAAAACATGGTGACTAATTACGATAAATTTGCCGCCTCTTTTAACCGTAATTTTATGTCCAGAGTTAAGAATATCCATAAGCTCGGTATTGACTCAGGCAATAAAACGCTACCGGCAAGTCTTGAGCGTTATCAAATCGTTTCTTCCAAATCCGAGATTATCGAAGTTGAAGCAGAAAATCTACAACCGCCGCAAATAGAGGAAAATTAAAAAACTTATTGCTTTATATTAAGTTTACTAATATTTTTGCTGCATACTCGCTGAATTTGAAAAATTGGCTACGTCGTCTTTGTAAGTCCTCAGATGCTCACGTACTATAGTACGCTCCGCTCCTCGGCTTACAGTCTCCTTGCTCTTTTCCAAATTGAGCTTCGTCTACCAACTCTTCATTTTACTTAATGCAAAAGATGCAAACTGTAATACAAAAAAAATATTTTCTACTATTATTTCCCGTAATTGCTTGTTTACTACTATTTTATAAATTTCAGCCGACGGATATTATTTTATTTTCTAAAACTAATCAAATAAAAACTATTCCTATTGATGAAAAAAATATTAGGGTTTTTGTAGTAAATTTAGATCGTAGCACTGATAGATATAACAATATTAGTAAACAATTCGACAAAAATAATTTATCCCACGAAAGGTTTAGTGCGGTGAACGGTTATACCTTAGAGGTACTGGATCAAAAAGGAAAAATTTTCACTGGTCTAGAGTTAAAAAATGATCCTTTACTATTATCGTTTGATAAAAGCTATATTGTTCAGTGTCCATCAGAAAATATAAATTACTATAATAATAGAAAAAAACAACATTATACTTTAACTGCCGGAGAGTTAGGTTGTTATTGTAGCCATAGAGAAATTTGGCTTAAGATGGTTAGGGAAAATATTCCTTACACGCTTATAGTAGAAGATGATGCCATATTAGATAACAATTTTCAAAAGCAATACTTAAAATTACTTAGACATTTACCTGCACAATGGGATCTAGTTTATTTATCCTTAATATATTTTAAAGATGATATATTTCAAAATGTTGATAATAACCATTATTTAAAGAAAATTATCAAGAAAGGTTTTAATACAACAACAAGTTATTTAGTAAGCTTAGAAGGTGCAAAAAAATTATTGAAATATAGCATAGATTTTAACTTACCCATTGATAATATGATGGAGCAAATTATTATCCGTCATAAATTACAAGCCTATATTTCTGCACCTTTTTTAATTAAAGCAGACGATAATTTTGAAGGTTCTACGATTAGTGAGATGGGTAGAACACGTTAGGCTCTTTATACTTTAGTTTGTTTAAAAGTAGATTTGTCAAAGCCATAGATAAAATCTTTAATAACCGGTACGATAAATTGTTTAAATTTACTGCCGCTAAATACGCCGTAATGTCCTGCACCTTTTTGTAAATGGTATCTTTTCATTGATTCGGGAATATTTGAGCAGAGTTTTAAAGCGGCTTTAGTTTGACCTACTGCTGCAATGTCGTCTAATTCCCCTTCAATCCCAAGCAGAGCACATTTAGTGATATTTTTTAAATCAATCGGACGTTGCTCTGAAACTAACTTACCACGTGCTAGCGAAAAATTATGGAACACTTCATCGATAGTTTGTAAATAAAATTCTGCCGGCATATCCATTGCTGCTAAATATTCATCATAAAATTTAATAGTATGATCGGCTTTTTCATAATTACCGTTTAATAAATTTTGCCATAATTCTAAATGCGAATCTATATGACGGAATAAATTTAAACTCATAAAACCGGCAAGTTGTAAAAAGCCCGGATATACTTTTCTACCATGACCTGGGTAATTAGGCGGTACTTGCATCGTAACCATCTTGCAAAACCACTCTAAGCTTTTGCTTAAAGCAAACTCATTAACTGCCGTCGGATTTTTTCGTGCATCGATAGGACCGCCCATTAAGATCATTGAATTTGGTACATTAGGGCTATTATCTTTTGACATTAGGCTAATAGCGGCAAGTAAAGGAACGGTAGGCTGACAAACAGCCATAGTATGAACATTTGGACCTAAGAAATTAATAAACTCCATTACGTAATCAATATAATCATCCATATCAAATCTTCTATCAGACGATTCCGTTTTCGATTCTGCTTTTAGCGGTACGTAACTTGCATCCGTCCAGTCTGTAATATAGATATTAGTATAGGGTAATAATTCCTGCACTGTTGAGCGTAGTAGCGTAGCGTGGTGACCTGCCATAGGAGCTACTATCAATAATTTAGGTAATTCTTGTTTAAAGCCTACTTTTTCGAAATGACGCAGCTCACAAAAGGGCTTTTTTAGTATAACTTTTTCGTTGATATTGTAAGTTTTTCCTTCAATAGCAGTATTAAGAATATTGAATTCCGGTTTTTCATATTTTCTTGTCATACGCTCGCAAAGCGTAAGGTAAGAGTGCATTATTCTTGCAAAACCGTTATCCTCTAATGATTCATTTTCATATGCTTCTTTTAAAATTTTAATACCTAAATGCCAGGGAGCAATTTGAGCTCTTAAACCTTCCAGCATATAATATGTATAATTAGTACCTAAATCATGGTTAATCATAATTTATCCTTAAATTTAAAAATTATTAATATAAATTTAGTTTAACATTAAAAATTTCTTGAGGATATTAATTTTAGAATTACATTATTTAAGTTTTTTTATATAGTGATAATAATATGTTATCTTAAAGTATATCATTTAACAACATAATCTACTCTGTCTTTTAGCGGTTCAAATGGTTTGGCAGGTTTTAATAATTCGGGTGTTAGGATAAATTTGGTTTTTTTAAGTATATTGGATATAAACGGCATGTGAAGATCATGGGAGGGATATATAACGGCATATTTATCCCATTCGGGATATTGTCTATCTAAATTGTCTTTAGGGTTAGCCGGACCATATACTTCTATACTACCGAATTGATATTTTTTTAAAGGATATAACTCAACTTCATAAAAATAATCATTAGGGTATTTAGTGCGTGCCTCTAAATTAGCATAAATAAATCTATTTTGTTCCTTCTGAAAAATAAAAATATCCATACAGCTACTTTTACATATAGCATAACGACCACCTGCAGGGTTATGACTAACAGAATAATCAAGTTGCTCAAACTCTTTAAATGTTTGTCGTAAATTTTCTTCTTCCTCTTGCATCACCCCTATGTCTAAATCATCGTCAAAAGGAATTATGCCTTGATGACGTATGGCACCAAGTAGCGTGCCGCTCTCAACGAAGTAAGGAATATTACGCTTACTAAGAATTTCATGGGTGTCTTTCATTAGCTGATAAAGAGTAAGAGCTGTTTTTTCGCTAATTCGATATTTTTTTATTTCTGCGTCTGTTAAAGTTCTATATCGCCAATCATGTTCCAAGACGTGAGTATAAAAAAATACACCGGCAAGAATAAGAATTGCTGCTCCTAAAATATTTTTACAGGATAATATCGACTTTAATTTTATCATCTTTTGGCTCAAATTGTATTTCTTCCGATGATGTAACGTTTTTTAAATCTGTCGTTAACTCTTCAGATAAAACTATACCGGTTACTTTAAGTAATTTTATCGGAGCTTTTACCGATAAATTCTTTTCAGCTTTAAATTTTCTTACCGAATCTAAAATTTCAAGCAACCCTTCCGCATTTTTTTCATCTATATTATAGTGCAAATCGCCGTAATTAACCCAGCTGCCTTTTTTGTGGATAGAATTTTCACTATATAATATTTGGTGTAACTCCTCGGTAATATGCGGCATAAACGGAGCAAATAACTTTAGCATTGTTTGCATAACGTGATAGAGTGTTAATATGCTACTATACTGTCCTTTATGATCTTTATCCTCTTCGTCATAACTTCTTGTTTTACTTATTTCTAGATAATTATCGCAAAATACTGCCCAAAAGAATTTTTCGGTTAAATGCATAGCGTTGGCATATTCGTAATTTTGCAGCTCATTCGTTGTTTCTTTAACTAGTTCTGCTAATTTATTAATTACCCATTGATCGAATTCATGAGTAATTTTATCTTTGATATCTGAAAGATTTGCCTTTTTATTTTCATCGGATAATTTATCAAAATGGATGGAAACAAACTTAGCAGCATTCCATAGCTTATTAACTAGCCTTTTGCCGTTTTTCATCACGTCTTCGGAATAGGCGGTATCGGCACCAAGTCTCGAATTTGCCGACCAATAACGGATCACGTCGGAACCATATTGCTCTAGCAATTTCTCGGGTACTAAAACATTACCTTTGGATTTAGACATTTTAGAGCGGTCTTCGGCTAAACACCAACCGCTTACCATGATATTTTTCCACGGTAAACTGTTCTGATGTAGATGTGCTTTCAGAATTGTATAGAACGCCCAAGTCCTAATTATCTCGTGTGCTTGCGGTCTTAAATCAGTTGGAAATAACTTATTATGCCTATCATGATCGACTGCAAAATCACTAGATATCCCATGAGTCGAAAGCTGCGGCGAAACGGAGCTTGTTGCCCAAGTATCCATAACGTCTAAATCCGGCTCTACCTCATCTTTGTTATAGCCAAGCGGTAAATCTCTCAAGGGATCAACAGGTAGCTGCGAAATATCGGCATATAAAATTTTGCCTTCTTCACCTGCTTTTTTAGAATACCAAACAGGAAACGGTACGCCAAAATAACGCTGCCTGCTTATGCACCAATCCCACGATATGGCATTAATCCAATTCTCTAAACGAATTTTCATATTTTGAGGATGCCAATTTAACTCATTCGCTCTTTTAAGTAATGCTTCTTTATGGTCTATTGTTTTAACAAACCATTGCGGTACGGTTAATATCTCAAGCGGGGCTCCTGAACGTTCGGCACATTTAACACTATGGGTAATTTCTTCTTGCTTAACGAGTAAATTTTGTTCTTTTAGGATATTTATTACTTTCTCTCGAGCTTCCTTAATTTTTAAGCAATCTATGCCGATATCATGCGGGAAATCTATCGTACCCTTTTTCGTGATAATAGTTTTTAGAGGTAAATTATGAGTTTTCCACCAGGTAATATCGGTTTGATCACCAAAGGTGCAGCACATCACGAGTCCCGTACCTTTATCCTGTTGTACTAACGGGTCGGCAAGTAGCGGAACTTTGGCATCAAAGAGCGGCGTAATTGCAAATTTTCCTGCTAAATGCTTGTAACGTTTATCATCGGGGTGATAAAATACGGCAACGCAAGCAGGCAGTAATTCCGGTCTGGTAGTTGCTATATTAAGCAACTCGCCGCCTTCAGTCTTAAAGTTGATATAATTCATGAAAGAGGTTTTTTCTTTATCCTCAATATCGGCTTGTGCAAGAGCAGTACAATCTACCGGATCCCATAATATAGGCTGGTTATTGCGATAAACCTCACCTTTCTGTACCAGATCAAGAAAGGACATTTGCGAGATTTTACGAGATAACAGGCTGATAGTTTGATACTCTAAGCTCCAATCAACGGATAAAGCGATTTGGTTAAATAGGCTTCTAAATTTTTCTTCTTCGCTTGCTACCACCTCTTCACAAATCTTTATAAACTCTTCCCTACCCATATTATATGCTTTAACTTGTTTTTGCTTTTCAACAAGCCGCTCGGTCGGCAAGCCGTTATCGTCAAACCCCATAGGATAAAAGATATTTTTTCCCGTCATACGCTGAAAACGCACGATAAAATCGGTTTGTGTATAGCTATAGACATGCCCGATATGTAGCTGTCCCGAAACAGTCGGCGGCGGTGTATCTACCACAAACGTATCTTCTTTTGTTATATTTTCATCATAAGCATAAATTTGTTTTTCTTGCCAAATTTTTTGCCATTTCTTTTCGCCCTCGGTAAAATTGTAATTTTTTGGAAATTCTTTCATATTCTTTATTCTTACTTAAGAATATTATTATAAAGGTTATATGTAACTATGACAACATATGCGTTGCTTTTTTTGAAATTATACAACAAATAAAATTTAATTAAGATTAACGATTATTAAAGATTTGCATTGGTTATTAAAGGTTCTTTACAATGATAGAATTGGTAGACGAAGCTCAATTTGGAAAAGAGCAAGGAGTTTATAAGTCAATAAGCGGAGCGTATATTTAACGTAGCGCATTATTGAGCTTATAAAACGACGTAGCCAATTTTTCAAATTCTTGCTGAGTATATAAGAGGAGGATGCAAATGGCGGGCGAACATTACGATAGTGAGATAGAAAAGAACGCAGTGGATTATGGCTATAAAACTGCGAATTTGATGTATTTGTCTGATGCGGTGAAAGAGTTTGAGGCAAGCAAGGAAGCGGCGAAGCTGCATGAGTTGTACGGTGATGTTAGAGGGGAAGTGCCGGCTTTTAAGGGGGTGGATGCTAAGATAATAGAGACTCACCTTGATACTCATACCCCGGAGTGGCGAGGATTATTCGAGAATTTCCAGAACCGTTTTAACGAGCAGGAAGATAAGAGCGTTTTGGGTGAGCCGGCGAAAGAATCGTTAAAGAGGTTGCAGGGAGTAATAACAGATTGCTTTGAGAAGCACCAAATATCCCAGGATTTATTTAATGAATTCCTCACCAAGAATGATCTAGGGATTAATGCTCTCGTTATGGTAAGAAGCACCGGCGTGCATGAGGATAAGGCGGATATGGCAAATCCCGGGGGTAATGAGAGTTTGCCTTGTCATGCAAATATTCCGGAGATCACGAGAGCTTTGGGGGTAGTTGCGGCATCCTATGTAGGTGAGAAGTCGTTATCGCAGAGGCTTGGAGCGGGTGATACTACCATAGCAGAATTTCCGGTGATGCCGGGGCTGGTGCAGCGTATGGTAGACGGCAACGTGTGTTCGGGAGTAGTGTACACTAATAACGGTTCTACAAGGATGCAAGCAGCACCTGGGCATGGTGAGTATGTCGTAAATAGTAAAGGTAGGGTTGATAATTACTATGTTAGCCCGGAAGATATAGTATATTCGGAAATAAGACCGAAAGATTTTAGACTAAAGCCAAAAGTGGATTTGGCAAATAATAAGGTAAGTTTAGAGCGGGTAGATAATCCGTTTGAGCTTAAATATGAGTCTGCACTTCCTGAGCCTGTAGTTCTTTACCTAAACGAACTCGGAAAGTTTATTGAGAAGAAATACGGCAAACGGATGGATATGGAGTTTGTCTATAATCCTGAGACTAACACGATCAATATCGTACAAGCAAGATCTATACCGGAAGGGCAAAGGAAGGGGCTTGTTCCATCGGCAGTTTCGCCTGACTTTTTGGGGGTGAATAAAGCCAAGTTAAATATAGTAGACGGTCTACAGTTATTACGCCTGACGTTAACAGAGCAGCAGTAATAACTGACCCTAAGCAGGTTATAGTTTGTAACTCTATTGAGGAAGCATTAAGCAGATACAATGCCAAAGGAAAGGATGCAGGGATAAGTGCGGTAATAGTGCAGAATCCTGCTCCCGATACTTCACACGAAGCGGGAGTGTTTAATAGTGCGGGCATTAGAGTGATGCAGGTCAAAGACATCACCGTGTTTGAGAAGTTACTTGAGAGTAAGCAGCCAGTAGTCATTGATCCGCAACATAGTAAGATTTACGGGATACCGCTCGATGTCATATCTGCTTCCCCCAATGTCATTCCTGCGGAAGCAGGAATCCAGTCAGTGGAGCAACGTTTATACGATACCGGAATTCTAGCAGATGGAATATACGCCTCGCCGCTGACAAGCTACGTTACGGCAATCAAGCATGAATTTACGGCAGAGGGCGTAAGAGCCGTACCGGTAGCAACGGAAGGGGTGCTGAAGGATAAGAAGCTTGGGGCATTACTTGCCGAGGCAAAAGCTGGTGATACTAAGGCGACGGAGCAGTTATTGTCGGTGGCGTATGAGATGATGAGTTTTAAAGGACTGGATTCCCGCCTACGCGGGAATGACACAGAGGGGGCTGGGAATGACATTAGTAACGTAGAAAAACTACGCATCAACCTAGAAACATTAACCGCACCAAAAATAGGACAAAATAACGACGAGTTAAAGGCTGTTTTAGGCTACAATATGAGGCTAATCGCAGATTCCTATAAGAAAGGAATTATTTCGGAAGATCTATTTAAGCAGGCAATAATATCCGGTACGGAAGTCGGCATATTGCTTGATAAAATGACCACACAAAAAGAAGAGCTTTCCAAAGAGCAAAAAGACAAAGTTTTTCTAGAATATTTCCATAGCGAAAAGAAGTTCGCTGGGCTGATGCTCGGTGAGGGTAACTCGATTGCTACTTCCCTTAAAGCAAAACAATATGAGTTACCTGCCGAAACGCTAAATCCGGAAATAAAAGGTGATGCCAAGATATATTTGGTAGAGTCATTGAAGCTGCGAGATTATCTCATTAGCGACGAACAAAGGCAAAATTGGGATAAATTCTGCGGTAAGATATGTGCAAACCCTGAGAATGCCAAAGTGCTTGCGAGTATAATAAGTAAGGCTGCATCGTTTAATGCACATGAGCAATGGATAAATTATATCTTTGCGGATGTTAACGATCCGGGGAACCCCCAAGCGACGCTTGCAAAGCTGGTAAAAGATTTTAACGAAGTTGATTTAAATAAGATACAAAATGCTACCAACCTCATTAAGTCGATGGAAAGCCAAATTCCGGAGTGGAGTGATCCTGCTAAGTTTCCGAAGCTCTATAAAGAGCTGCAGAGCAATATCGCAACCATCAACGAAAATCTAAAATGGAATCCGGATGCCACTAATCTTGAGAAAGTGTTGATCCTCGAGCAAGTAAACCGCCTGACTGACGTAATGGATAAAAGCTGCAAATCGTTAGAACGCTCTGGGCAGTACCCTGAATCTATGAAAGACGCCAAAGGCAACGACCTCCAAACCGTCCGCTTCAAAGATATGGTCACACAGTTTTATGGTGTGATGGAGGTTTGGGTGGGGAATGGAGATTTTCGACCTGAAATATTAAATGATCATTTATCAGAATTAAAGAGAAAATTGGATAACAAAGAAACAACTAAAGAATCGGGGCTTTTAAATAAAAAAGAATTTAATTTATCGGATGATTTTGCTGCAAGTAGGGCAGTTATAGATTTTACAGGCAATGAGAGAAGCACGCCTAAAACACTAGAAGATCTTTTTACCTTAATACATCAGGACACCATAAGAGGGATAAATAACTTAAATAAAGATTTAGCGAGTAAATTAAATAAGCAATATCCGAGTTTAGTAAAGGCTTTAAATAAAGCTTTTGATACTAAAATTAAAACCTCAGAAGAAGATTTTAATAATATAAATGAAAAAGATAATAATAAAACTATAGAAAATATTACTACTACCAATGAAATAAAATATCCACTCTTTAAAACAATAAAAAATATTCCTCTTAGAGGGCATGCAAATGTTGCTGAAATAAAATATAATATAAAAGATAAAACTACCACCGTAAATTTTTCTTTATTAGGTGATAACGACGGAGAACGAAATAGACTAGAATATATTTCGATGAATCATCACTTAGAATTAATGGCAATGGGCTGTGCTTTTATTAGCCCGCCGTATTTGGATAAAGAAAAAGGTATAGTAAATTTTGAAGTTAAAATTGATAATGAAAAGCAAGTTGATAAATTAATAGATGTTATTAACAACTCTATTGAAATTTCTTATAATTTAGGTGGAGTAATGTCAAGAGAACATGAAAGGGATTATAATACAGATTGGCTAGAAAGTAGGATAAAATTATTAGATGAATTAAATAAACAAAAACCTGAATTAACAGGAGAGCTAAATAATTTAAAATTATTTCCAAACATTGATTTTACCTATAAACAATTTCAAGCACAGGACTCAAAAGCTAAAGAATTTTTTATAAATAATGCTTATGATATCAGAAATGCTCATAAAATAGGATTTACTACTCAGTTAATAGAAATTTATAATAAAGATAATGACATAGGTGAATTATTAGCAAAACAAATGTCTAAAGATATCTATAGTCTAGAGTGGTTGAAAAATACTATAAAATTATTAGATGAATTGAATGAAGAAAAACCTGAATTACAAAAAGAATTAGGTGATTTTAAATTATTTCACAATGCTGATTTTGTGTACAAAGATTTACCACAACATGGTTCTAAAGAAAGAGAATTTTTTGTTGAAAATATTAGTGGGGTAAAAAATTTTCTAGTTATAGGTATAACACCTCATCAAGTGTTGGAACTATATAATAAAGATAATAATTTAGGTGAATTACTAATAAAATTAATGTCTGAACGTAGAACAAGTATACCTCTTAGAAATGCAAAACTCACTTTTGAAGATTTAAAAAAATGTAACCTTGCGGATATACAAAATCTTGTTAAAGGTACCGTTACTGCCCAGAAATTAAAAACATCACTTGTTGAAAAAGCTCCTGTAGGCAAATGGACTGCAAAAGTTCAAGAGGGGCGTCAAACTATTTCTCAAGAGAACAAAGGATCGCAAAGATAATTTAGGATATGGTTGATTCTCGTTTGGAAAGAATGTAGATATAAAATATTTATATTTATTTAAACATAATTGATGCAAAATAAACTTTTACTTACGTTAAAATTAATGCGGGCAGATAAGCCGATAGCTTATTTGTTGGTTTTTTTTCCTGCTTTGTTTGGATTGCTGCTTGCAAATCCGTCTAAATCGGAACTAATGCACTTAATTCCGTTATTTATTTTAGGTAGCATAACTACGAGAAGCGGCGGATGTATTATCAACGATATATTTGATCGCAAATTTGATAAACATGTTGCAAGAACAAAAAACCGCCCATTAGCAAGTGGTGCTTTGTCTGTTTCTTATGCTATTAGTATAATTGTCATCCTTTCTATAATTTCGTTATTTATTTTACTTTCTTTATCTAAGATAGCCATATATATAGGGTTTTTTGCGGTAATTATGATTAGCATATATCCGTTAATGAAGCGCATTACCTATTTCCCGCAAGTTTTTTTAGGCGTTACTTTTAATTTGGGGACGTTAATAGCTTATGCAGCAGTACAAGATACGCTTGATTTGGCAGCAATCATTATGTATTTAGCATGCTGTTTTTGGACTGTGGGGTATGATACGATATACGGATTTGCGGACATAGAAGACGATAAGAAAATAGGAATAAAATCGTTAAGCATATATTTAGAGAACAAGCATTATAAGTTTTGGCTTTATGCGTTTTACGTAGGATTTATTCTGTTGTTTGTTCTAGCCGCCGGTCACAATATCGATTATTTACCTATCATAGCTGCTTTAATTTTATTAGCATTGCAAGTAGTAACTCTGGATATTAAAAATCCTGTTAATTGTATGACCCGGTTTAGAGCTAATAATTATGTCGGACTGCTTTTAAGCTTGGCGTTTTGTTAAAAAATTAATTATTGTCATACCGTGGCTTGACCACGGTATCCAGAAAAAAATATTTAATAAAATAAACCTATAAAAAACTAAATTTTTTATAGGTTTAACTGGATCCCGTGAATAAATCTATAGTACCGGACAAAATTAGAGAAAGATAGAATGGAAAAGGCTTGAAATAAGGGAAGTGAAGTAGTATAAGGTAAGAATTTCGTTGGCACAAAATGACCAAAATACTACTTCAAT
>DYDX01000025.1 GCA_020404425.1 Rickettsia endosymbiont of Pyrocoelia pectoralis
AAAAATCCTCTTTAGTGTTTCAGCTTACTCCTCTACAGACTTCTTTCCAATTCTTTTGTGATTTTCAACTTTTATCTAAATTAAGTTCTTTATATTCCTTTTTAATTTTTGTTTGATCATTCATACATATTTTTATTTTATTTGTCCTATGTCATTCCTGCGAAAGCAGGAATCCAGTCAATTAAAGCTTTTAAAAAATCTTTGAGATCAAGATTTTTTTAGCTTGGATCCCTGCTTTCGCAGGGATGACATCGAGAGCTTTTTAAAAACTGTCCGGTACTATGGGCGGGGCCATGGGATGACACCGATCGGGTTTTTCGATCTGCACAACAATGCTTCCTTGCAATGACAATTTAGTATTATTGCGGAATCGTTCTTTTTATCACTTCATCCATAGTACAATTAAAATATTTTGCGATCTTTAAAATCGTATCTATTTCAGGATTAAATTCACGATTAGCTTCTGCTCTCATAATTCTGCTAATAGTGGTGTAAGGAACATCAGTGACTTCCGCAAGATATTTACGGTCAATTTTTTGTTCTCTTAACTTTTTCTCTAAAAATTCTCTTACTCTAGTAGCAAGTGCCATATACCCTCCAATAGTAGTATAATACGAAGTTCTATCTTAGTATTACCAGGCGTTTTTTATAATTATAGGTAATTTATTAGTACTGACAATAACTAAATCAAAGCGGATATTATAATTTTTATATTTTGGATTACTACTTAGAAACATTAAAGCTGCTTGCTTTATTCTTTTTTGTTGATTAAGAGATAAAAACCTATCATCGATTTGAGAACTTCGGGCTTTTACTTCAATAAAAACAATTTCCTTATTACGTAGGGCAATAATATCTATTTCGCCGACATAATAACGCTTCCGATGATGGAGGATTTGATAAAATTTTAGCTTATAAATTATTATGCAAATATATTCGGCAATAATACCGAAATATTTTTTATTCATATATACTCGTTTATCAATGCTGGTATTTTTGCATGGATCAGTTTCTTCGCTGTCATCCCGTGATTTATTCACGGGATCCAGTTAAACATATAAAAAATTTAGTTTTTTATATGTTTAGTTTATTAAATATTTTTATCTGGATCTAGTTCCCAAGCCACGGTATGACACCAAACGAGTTTCTCGATCCACGCAACAATACCATCAATGCTTCATTTATTGGAAATATATAATATTACTCTTTGGGAAGTAAGATTTGAACAAATTCCGTCTTAGATAGGTCGGCAGCTATATTAACCGTAACGTCATTTTCCGTAACTTTTGAAACCTGACCTATTAGAATACCCGACGGATAAATATTGCCGTGTCCGGAGGTAATTATTTCTTCGCCTTGTTGTACTAGATGATTATTAGGTAAATATAAAATTTTGCCGTTATTGTTATTACCGGCTAAAATCCCTTTTTCTTTCGAGCTACCGGCTTTAATAGGTATCCTTGAATTAACATCGTTAATCAGCATTACTTTTGCGTAATTACTACTTACTTCTATTACCTTACCCACTAAACCTTGTAAATTAATAACGATTTGATCTGCTTCAATCCCATGTTTGGTACCTGCCGATATTAAAGCAGTTTTAGAGAATGGGCTAAAAGAAACGCTTAATAATTTAGCAGTGACATATTCAAACGGTTCTTCTTCGGCAACAATCAATAAATCTTTTAATGCTAAATTTTCTGCTCTTACCGATTCTACTTCGCTTTGTAGTCTTCGAAGCCTTGCGACTTCAAGCTGAAGCTCCATATTTTTCTTTTCTAGATCCTGAAAATAAACAAATTTCTGTTTTATGGAATTTATACTACTAAATATATTTTCATAAAACACTACACCGCCTGATAATATACTACCCGTTATCTCAAGAGATAAGCTAGATATCTTTTTAGGTGTAGTGACGAAAAAATATAGAGATAAACCAAGAAAAAATATGACAAAAAAACGCTTAAGAGTATTTAATATAATTTTTATTAATTCAAACGAATTGGAAGAATTTTTTACTCTATTCGCAAGTATTGCCATTTTAATCCTGTTTAAATAGTACGTGTTTTAACTTGGTAAAATCTTCAAGTACTTTCCCTGTGCCGAGTGCTACGCATGAAAGTGCATCATCTGCAACTATCACCGGTAGTTTAGTAGCTTCGCTAAGAACAAAATCAAGGTTTCTAAGTAATGATCCCCCACCGGTTAATACTATTCCTTTATCAACTATATCGGAAGATAATTCAGGCGGTGTTGCCTCTAAGGCTACTTTTACTGCTTCCACTATTTGACTCACCGGTTCTATTAGACTATCAGCAATTTGTCTTTCACTCAAGAGCATTTCTTTTGGAATACCGTAAATTAAATCACGACCTTTGATCTCCATAACCCTTGGTTCTACATTTTCATCAACATAAGCCGTACCTATTTCTTGCTTTATCCTTTCGGCTGTAGCCTCGCCGATTAGCAGGTTGTAATGCCTTCTGATATATGAAATAATTGCCTCATCCATCTTATCGCCGCCTACTCTTACCGATTTTGCATATACTATGCCGCCTAGTGACAAAACTGCAACTTCCGTAGTACCGCCGCCGATATCAACAATCATAGAACCGGTAGCTTCCGTGACAGGTAGACCTGCTCCGATTGCTGCAGCCATCGGCTCTTCAATAAGGTAAACATCCCTGCCACCGGCACTTTCTGCCGCTTCCTGAATAGCACGACGTTCAACGGGCGTAGAGCCGGAAGGTACGCAAATAACTATTGTCGGACCGAAGAAAGAGCGGCGATTATGTACCATTTTGATAAAATACTTAATCATTTCCTCTGCACCTTTAAAATCGGCAATTACTCCGTCTTTTAAAGGTCTTTTCGCTTCGATATCGGTTGGAGTACGCCCAAGCATCATTTTTGCTTCATGACCGAAAGCATAAGGCACAAATGCTCCGTCCTTTTTTATTAATGCTACGACTGAAGGTTCTCTAAGAACGATACCTTTACCTTTTTGATATACGATAGTATTTGCCGTTCCAAGGTCAATAGCCATACCGGACGAAAACCCTTCTAAAAATTTCATTATCATTTTATTTTTTTCTCTTTAATTTTTTAATATGTAAAGTATGTCATCTTTACCGTCATTGAGAGAAGAATTACAGCGTAATTCGACGAAGCAATCCAGTAAAAAATGCTAATTTATAGCATTTTTTTATTGTTTTTCTAGATTGCCACGTAGCGAAGTCTCCTCGCAATGACGATAGGTATCCTGCCCATATAGATAAACGAGTATAGTTTATATTTCTTTATAATGTAAAATAATAAAGTTACTAATAAAAAATATCAACATACTAGGCAATAAAATAGCAGCAATTAAAGAAAGATTATTATAGGTAAGTATTTTAAGCAATATCTCAGATAAAGAATATACTATAAAACCTGCAAATAACCCTAATATTAAAGTTTTTTCTTGAGTGTTATCACGTTGCTGCAAGCTAATAAAACAACTTGCCAAAATTATAGTTGCCATCATCATTATAGGTTTAAATAGCTGCTTATAATAATAAATTTGATAATTAATAATCGGTAAACCCGAGTTGAATAACTCATTAATCAATTTAGGTAAATTCCAAATAGAAACTAATTCAGGGCGAATAAATTTATTCACTAAATTGTTAATAGATAAATTAGTCGGTATGGTCAGGCTATTATGGGCTTTCATACCGTCTTTTGTGAAAACCTTAACTCTATTTAAATGCAGTGCTTTATTCTCAATTATGCCGTATAAAGCATCAATTCTCTTTAAAAATGAATTATTATTATCGATAAATAAAATAGTAACGTTATTTAATTTTTTTTCGGCAATATTAACAAATTGCGTTTGGATAATCTGATTTTCTCCGTTCAAAGATTCAAAAAATAATAAGCCTGATCTAGATATCACTGCTTCATGTGCAGCTTTTTTCGTAAGTTTTGCTTCTAAAAAATCATATTTTTGTAAACCTAAAACGCTGATAGGATTTAAGATAGCCGTAAATATTATGCCTAATATTAAAGTAATAATACATGGTATGATAAGTACTTGCCAAATATGGATACCGCTTGATAATATCGCCGTTAACTCATTATTTTTCGTTAGATTCCTAAGGAAAAACAACATAGCGGTAAAGCTAATTAAAGAAGATACTTGGTTTAAAAGATAAGGGATTTTGTAAAAAATAAAACGTAAAAAAAAGCTAAAAGGAACATACATATTTTTGAATTTTTGTAATAAATCAAAAATATTAGAAATGACTAACAACCCGATCAGCAGGAATAATATTATAAAAAAACATTTGGAATATAACTTAGTAAGATACCAAGAAAGTGTTTTTAGATTAATCATTATAAATTCAGTTCAGATATGAATTTAAATCTAAAAGGTTATAATCTCTAACTTGCTTTTTATTGCTTCAAGTGTAACGATTATAAGCTTTAGCTGCGTGGCTCGAAAAACGCATTCGGTGTCATCCCGTGGCTTGTCCACGGGATGACAAGAGTAAAAATTAATCCACGCAGGCAACATTTAAGTTTTACGGATTTTAATAAAAATTTGTGTGGTGGGGCTGGTAGGACTTGAACCTACGACCACACCGTTATGAGCGGCGTGCTCTAACCAACTGAGCTACAGCCCCTTTTCATCTGAAATTTATATAATTATTATGCGTTTAAGTCTAGTAAAATTTTTATATTTTTTAAAATTATAAAATAAAAAAGGTCGAGTTAATTAACCCAACCTCTTATATAAACACGTTAACTAATACTAAGTTATAGTAAACTCAGCCCCATTTTGTGACAGGCGTGAGGAGCGACGCCTATAATAATAGGCAAGACGACGAACAACGAAGCACAAAATGAGGGATCAGTTTACTATTAATGATGTACTACTGTTACAGCTCTACGATTATAAGCAAAAGCTTCTTCAGTGTTACCCATCATAGCAGGTCTATCTTTACCGTAAGATATTGTGCTTAATCTGTCTTTAGAGATACCTTTATGCATTAGGAATTTTTCAGCAGCAACAGCTCTTCTTTCACCTAGACCTATATTGTACTCTCTAGTACCTCTTTCATCACAATGTCCTTCAACGGTTGCTTTTACTTCAGGATGTTTCATTAACCAACAAGCTTGTCTTTCTAATTCTTCTTTAGCTTTCATAGATAAAGCAGAACTATCATAAGCAAACCATACAGCATTACCTGCATGCTTTTCGAAATCTTTCATTAATGAAGTTTCTTCACCTTGATTCATCATTCCTTCAGAATTAGGATTTCTTTTTGTTGTGTTACAAGCTGCAAGTGCAAACATTGCAAGTAAAGCTAATGTAATTTTTGTTATTTTCATAAATTAAACTCCTTGAGATTTATAATTGTTTTAATTTTTTAGCTAATACAAACATATTAACATTCAAACTAACTAAAACCATGAGGTTAGTATATAACATTATTTTATGAGTTTAAAGGCTAAAATGTTATAAAATTTAATTACTCTTATATGTATGTTGTAAAAATATCATTAAAAATATACTCGCTGAATTTGAAAAATTGGCTGCAGCTAAATTCAAAAAACTTGATATAAGCGAATTTTACAGGATTCGCCTTTGCTCACGTAGTTTACTACGCTCCGCAGGCTCACCTTTAAATTCATCTTATCTGAAGCTTTTTGAATTTAGCTGCAAGTCGTCTTTGTAAGTCCTCGAATGCTCACGTACTATAGTACGCTCCGCTCCTCGGCTTACAGATCGATTACTCTTTTCCAAATTGAGCTTCGTCTACTAATTTTTCATTTTATTTCGGAGTATACGTTTCACCATTTTATGAGTGTGCTACCCCAAGTAAGACCTGCACCGATAGCCGAGAATAAAATAATATCTCCTTTTTTTAGTTTACCGGAGGCTTTAAAAGTACTTAAAGCAAGAGGAATAGAGGCAGCTGAACAATTAGCATGCTTCTCTACGGTCTTTACTATTTTGTGGTCTTCTAAATTTAGTGATTCGGCGAGTTTATTAATAATACGGATATTAGCCTGATGGGGGATAAAATAATCGATATCGTTTACGGTAAAATTATTATTCCGTAGTAAATCTTCTATAGATTGTTGCATTTTTTCTACGGCAAGACGGAATAATTTCTGCCCCTGCATAGTTACTTTACCGCTATTGCCTGTCATACTTACACCACCGTTTGTGTATAATATGTCGTAATCTATACCGCTTGAGAAGATGTTACTGTCTATTATGCCTGAGTCATCTGAACTACGCTGTAGGATTACGCTACCTGCTCCATCTCCGAATAAAACACAGCTAGACCTATCATTCCAATCCAATAATGATGTCATTTTTTCGGCACCCGTTAGCAAAATGGTTTTATATTTACCTGATGAAATAAGAGAATTTGCTACTTGTAAGCCGTAAACAAAACCGGCACAAACGGCTTGTAAATCAAAAGAAGGGATATTCTTTAAGCCAAGATAGCCTTGTAGTTTAGTTGCAACCGAAGGAAAGCTATTATCGGGAGTAGTAGTACATGTAATAATTAAATCGATATCGTTTACCGAAATACCTGCATCCGCTATAGCTTTTTCTGCCGATTTTAAAGCAAGATGGGAAGTATATTCAGTATCGCCGGCTATATGACGTTGTAAAATACCGGTTCTTGTTCTAATCCACTCGTCGTTTGTATCTACAAACTTTGCTAATTCATCGTTACTGACTATTTTTGCAGGAAGATATTCACCGCACCCGATAATTTTACATGTCATATTTTAAGCTTTAAGCCGTTTCTTCTTCTTCAGTTTCTGCTTTTTTCACTATCACTTGACGATTATTATAAGTACCGTCAACTAAAGAAACATGATGCGGAAGCTTATATTCGCCTGTTTGTGAATCAACTATTACGTTAACTTTACCAAGTGCTAAATGTGAACGTCTCATATCACGCCTTGATTTTGATGTTTTCTTCTTTGGAACTGCCATTATTAACCTCTTTTATTAAATATAACAAAAAGTATTTGTCAAATTAGTGAAGCAGTATATTATAATCTTATAATAAAATCTAGATAAAATTAAATTTATGAAGTTTTTCTTAACACTAATATCCGCCATATTGATCCTTTTTTCCTTGAACGGTTGCCAAACTATCGAAACTAGAGGGCAAGCTATCGAAGATTCCGCACTTAAAGAATTAGAATCCAAAAAACTAAATAAAACAGAAGTAGTAAGCTTAATCGGCACTCCTACGATGGTTCCTGAATATTCGCAAGATACTTGGTATTATGTTGAAAGGGTTATGTCGCAGAGAGCTTGGCTTAATCCAAAGATCGTAAAACAAAGAATAGTAAAAATTACTTTCGATAACCGTAATTTTATGCAAGAGATAGAAGTAATAAATGATTCTCATAGGCAAGATTTAACGGTAGTAAGCGAATATACCAGAACCTACGGTACGGAACTTAACGGGCTGCAAAAATTCGTTAAGAACCTAGGCAGATTTAATAAAACTACTGACGGAAACAAAAACAAAAATAAAAGCAAGAAGAAGAGATAGCTATACTCGCTCAATTTGAAAAATTGGCTATAGCTAATTCAAAAAACTTGATACAAGCGAATTTTACAGGATTCGCCTGTGCTCACGTAGTTTACCTACGCTCCGCAGGCTCACCTTTAAATTCATCTTGTCTGAAGCTTTTTGAATTTAGCTGCATGTCGTCTTTGTAAACCTTCAGATGCTCACGTACTATAGTACGCTCTGCTCCTCGGCTTACAGACCGATTACTCTTTTCCAAATTGAGCTTCGTCTACCAATTCTTCATTTATTAGCAGTATACTCCAAAAAATTTGTTGTAAATTATAGCATTGGTATGTTATAATTTACAACATGATCAATAGACATATAACATCATTTATCAAACAATCTTTAAAAGATTTCTCTGCGGTTCTTATTATCGGGGCTAGGCAGGTGGGCAAGTCTACCGTAGTTAAGCAGCTATATAATGAGGGGATATTTAAATCATATATTACTTTAGATGATATTTCTCAATTAGAAGCAGCAACTAGCGATCCTCACGGATTTATAAAAAATGCAAATTACCCTCTTGCGATTGATGAGATTCAAAGAGCTCCCGATCTTTTAAAAGCTATAAAAAAATCAATTGACGAAGATAAAAGACCGGGTCGTTTCTTATTAACAGGATCAGCTAATATTTTTTCTTACCCAGGAGTATCTGAAAGCTTGGCAGGGCGTATTGACGTAATACATCTTGAAGGATTAAGCGTAGGAGAAATTTTAAATCAAAATAAACCTTCCTCCTTTATATCAGACATTTTTTCCGGTAGCACTATTGATGAATTAAAGGATAAATGGACTAAAGAGTTAAAATATAAGCCGGAAATAAATAATCAATTTTTAAAAGAACATATTTTTTACGGTGGATTTCCGGAAGTTGTACTAAAAAAACAAGAAAGATTTCGTGAGCGTTGGTTTTCTTCATATCAATCAGCTTATATTGAACGAGACGTAAGAGATATAAATAAGTTTTTAGACGTTGTTTCTTTTGCTAAGCTTTTTCGCTTGATCGGATTACAAAGCGGTAATTTATTAAATCAGAAGAATTTAAGCGTTGAAATAGGGCTGGATCAAAGGACAATATCAAGATATTTAGAGATTTTAGAGACAACTTTTCAAGTAAATCAATTAACTCCTTGGTTTAGTAATACACGTAAAAGATTAGTTAAAACTTCTAAAATTTATATGAATGATTCAGGTTATGCATCATATTTAAACGGTATAACAACAGCTGAGCTATTATCAAGCAGCCCTTATTACGGTGCAATATTTGAAACATGGTTATGGGCAGAGCTTAGAAAATTATTAACGTTAACAACCGGTATAGAACAAGCATTTTACCGTACACATTTGGGAAAAGAGGTTGATTTTCTTTTATATAAGGGTGATATGTTTTGCGGCTTGGAGTGTAAAGCTGCAGAAACTATTCAAAGCAGGCATTTTGCAGGACTTAAAGATCTATCTGAAGCATTAGCACCACGAATTATGCGTGGTATTATACTTTATAACGGTAGTGAAATAATTAGCTTTTCCGATAAGTTCCTTGCAGTGCCTTTAAAATGTATCATTTAACTGGATTCCAGCTTTTGCGGGAATGAAATAAGAGTCATGTAACAACGCTGGTTTTTCCGGCGTTGTTACATGGACCAATGTTACCCAATCAACAAATAATTAAGGCGGAGCTTTTCTAAAGTCGCCTTAACTACGTAATCAGTGAATTCTTTTAATAATTTCGGATCGGTTACTTCTTGTCCTTTATCATCACGGGCACTTAATGCTTTTGTGCTGAATTTTTCAAGAATTTGCTTCTTAATATCATCAATATTATGCTTACCGTCTAACAACTCTAGAATATATTTTTCATGAATCGCTATACCGATCATATCATTAAGCCTATTCGTGACGCTAACCGATGCATTATGGTTGTGAAAATGTGCATTTTTTGCTTGGTATCTCACAAGTTCACTAGTTTTAGGTTTTTCGGTAATAGTTGCTACGGCATTCGGTTTAGCAGCAAATATTTTGAGGTAACCTTGAAAAATAAATTTAATAAAATGCTGTTCTAAAGCAACTAAAAAGTCATTTAACTGATATTTCCCAAGCTTTTTAAAAGCTGCTTTGGCAACTGCTTCAAAACTCATCGGGTTGCTAATATTCTCACAATATACATATAAAATAGCTTTCATGATTGATGAGGTAGTAGAGATAAAAGGATCTGGTAAATTTTCATAATAAAAGCTGATATTTTCCTGCTCATTAGTTAAATCAACTTTATCTTCCGGCATAACGGGTCTAACATTAAAGCTAGTATAAAACCCTTTTAAGTTATCAAACTCGACTTTTCTGTCTATAGTAGAGTCTTTATGGCATAACAATGTCGAGCGGAATTTTCTATTGGTAATAAAATCCATATATTGCTCAGAACGTACAATATCATTTACGGTTTGTAATTTTTCTACCGCCTTGGTAGGTAAATTACCGATGAACATAGCGGAAAGCGATGTATCCCCCAAATAGTTCAGGTTATTTTTATACGCTTTATCTATAAACTGATAAAAATATGTAGCAGTGTTAATTTCGCCTAAATATTCATGCAAAACATATGAATCCGTATACATAGATAATAATTTTGCTTCATCACGCAGGAAATTAGAATAAGGGGTAGTAGAATTTTCTAATGAGTCATTGATGAAATTTAAAAATAACTTCGCTTGTTGTAATTTATCGTTATTAGTATTAAAGTTTTCTGAATGGAACATCATCATTTCTCTGATGCTTTTCTGCATATTCCAGCCGGGCAGAGTATTGTAGCTTACAAAAGCTATACCGTTTTTGTTCAGTAATTTATTACAAATCTCTAATATTTTATTTTGTACTGCTTCAGGTACCCATGAATATACACCGTGACAAACTATATAATCGAATTTACCGTATGATTCATCTATATCCAATATTGATAACGCTTTTAATTCAATATTTTTCAGCTTTAAGTCCTCAACGGTTTTCTTACCTATCTCTATTTGCGTTTTGGATAAGTCGATGCCTAGTGAATATGATTTAGGATACATTTCGGCAAAATTAAGCAGATTAACTCCGATCCCACAACCTAGCTCTAATATTCTTGCCGTTTCAAGTGGTGGTGGGTTTAATTTAAAGACTTTTCCTACGGTACTTAAATGAGATGAGGTTGTATACCCAAAAGTAAAAGGGGAGTACGGTACATCATCGTATGATATTGTGTTAGTTTGTTTGGTCATATATTTCCTAAATAAAAGAATTAATCTTAAGTGTTTTAAAAGAATTAAGCAATATGTTTTGTATATATTGTTTTATATATAAAATACTTCTTGCTTTCCTTTTCAAGAACTAGTAATAAACTTTTACTAATTATATTAAAATCAGGTAAATTTATGAAAGAAAAATTAATTAAAGGAAAAGTTGACAAATTAAAAAATACTATGGAAGAGCAAGAAAAGCAAAGACAATTAGAAGATCGGCAAAAAGAAAAGCTAAAAGAGTGGAAAGATAAGGAAGCCGGTATTATTAAAGAGGAATTATCTTTAAGCCTAGAAGAGACATACGGTGATGAAGCAGCAATTATTTTAAGTGAAATAGATAAGTATATTCCAAACTTTGCCAAAAGTTTTAAAGAGGGGCAGAGTAAAATGTCTTATTATATGAATGCCGGACATCACTTATTAAAGAGTGGCAGATATCAAGAAGCAATGTTTGCTTATAAAAAAGCTATAGAATGTGGAAATGCAAAATTCTCAGACGAAAGATGTCACTTTGACCTTAATTTTGATGTTGTTCCTTATTTAGTTATCGGACGTCTTTTTGAACATGAAAAGCAATATGATAAAGCTATGGCATTTTATAACAAAGCTATAAATACAAAAGATAATTTTAAAATTAAAGAAGATCCAGGAGATGCAGGCGAAAGTTCACTTGGAAATAATAACAAATCCCTTGCAAAAGCTTATTTGTACAAAGCTGAATTGTTAAAACAATTAGGAATAATTAGTGAGAGTATAGAAAACTTTAACGAAGCTATTCAATATAATCAATTTTTATATTCCGCTTATCTTGGTAAAGCGACTCTTTTAAAAGAATTAAAATACTTTAAAGAAGCAATTATCACATATGATAAACTGATAAAAATTAAGAATCTCGGTATAAGTGATATACCTATTATTAAAGCTTACTATTATAAAGCAGAAATTTTGAAGATTCTCGGTAACGAGCAAGAAGCAATTAAAGCTTTGGATAATTTTATTTTTTTTATGAATTATTGTAAGAAAAGTAAGCAGGATGATGTTGGTATTAGTTTAAAAGAGGCTTATTTGGCAAAAGCAGAATCTTTAAGCAAATTAAATGAAACTCAAGAAGCTAATTTCTGTAAAGTTTTATCTGCATACCATTCGAATGAATATGAAATAGCTATAGATTTTTTTAATCAAGCTTTGAACCAAAATGGTAAAGATGAAAATTCCACCGTATTATGTAATTTTTACAAAGGTTACTCTTTAATTAAATTAAATGATCCCGAAAAAGAATTTGAAGCAGCAGAATGTTTTGATAATGCCTACAACCATACTAAACATGAACATATACAGCTATTCTTAAAGGCATTTATAAATTTTAATGGAAGAGTAATAGCAGAATATTATAATGACGTTAATAATAAGTTAGCAATTTTCAGAGATGATATTATAGAAAAATTTATTACTAATATCTTATTAAAGATAGACTCTTCTGATGTTGTTATTCAAAATAATATTAATGTCCTTACCAATCAGATCTTTGAAATTATTATTGAACAAGATGCAGAAATAGAAGCGATTAACCAAGTAGCCAATTTGGAAATTTCTAACCAAGAGGTTCAGCCTACCGGGGAAGATTCTAATAACGGTATAGGTGATAATTCATTATTATAATAAAAAAAGGGTGGCGTTGCCCGTGTGGATACCAACCCGTCATTGCGAGCGACCATAGGGAGCGTGGCAATCCAGAAAAATAATAAAAAAAATTCTATAAATTAGAATTTTTTACTGGATTGCTTCGTTAATTACTTTGTAATTTCCTCGCAATGACGATGTCTACCTTTGATTAGCAGCTCATATTCGAATTCATAACTTTATCAATTGAGCCTTATTTGCAAAATTCTCTATACCTTCCAAATCGGTAGCCGTGACCCATATTTGTGAATTTATATTTGTAAAAAATTCCGTTAAATATTCACGTCTTTTATCGTCAAGGTGAACAAATACCTCGTCTAACAGTAAAATAGGCGTTACTTTAGAGAGCTTTATAGCATAATTCATCTCGGCAAGTATTATTGCGATTAATATAGCTTTCTGCTCGCCGGTAGAGCAGAGCTTTGCTAAAATATTTTTCTTTTTATGCTTTACTAAAAAGTCGCTTTTATGAACTCCAAAGCTAGTACGACCGAGCAATCTATCTTTTTCCCTAGTTTTATAAAGTTCTGCGATAATGAAATCGCTTATATTTTCTTCGCCGTCTAATATCTTCTGCTCGATTATACCGTCAATCGCTAATTCGGCTTTCGGAAATTCATTTTCAAGTTCATCTATTGCTTGCTGCATAAATTTCAAAGTTTTTAAACGATTAGCAACGACCATACTTGAAATATTAGCCATTTTTTCTTCGATGATTTTCAGCCAATTATTATCCCTTACCTCTTCTGCTAAAATTTTATTTCTTTCATACATATAATATTCGTATTTACTGACTAGCTCGGCATGTCCTGCATCAAAATTATAGACTATCCGGTCAAAAAACTTTCTTCTATCACTACTACCGCTTGTAAAAATCCCCTCCATTTGCGGGGTTAACCACACCATGCTAGTAAACTTACTTAATTCGTTATTAGGTATTTTAGAGTTATTATATTCGGTGATTCTGCGGTTTGAGCTACGTTTGAACTCGGTACTAAACTCCGCAAGCCCAAGCTTACTTTGCAATAAAGCCTTAACGGAGCAATGTTCTTCCGAATCCCGACATATATCTGCAAGCTTAGCAGATCTCAGTCCTCTGCCCGGATAAAAAAGTGAGATGGATTCTAAAATATTAGTTTTACCGCTACCGTTTTCGCCTATTAACATTATAGGAGTGTTACCGGTTGTTACTTCAAAATTTTTAAAGTTACGATAATTCTCAAGGGTTAAGGAATGTAGAAAGATATTTTTCATTAAATAAAAGGAATAGTAGTTTAAATTATTGATACGTTGAATTTATACCGTCTAGAAATTGCCATAATAATTTTGCACCTTTTATTGCTCCTTGATATACTAATGTTTGTTCTTCTATACTTAAATTATCAATCAAATTTGCACATTCTTGGGTATGCCATTGATCGACTTTACTATGAACAATGAAAAATTGTAAAGTTCTGTGATCCAAGATTCCATAAAATTTTTGTAAACCGTGAATTTTAGAATCAGATATTTCAGGAGTTTGACGCTCATAAGCATAAAGTGCTCCAAGACCGATAGCAAAAGATTTTTTTGTTAATTTAAAATAACCTTGAACAAGTTTTTGAGTTGCCTCTAATTTGGGTTCTGGAGTTAATTCAGTCCTTGAGCATCCAAGACCTTCGGCAAAACGTTGCCATAATTCCGGATGATTCTCTTCTCCTTGTTCTTCTTCTATAAGATTACCTAATAATACTTGCCTAGTTTTTATATCGTTACATTTTGAATGTATAGCACTTATATAACGAGGAAAAGCTACAACATGGTGATAATATTCCTTTACATAAGTTTGTAAAGTTAAATGACTCAATTTTCCTATATTCCATAATTGATAAAATGGATGATTTAAAAGATGATATTGCTGAAGATCAAAGTTAAGTTGTTCTAAAAATTTCATATTACCTCATTTTTAATAAATTTGTAAATTTGATAATCACTTGCTTTATCGATTGTTGCAGAATGCCATTTTGCTAAAAGGTTAAGTGGGAAAAAAGTATCTCCGTCATAATTTTTGTTTATTCTCGTCAACAAAAATTCATCAATAAGATTTTGTTTTAGGAAAAAGGTCGCTACTTCTGCTCCTCCGATCATAAAAATTTCTTTATCGGTAAAAGGTTTTATTACCTGCCAAAAATCATCTAAAGATTTTATAAAAAATATATTATTACAAAATTGCGATGGTATTTTTCTTGAAAAAACAATACAAATGCAATTTTTTAAAATCTTTGCAGGTATATGATCAAAAGTTTTCCGTCCTATGACTATAACATTATTTGCTACTTTTTGATAAAAATATTCAAATTCATTAGAGTAAGACCAGGGAATTTGACCTTTATTTCCCATAACCCCTAGTGGGTCGCATGCCATTATACCGATGATTTTTCTATTGTTCATAAAATGCATGTCTAATCATGTGGTTTGTTACAAAAAATCTTTGGTGGTCTTCAACGTTATGTACTCGTAAATAATCAACGCCGCTTTCTGCTAAATATCTGTGATATTGCAATTGTTTCCAAGTCCCTCGCCGGTGCTTCGGAATTGTAGAAAGAAGAGATAAAAGATTTTCGAGAGTGTCCTATCAATATTTCGCATCCTAAATTTTTAAATTCTTTAATATATTGTAATAAATATAAATTTTGATAAACAGATTTTCCAAAACCAATTCCCGGATCAAAAATAATATTTTTTCTTTCAAATCCACATTTTTCTAATTTTGTTACTTCTTGTTCTATCCATATATTTAAACTAGTAATAGGGCACTCTTCGAAATCAAGGCACTTTTGTTTTTGCGACGGAATAGTTAATGAATGCATTGTAATAATTTTACAATTATGATCAGCAATCAATCTTAATGTATAATCATCGAGATTATTTTTAACCAAATTGATAAATGAAACTGGATATTTCTCTAAAATATTTTTAATTACTTTTGGCGAGAAACTATCAATACTAACTATAACTTCTTTTTGCTTTATAATTTCTATAAGTTCTTCAAGGACATTCTCAAGCCTTATATATTCTTCATCTTCATTAATAATTAAAGTGGAAGGAGAAGGGCGTGTTGATTGTGCTCCAAGTTCAATTATTGCGGCTCCTTCGTCTAATAAGCGCGTAAAATTTTTAACGGCATCTTCTTTATGAAAACTTAAGCCTCCATCGGAAAATGAATCAGGGGTAACATTTATAATACCGACAAATTGAGGGTTTAAAACAAGAGATCGTATAATTCCTTGATTTTCAGTTAAGTGTGCTATTTCCGTAAAGGTTTTGTTATTGTAAAAATTATTAGTAGAGCATGAGTATCGACATTCAAAGTCTAAACTTGCAATTAGATGAATAAGAAACGGTCTGTTTAATAATTCAACATGTGGTATTTTTAAATTAGGTAAATCTATGTGACAGTTATCCCATAGTAGGATATCTAAGTCAATAACTCTTGGAGACCATCTATCTTAAGAATTTATTCGTCCTAATTGTTGTTCGATCTTTTTAAGTTCAGCTAGAAGTTCATTAGGCGTTAAGGTACTTTTGCCGTATACCACCATATTTAAATACGGTTTATCCCAAGCACTATCTACGTTACTCGGTAGAATAGCTTGCGTTTCAAAAATAATAGATTGCCTAATTAATACAAAACCGTAACTTTTTAATAAATTTAGAGCCTTTTTGATATTTGAAAGTCTATTACCTAAATTGCTGCCTAAAGAAATGTAAATCATAACGTATCTCCTCCCGAATATGAAAAAGAAACTCCACCATGCACTCCTGAAACCGGTGATTTTAATTTAGTAACGGTTACGTTTAGAAAAATCTTTTCTAATTTTGATTCTAATAAGTTTTGATAAATAACATGATATATTTGCGCGGATAAATATTCGATAAGATTAAAATGATTTTCTTGGGAAAATTTTTGTATTAGATGTACAATTTCAGCATAACAAATAGTATCATTTATATTATCTGTTTTAACGGCTAACGGTGGAGTCTGAAAGGTAAGTTTTATGTTAATTTTTACAGGTTGAGCATGATATTTTTCTTGATTACTACAACCAAGTCGTATCCAAGTTATTAGTTCGGAAATATTAAGTTCACACGAAAGATTTGAATTGAAAGTTCCCTCCCGGTTACGATATTAAAATTAACTTAATATAAAATATTTATAAAAATATGCAATAACTAAATTGATATGCCGCCGCTTTTTTTGAAACCGGCACGAGCTTTTTCAAGCTTTTTAATAAGTTTAGGAGAGTATGATTTGATGTCTTTCGGTTTTCCGCCTTCATATTTTCTAGCGAGTTTCATTCCGCCTCTAATAAAATTATAAGCAAAGTTCATTAGTTTTGTCTCGCCGGCTATTCTTTTCGGGTTCATAAACATATAAACTTGATATACTGCGAAGCTTTTTATTAAACGCTTTAAATCTAGCCTTGCTTGCTTGGTTAAACCTTGTAATTTATCTTTCGGGTTTGCAAGATTTTTATTGGCATCTCTTACTATTTTAGAATGTTGATGCATTAAATAATTACTGACTTCGGCAACATTCTTATTAATAAGCTTTTCATCCATTCCAAGCATTTTAAGCTTTAGATTTTTAGTTTTACCTAAATATTTGCGAATTAGCAAAATAATTTGGCTTTGTAGCTGAGTCAAATCCATGGTTTGTTCATTTAAGATAGCAAGTATCTTTTCTATCTCATACTCAAACTCTTCGTTCTGACTCAGCTCTTCAAACAGTTCTTCTACTTCTTCGCTTTCAAGCACAAGATTATCGCTGATGCCCATCAACGCATCTTTTATTTGATCGGCTATTTTTTTTGTATCTTCGGGAAGAGGATCATTTTTCATATCTAATTGTCATTAAATATAGCTAGACTTTATTTTACTATAATACTTTATTTCCTCTCCTGTCCATGAAAATTAAATAAGTTATAAAAGATTTATATACTTCTTGATGACTCAACCTCATAATTGGACAAATTTCCTAATATTAAATCTAAACTTTCACCGCTGCCCCAATTATGTCCTTCCGTTAGATCAAGACTATTATCATTGCTATCGGAATTATCAACTAAATCATAATAAGGTATTAAGGGGGGCGTCTCTTCTTCAGTAACCGAATCCGCTAATATAAAATCGTCTTCTAAATTTTGCGTACGATTAAATTCCAAAGCTAAATTTTTATATTCTTCTGCTGCTTTTAAAAATTTATGTTGAATAGGCGATTCAGAAATTTTACTAGCTAATTGTTTATACATATAATTTAGTGTTTCATAATATTTAATGCTTCCTATTTCTTCTAATTCAGCAATTGCATATAAATAAGTTATTTTTATTAATTCTAAAGTTTCTTTTACTAATGATTCTAAATTATATTTCTTATAAATTTTTACTTGGTCTGAACATACCGTAGCTAATTCTAAAGTTGACTTAACCATGTCCGCAGTATCTCCTTCTTGTGCTTTATTTTTTATTTCTGATTCTTTTAACTCAAATAATTTACCAAAAGCTTGTTTTATATAATTAAGGTTATTAGTATTCTTAAAATATTCTAAAGCTTTATGATAGTTTCCATTATAGAGTTCCATTTTTCCAAGTTTTATATTCGCCTCAATAGAACCAAGTTTAGCAGCTTTCTCATATTGTTTGATTGAGTCCTGTGATAAATCTATTGATCCGTTAGATGTATATAATTGGGCTTTTTGACAGTAAATTTTAGCTAGCTGTATTTTATATAATAATTCTTGCTGTCCTTGAAGAACTAGAGATTCATGACTTTGTATCATGAATTTTTCTAATAAATTATAAGTATGCTGTTCTTGATCCGATAATATCTTGTTATGTAGTAATTTATAAGATATTACCTTATGAAAATTTATGCTTATTTCTTTAATAAATTTAGACTCTGTAATATACTGCCAAAGAGATTTAGCCTCTTGTTCGCTAATACCCGCACCTATTAATTCTTTTAGACTATTTATGCTATTGCTTATATTTTTGTTTACAGTCATAAGTAATGCATTATCAATATTAGGTAAATTTTCTAAACTTTTCATTAGATAAGCTTGAATATTATGTAGATTTTTAATATTAATATTGGGATTTTTAATAAATTCAAAAAATTTTTGCAGGTTATATATGTTAGATACTGCTTTATTATTTAAAAGATTGTTATTTTTTATATATATATAATCTTTTGTAATAGCCTCATTTAGCTTGTTATAAAATGAATATTTATCATTTAGAATTGTATGTTTAAACGACTCTAATAATTCTTGTTTTATATCCATACTTACAAGATTATTCAATAAATCATTAAACCATTCGGTAGTATTAACTAGAGCTAGTTTTTCTTCTTCAAGAAATTTAACATTAGAGATATATTTAAGATAATTTAGAAAAGTTTCTAATTTATATCCTGATTCTGAAATTTTTAGAACTTGATTTAATTCTTTAACAATTTCAACAAAAGTTCCTATAGTGTTATTACTATTATTTATAGTTTTGCAATTTTCTATTATGTTTATTAATTCTTTTGATTTATTAGAGGCAGAAAAAAATGTTTGATTAGTACTTAAATTGTCTTCAATAGCTTTAAAAACTGAACTTTTTTCTTCTTTCCAAGTTTTTTCTATCAGTTTCTTAAATTCACCGATATTAATATTTATTTCACTTTTAATTGCATCTATAAATTTTTCTAAATTTTTACCGTCAACGGTTATTTTATTAGGAGCAATATACTTATCATTATTTGTAATATTTAGTAATTCTTTATAGTTACTTGCTTGTTCACTGGCTTGAGGTAATGAATAAATAAATATTTTGCTTATAATTGCTTTTTGTTTTTCACTAAAGTGGCCGATATGTATAGCTTCATTAATAATTTTAGCTAAATGAGTAGTAGTTTTATTTTCCGGAGTGTCAGTAAATGCTATAGATAAATTAAATTTATTTATATCAACATTTTCTAATAAATTGATAAATTGTTTAAGTTTGTTAGCAAGGTTTTTTAACTCAGTTTGTGTATTAGGAGAACTATAGTTTTTGGTCTCAATGGTTTTTACCGTTAATATAAATTTTGTAGAAATTCTACTTAAAATTTGTTGTAACAAAAATTTATCAATAGCAGAAATTGCTGGAACATTATGGTTATTCAAATAAATACTTTTATAAGTTAAATGTATTTTATTTTTTACAGGGAAGTTATCTATTAAATTTCCTCCTATACTTTTCTGAGAAAAATCCCAATCGCCGAATTCATTGCACTCTACTTTTAATTCACCTTCTTTAAGAAAATTAGCTATAATATTTAAATTCTCTTCCTCTCCTAATATAATTATAGCTTTATCACTTGTGCTAATAATTGTTTCATATTCTTTACTGTATTTATTGATTGAATTAATAAAATTTTGCTTTTCTTGCATATCGGCAATGAATTCTTCTGTCTCTTGCTCGCTTGCCATTGTTGTATCTTCCTCTGCATTTTGATCATTATCAGTGACAAACTCTTCTAATTCTGCCTCTTTCTCTTCTTGGTATAATCTCATCTTATCCTCCTCTCTATTTTGATCATTATCAGCAACAAACTTTTCTAATTCTGCCTCTTTCTCTTCTGTCATTGGGTTTTGGTATAATCTCGTTTCGCCCTCTCCTATACTTTGATCATTATTGCGGATGTTTTGTGGTTCTGATGTAGTTTCGCCATGATTATATTGATATCGATACATATTAACCCCTCTATAGTTGTTTGTTCTAATCAAATATTAACTTTTAGATTAACTTAACAACTTACATTAGTTAATTAATTTATTAATATAAATTAACCAAAAAGAGTATTATGTGGTAAAAATAACACGAGATTAATATTGTAATATTTTTACGTTTTAAAGGTTATTTTGACTTTATAGACAGTAGAATAAGTTTTATAATTGTAGTAAACGCTAATTATGTATAAGTTTTAATAATAATTTATGTTAATTATTTTGCAGATATGAAAAACCAAATGCATACCATAAAAATATTTATCGCTTTAGCTATGATTGCAGGCATAATATTTTTATACTTATTTTATGCTTCACTAACTCCCTCGCATAAACTAAATATCGGTACTAAAATTAATGACTCAAGCAATCAATTTATTGCACAATTTACTCTTATAGATGAAGAGGGTAAAAGATTTACCGCTGATGATTTAAAAGGGCATTTAAGCTTAATTTACTTTGGGGTAAGCTATTCTTCCGATGATAAAGATGGATTAAGAAAAATAGAAGATATTATTAAGATACTAAAAAAGGAAAATATTATAGTTCAAGTAGTTTTTATTACTTTAGATCCGCAATATGATACAAGTAAAGTCCTTAAGGAATATTTAGAAACAATTGATGTTAAATTTATAGGTCTAACAGGTAACTCTGCAAATATTAAGCAAACTGCCGATCAATTTAATGTATTTTACGAACCTAAAAAATTTAACCCGGAAAGCGGTGAATATACATTAAAGCATACTAATTTTGTATATTTAATAAGTAGTGACGGAAGATTCCTGAATCATTATTGCTTAAGTCTACCGAAAAATGCTTATTAAAACTATGCGTTCCCTACCTTAGAAGCAAAATGCATTTCATCAATGCCCAAATGTTTCAATGCATTATGCCATTTATTTTCAGGATTATCTCCAAAGATAAACTCTTTATCGCAATCCATAACTAACCATAGGTTTTTTTCTAGCTCCTCTTCAAGCTGCCCTGCTTTCCAGCCGGTATAACCTACGATAAGTAAGCTGTTTTTAGGCCCTTGACCTAAAGCGATATCTTCCGGAATTTCTAGATTGGAGCTTACTGCTAGATCATTTTGAAAATCTAGCAATAAATTTTTATTATAATCTGCAGAATGAAGAAAAAAACCTTTTTCATGTTCTACCGGTCCGCCAAGATATATAGGAACCATAATCGGATTATTTATATCGTCATTTTTTATTTTAAAAAATGATTTTAAATCTATATGATTTACTAAACGATTAAATATTAATCCTATTGCTCCTTCTTCGGTATGTGATAACATATAAATTAAGGATTTATGGTAAATCCCTTTTTCAATAACGTAAGGAGTTGCAACAAGGGTCTTACCCGATAGGTTCTGAAAAATTTTATCGCTCATAAATAAAACTTTGTTTATAATATTATTATTAAATATATAAGGTTTAGATTCAATTATTCAATAGAAGTTAACAATAATGATTACATTTTTTGATATTACCGTTTTTGCTATTATTACTATTTTCTCGTTTTTCGGGTTATACCAAGGAATAATAGGTTTCGCAACTAGGATAATAGGATTTATCGCTTCGATAATGTTAACATATTTGCTATATCCGCATGCATTGGAAATAATTCAAAAATATGTACATAACGAAATTCTAACGATAATTATTGCCGGTATTGCATCATATGTTATTTCCTTAATCGTATGTATTTTTATCGTTTATAGGTTTCTTGCACTAATCTCTTTTATGAGAAACAACTTTATCGACAGATTTTTAGGATTATTAGCAGGAGCTGCCGTAGGTGTTACTATTTCGGTATTACTATTTTTTGTAACAATGATTTTTACCTCTGAAAATTATTTTAAAAGTAAGTCTTTAGAAGATTTTGTAGCAAGCAATAAAAGTAATAAATATTCAGGTGTACTTAAAGTTTCCATTACCACTGATTATTTAGATACATTAAGTAAAAATATTATCGTTATTATCCCTGATGAAACTTTAAGATCCATTAAATGCTTAGAAAATAAAGATTTAGATAAATTTAAAAACACACTGAAAAAATCTAATGATGTTGATGATGAACCGGTTTCAGAAGAATTAGAAGATGAGCTAGGTGATCCGTTTCTTGAAACAGAAGAATAATCTTTGTTCTATGTCATTCCCGCAAGACATTGTTGCGTGGGTCAGTTCCACCCCTGTCATCCCGTGATTTATTCACGGGATCCAGTTAAACATATAAAAAATTTAGTTTTTTATATGTTTATTTTATTAAATATTTTTTTCTGGATACCGTGGACAAGCAACTAGATGACATCGAGCGGTTTTTTTGATCCACGCAGGCAAGCCTCCGCAGGTATGACATCAAACATTCCTCATCCCCTTGAAGAATTTTTGCATTAACAAAGCAGAAGGTTCGGCAAGGATTCCTCCGTATATTTCCGGTCTATGGAAACAAGCCTTACTGTTAAAATATCGTAAATTACTTTCAACAGCTCCGTGTTTAGGATCAGAAGCTCCATAAAATAAGCGTTTCAGTCTGCTATGAGCTATAGCGGACGCACACATAGCACACGGCTCTAAAGTAACATATATATCATAGTCGCTTAGATTTTTGGACGATGTAATTCTACACGCTTCATTAATTGCCATAATTTCGGCATGATAAAGTGCATTAGTTTGTTCTTCCGTATTGTTATGACTAGCAGCAATAATTTTTTGACCTAATCTCTCTACAATAACCGCACCGACCGGTACTTCGTTTTTACTAAAAGCAATTTCTGCTTGCTCTAGTGCTTGCTGCATGAAAAAGTTCTTATCTAACAATATATTCACAGTAATTAACTTGCTCCTCTAAACCATGCGGGTCTTGGTGGATTATTATCTCGGCTTCTGGAAATTCTTGTAATATTGCAAAAGCAATTTCATCACTGATTTTATGAGCCTCATAAAGCGATATATTACCGTCCATTTCTAAATGACATTGTATAAAGGCTTTTTGAGCGGCATATCTCGTTTTCATTTCATGCATACCTTTTATGCCTGAATGTTTATTAACTATGGATATAATTTTTTGCCTATCCTGCTCAGGCAATTCATGATCGACTAAATTTTTAAAAGCTTTTTTAAATAAAGCATAAGAAGTGTGAAATATATATAAAGATATAACGACGCCGAATAATGGATCAACAAACCAAAAACGATCACTGAGATTTAGAGAGATAATTACTATAATGTTAGTCAGTAAATCGGTGAAATAATGTAGCTTGTCGGCTTTAACGATATCCGAGCCGGTTCTTTTGATAACATAGGTTTGGTACAGTACTAAAATAACCGTTAAAAATATACATATATACATTATAGTTGTGCCGTCGCTAATATTTTCCGGTTGCGTCTTTTCAAATAAAGATTTTACCGAAGAAAAGCCGACAAAAAAAGCTGAGGCAAAGAAAAATATCGATTGCGAAAAAATCGTTAAATCCTGCATTTTTTCATGCCCGAACCTGTGATGATGATCAGGAGGTTGCAAAGCAAATCTCAAAGCAATTAGATTGATGAAAGAAGAAGTTATATCAAGCATCGAATCAATCAACGAAGCAAGTATTGACTGTGAATCCGTAACAAGCCAAGCATATATTTTTATGATTAAAATAAAAAGTGCCGTAGCAACCGAAAGGTAGGATGCTGATTTTATCAATAAATTACGACTATTAATATCCATAAAGAATTTTTTGTTGTTTTTTGTAGTTTAACAAAGAAAATATAAAACACAATCTGTTTTATACTTTACAAAATTTCAAAAACCATATACTTATAAAATATATTACTTAAATAATAAGGGAAAATCATATGAAAATCATATCTAAAATTATAATTATAGCTCTTGCAGCTTCTATGTTACAAGCATGTAATGGTCCTGGTGGTATGAATAAACAAGGTAGCGGTACACTAATAGGTGCAGGTCTAGGAGGGCTTGCAGGTAACCAATTTGGTAAAGGTAAAGGAAATATTGCTGCAATAGGCGTAGGTGCATTGCTTGGTGCTATTGTCGGTAACCAAGTCGGTGCAGGTATGGATGAGCAGGATAGAAGACTTGCAGAATTGACATCGCAAAGAGCTTTAGAAGCAGCACCTAGCGGTAGTAGCGTAGAGTGGCATAACCCTGATAACGGTAATTCCGGTACTGTAACCCCTAAAAAGACTTATAGAAACGATACCGGTCAGTATTGTCGTGAATATACCCAAACTGTCGTAGTGGGCGGAAAAGCACAAAAAGCTTACGGTACTGCATGCCGTCAACCTGATGGGCAATGGCAAGTCGTGAATTAAGTATCTGTGTCATACCGTGGCTTGTCCACGGTATCCAGAAAAAATATTTAATACAATTAAACATATAAAAAACTAAATTTTTATATGTTTTTACTTAATCCCGTGAATAAATCACGGGATGACAGTTTCAAAGGAGCAGCCTATGACCTTTCAAATAATCAGCACGGCGTTTAAGCATAATGAGCGTATTCCCGATAAATTTACTTGTAAAGGTCAGGATATTTCTCCGCATTTAGAGTGGCATAACGCTCCGGCAGATACTAAATCTTTTGCACTTATTATGGATGATCCCGATGCACCGGTCGAAATAGCACCGCCGCAGGGTATATGGGATCATTGGATAATTTATAATATCCCTGCATCTGTTACTACTCTTCAAGAAGGGGAGATAAATAGCGATATTAAAGTTTTAAATAATAGTTGGAAAGAGAAAAAATATGGCGGTTCTTGTCCGCCTGCCGGTAAACCCCATCGATATTTTTTCAAGCTATATGCCTTAAATGATTATCTTGAGCTTACAGAAAATGCTAGCAAAGAAGAATTAGAAAAGGCGATAAATAAACATCTTTTAGCGAAGGCTGAGTTAATTGGGATTTACTCTACATAATCGTCATTGCGAGGAGGCGTTGTTGCGTGGATAATTTTTACCTATGTCATCCCGTGATTTATTCACGGGATCCAGTTAAACATATAAAAAATTTAGTTTTTTATATGTTTAATTGTATTAAATATTTTTTTCTGGATACCGTGGACAAGCCACGGTATGACAACGAGGGCGTTTTTCGATCCACGCAACAAGACCTTGCGAGGAGTGCAGCATTGTTGCAATCTCGTCAAACATCCTGAGATTGCTTCGTCAATTACTTACGTAATTTCCGTAGCTCAGACGAAAAACTAAATTATAATAAAATATCATCTTGGAAAAGCCTATAATCGAGTTTCGTAACGTATCTAAAAAATTCGGTAGCAAGCTACCTATCAATAACGTTAGCTTCAGCGTCAAAAAAAATAACGTCACTACCTTAATAGGACCAAACGGGGCAGGTAAAACTACCGTCGTTAGATTAATGCTAGGACTTGAAAAACCGACTAGTGGCGAAGTAATAACTGATCCTAAGCTAAAAATTAGTTATGTACCGCAGAAATTCGATTTAAGCCTTGATCTACCCATTACAGTTGAAAAGTTCTTAAACTTGTTAGTACCGAATAATAATTATAATATTAAAGAGATTAATTCATTCATTAATTTGGAAAGCTTAAAAGATCAAGAAATTTCTAAGCTTTCAGGCGGGCAGTTTCAAAAAATAATTCTTGCGAGTGCTTTACTTAGTAAGCCTGATTTGATTATTTTAGATGAGCCACTGCAATCTTTAGATGTCACAAGCCAGCAAGAATTTTATCATTTGATTAATTTGATTCGTAAAAAGCTAGATATTACGGTTTTTATGATATCACACGACTTATTTACCGTAATAAAAAACTCCGATCAAGTAATATGTTTAAACGGTCATATATGTTGCACCGGTACGCCAAATGCTATCACCCCGAATTCTGACTTCTCAAACGCTCTTTCTTCTTTAGGGTTCTATACCCACCACCACGACCATAAACATTAGACATCTTCGGAAACTCTACTTCTGCTGGTAATTTGTGAGTCGATCCGCTGCTCACATCCTCACGTACTAGCGTGTACGCTGCGGTGCTGCGTGTCTCCTACAAATTCCCTACCATAAGCGAGTTTCCGAAGATGTCTATTAAATACTAGCTGAATTTGAAAAATTGGCTACGTCGTCTTTGTAAGTCCTCAGATGCTCACGTACTATAGTACGCTCCGCTCCTCGGCGTGCAAACCGATTACTCTTTTCCAAATTGAGCTTCGTCTACTAACTCTTCATTTACTTGAGTATATATCAATATAAAATTATTTTGAAATAGAAAAACTAATCTTAGAATAAGCCGCCTATAGCAGGCGACTTATTCTAAGATTTCTAAGATGTGATAGATTAGTGTGAACAACCGCAGCTGCTTTTAGGCTTGTTTCTTTCTGCTGAATTTTCAAGTTTTTTACCAGCCGCCTGCATATCTTGACCAGCTCCCTGCATTGTATTACAAGCACCAGTTAAAAAAGCTACAGCCAATAATATGGATGTTATAAGTGCTGAACGCATAAATATTTACCTTTATTAAATTTGCACCTGAATTTTAAGAAGTAAGCAAAAATTTGTCAAACTTATTTTTGAACTTTTATACAATATTTCAATATGGCTATGCCAAGCAAGGTTGAAAGTAAAGAGCCGATAATTACTGCTGCTCTCATAGAATTTGAAGGGCAGCCTGATTCGAACGTGATACTACCTATAAATAAGCTTAAAGTAAAGCCGATTCCTCCAAGCACTGCCACGGCATAAAATTTTAACCAGGATGTATCGCTTGGTAAATTACAGAAATTAAATTTTACAAAAGGGTATGAAAATAGAGTTATACCAAGCTGCTTGCCTATAAATAAACCAAATATGATCCCATATGTTAAACTAGAGCAAATACTCTCAAAAGAAAAATGTTTTAAAAGTATACCGGAATTCATAAATACAAATAAAGGTAAAATAAAGTAATTTACAAAAGGACGAATTAAATTTTCAAGCTTATGAAAAGAGTTGTTAATTTTTCCTTTTATATTAACGGGTATAAAGAGTGCTATTATTGCACCGCATAGGGTGCCGTGAATACCTGATTCAACCATGCTTGCCCATAGTAATACTCCTATAATAGTATAATATAATAAAGATTTAACCTGTTTATAATTCAATATAGATAAGATAACTATAAGTGCTAAAGAAATAATCAAAGCGGCAATATTTATAGTTTTAGTATAGAATAAAGCAAGAATGACTAAAGCAAAAGCATCATCAATTAGGGAAAAACCTATAATAAAAGCTCGTAATTCTAAAGAAATATGTCGCCTAAAAAAAGATAAAATACCAAGTACAAACGCAGTATCCGTTGCAATCGGAATAGCCCAGCCCTTTATTAGTTCAGGCTTATCGTAGTTGAAATATACATATATTAATGCAGGAACTACCACGCCGCCAAGGGCAGCTGCAGTTGGTAATATTAGCTTCTTTTTAGTTTTATATTCACCTTCTACTAGGTGAAATTTCATCTCTAAGCCTATCAACAAAAAGAAAAATGTCATAAGCCCGTCATTAACTAACTGTATAAAAGTTGTTTCTAAGCTTACATTTCCTATAGTTAAAGAAATTTTACTGTAATTAAATGAAATATAATATTTTCCTAAAAGAATATTATTACTAATAGTAATTGCTAAACCAAATGCAATTATTAATAATATACCGGCAAAAGTACCTGATTTAATTAGTTCTTTTAATTGACTATTTACACGCATGTTATAACAAGATAATTAAGATTATAATATAAGTTATTGAAATTTCTTAATAAAGCAAAACTATAATTTTTAACGATAATTATATTATCAAAATAGTATAAGAGTTGTTTTTATGCTTGGTATACTCGCTGAATTTGAAAAATTGGCGTCGTCGTTCTATAAGAGCTTCGGTACTCACGTACTTTTGTACGCTGCGTTCCTCGCCTTATGAACTCCTAGCTCTTTTCCAAATTGAGCTTCGTCTACCTACTTTTCATTTACTTGTAGTATATATTATAATCTTGTATCAACATATATAGCTATATATAATCTATAATCAAAACCTTTTGATTATAATATTAACAAAATAAATCAATTTTATGTTGGCAGAACAACAAACCGAATGGATTATCAGCAATAACCTAGTAAATAAAGGTTGGCACATAGATAATGATATTAAGAAAAATATTTATTTTCAAAAGCCTAAATCGGAAGTAGAGCGTACAAAATTAAAAGGTAAAAAGCCTGATTATATATTATATAGTAATGATAAGCCTATTGCGATAATAGAAGCAAAAAAAATGGGTGTGGATTTACAGCAAGCTCTAGTGCAAGCAGCTGAATATGCAACATTGCTTAATGCACCTATAATATTTGCAATGAACGGGGCTTATTGTGAGGCTCGTTTCGTTGCTAATAATAAAGAGCTTATATTAAACGGCGAAGAAGTAAGGGAGTTACTACGTGAAAAAGAGCTGATAGCTTTTTTAGCAGCAAATAGTAATGAAGCTTGGACAATCCCTAAAGAAGTTAAAGTTTCACGAGAAGAGTTAATATCGGTATTTAAAAACTTAAATAATATTTTAAGGAGTGAGGGGCTCCGAGCCGGAATAGAAAGATTTAGCGAATTTGCTAATATATTATTCTTAAAATTATTAAGTGAGAATAATGAAAAATCTTGGTGGAATAGTATTAAAGCCCAATCGAATGAAGATATTATCGGCTACATTAATGGCTATGTTATAGAACAAATCAAAAATAAATATGGCGGTGACGTTTTTACGCCTATTTCTCTAAGCAATCCTCAAACGCTTCGTCACATTATCGACGCAATCGATCCACTTATTTTATCTACTATAAACACCGACATAAAAGGTGATGCTTTTGAGTATTTTTTAGAAAAGACTACCTCAACTGAAAATGATTTAGGTGAATATTTTACGCCGAGAAATGTCGTTAAAACCATTATTAATTTAGTTGATCCTAAGTTTAAAGAAACGATATATGACCCTTTTTGCGGTACCGGAGGGTTTTTAACTGAAGCTTTTAATTATATCAAAGAAAATAATATAATTAATACTGATGAAGATTTAGAAAAATTAAAGTTTAATACATTATACGGCAGAGAAATAACTACGACTGCTAGAATCGCTAAAATGAATATGATCTTGCATGGTGATGGGCATAGTGGAATTCAGCAAATAAATAGTCTCGAAAACCCTAATTATATTAAACCATTAACTAATCAGCAATTAAAGTTTGATGTAATAGTTACTAATATGCCGTTTTCCCAGCCTATCACTAAAGAGGTGATTAAAAACGGTAAAACGGTAATAGAGAATCATATTGCTCCTCTTTATTATAACGGCATTGCCAAAAATAACGGTGATGCTGCTTGTATTTTACATTGTCTTCAGAATTTAAAAGAAGGCGGTAGGATGGCATTAGTTGTGCCAGAGGGTTTTTTAAATAGAGAGGATACTGCAAATATTCGTAAATTTTTACTTTCAAAAGCAAAATTACATCTTGTTATTTCTTTGCCACAAGGTACTTTTTTACCATATACCGGAGTAAAGACAGCTATACTTTATTTTACAGATGTGCATAAACCAAATAATCAAAAATATTATTGGTTTTATGAAGCTAAAAATATCGGTACTACCCTAAACAATAAAAAAAACAAAATTTTAGGAATAAATGACTTCAATAAAATTGATGCTTCTGATATCAAGAAAGTAGATAAAAATCTGAGTTTAAAAACCAATATGCTTGAATTCGGGTTTGAGATTATAGATTTAGAAGAAGTAAAAAATAATAACTATGATATTTTAGGTACTAAATATAGAAAAGTCGAAAAAAATAATGATATAAAATCTTTTACTCATTTATTAGAAAATAGTTTAATAATCAGTAAAAAAGGTAAGACAATTACTAAAAATACCGCTATTAAAGGTAATATTCCGGTAATAGCAGCTGGGCAATCTAGCCCTTATTCACATAATCAGCATAATTTTGACGGTAATATAATTACTATTTCTTCATCAGGAGCATATGCCGGATACGTATGGTATCATAACTCACCAATTTGGGCTTCTGATTGTATCGTTGTATACTCAAACAATGAAAAACTATTATTAACTAAATATTTATATTATATTTTAAAATCTCAACAAGATGTAATTTATCAAAAACAATCAGGATCAGGTCAACCACATATTTACTTAAAAGATTTGAAAGATTTACAAATTCCTCTTCCATCCATTGAAGAGCAGCAGAAAATAGTAGCCGAGCTAGATAATCATCAAAAGGCAATTGAGGAGTTTAAACAACATATAAAGAACTTTGAGAACAAACTAAAAACTAAATTAAATTCACTTTGGCAATGATTGATGTACATTAACTATTTAAAGGATTTACTCAGGTTTGAATCCCTGACTCCCCGGAGTAACGGAGCTATTGAGTATGTAGAGAAAGTACTTAAACAAGCGGGTTTTAAGACTGAAATAAAGATATTTGGGGATTCTAAAGAGCAGGTAACTAATCTTTATGCTGTTTACGGTAGTAGTAAACCTAATATTTGCTTTGTAGGACATGTTGATGTCGTACCTAGCGGTGATCGTAAGCTTTGGCATAATCATGACCCGTTTACTGCACATATAGAAAACGAAAAAATATATGGCAGAGGCGTCGTTGATATGAAAGGTGCTATTGCCTGCTTTTTAGCAGCTAGCTTAGATTTTATAAAGAATAAAGATGATTTGAAAGGTTCTATTAGTTTCTTACTTACCAGCGATGAAGAGGGAGAAGCAAAGCACGGTACTGAGGAAATGCTGCAATATATTTATGATCAGGGGCATAAGATTGATTTTGCTATTGTCGGTGAACCTACTTGTGAAGAAGAGATAGGTGATACGATTAAGATAGGGCGGCGAGGAAGCGTCAATTTTCGTTTAAATATAGATGGTTTAAGCGGGCATGTGGCGTATCCCGATAAAGCAAACAACCCATTGCCTTGTTTAGTAGAAATATTGAATGAATTAATAAATACGAAACTTGATGAAGGTACGGAATTTTTTCAAAACTCAAATCTTGAAGTGACTAATATTGACGTCGGTAATAATATTTCAAACGTAATCCCAGCGTATGCAACTGCATATTTTAATATACGTTTTAATAATTTACATAACGCAGAAACTTTATCACATATAATTGAAGCAGTGGTTAAAAGATACTGCAAAAAATATAAAACGAGTTATCAATTAGAATATAGCAGTTCTTCCGATAGTTTTATTCAAGATGTAAATGAAAATATAAGGGGTTTTGCTGAAGTAGTAGAGCAGACACTTAAAATAAAGCCGCAATTTTCGACAAGCGGCGGTACTTCCGATGCAAGATTTGTTAAAAATTATTGTTCTTTAGTAGAATTTGGCTTACTATCGGAAACTGCACATAAAATAAACGAATATACTAAAATTAGCGATTTACAAAAATTGTACGATGTGTATTATAATTTTTTGATGGAAATACTTTGATGTCATTCCCGCATAGGCGGGAATCTAGAAAAAAAGCATAAATACAGCAAATTTTTAAAATTAAAAGCTCGATTTATCTCGCTTTATTCTGGATCCCGTGGACAAGCCACGGGATGACAGGGGTAAAAATGATCCATGCAACAACACCCGTTGCTTGCGAGAATGACATTATCATATGCGGATGTGATGGAACTGGTAGACATGCAAGATTTAGGTTCTTGTGCCGCAAGGCGTGGGGGTTCAAGTCCCTTCATCCGTACCACTTTTTAGTTTTTGTAACTATTTCATTTTATCGTTCTTGATATTAAATCTATTATACCTTTAGGCTGTGTACGCTTTATAATAGAACAATCATAATTATGGCTATTTTTTGCTACAAATTATCAGATTTTTCTGAAATAAGAATAACTACTCCCGCAAAAATCTTTCAAAGCCTATTTTTAGAAAACATTCCAAAAAAAATATAGAAAAGGAAGAGGAGAAAGAGCAACAAGTTTCAAATTTAAAGCAAGTAAATCTAGGAGCTAGTGAAATGCTAATGGAAACGCTCACTAATTTAAAAAATTCCCCTAAAATCTGTGAAAGAGGTAAAAGCATACTACAAGTTATTAAATCTAATGAGTCGAAAAATAAGCTTGAAAAAATTTTAGCTAACCAAAATGACTTTAATGATGAATCTGTTTTATCTGGACTAACAAAAGATATTGAAGAAGTATCAATTACGTAAAGACAAAAATTATATTCTTACCTATTTAGAGTATTGCCCAATAAGTTCTTTCCTTTTCCTTGACTTTGAGCGTTCTTTTGTTACACCATCAAATCAACGTAGGAAGTAGTCTTTTTAGATAAAACGGAGAGGGTTTTGTCATCTTGAATTTGCTGTACTGATCCGGGCAATGTAATTTTATAACCATTTTTTTCTGCATAATTAACTGGATCGTATAACGCTTCAGTCCAACCTCCAGATTTTTTCCATTCAGCACTTGGATGTTCTATTGTAGAAATTAAAGATAATTTTTTATCAAATTCTTGCAGTTTTTCTTTTCGAAGATCTAAATATTTACTAAATTCGCCTAGCTCTTGTTCTTCATAGTTTAAATTTGTAAATTTAGGATCAATATTTTGAGTTTTTAGGTTTTCTATTGACTCTTCTATAATTTGTTTTTGTTCAGGTACAGTATTAAGTATTTCTTTAGTTGCTTTCTGAGCTTTTGTTAAATCAAATGGTAAAACTTGAACATAATTACGGTTTTTATAAAATGTATTAAGGGTAGTTTCTAAATCTTTGTCTGCCTCTATTAATCCCGCAGCCCCGTGATCAATTTTAGCCACTTTAATACTATTTTCTTATTCAGTTTTTACTAATAGATTGCCCGGGTTTAAATCAGTATCCCCGCAATATAAAGAGGCAATAACAGCTTTTTCTAATCCTTCTATCTCTATTTCATTATTAGCTAATTTTTCCTTATTATTTGTACAAAACGTGTCAATATGGATAGCATTATTTAAAAACTTTGAAGTCATAAATATTTCATTGTTTTGTCTATCCACTGCTAGACCTATAACAGGTGCTTGATCTTTTAGGATTGTTTGAAAAACTCCTCCAAAAGTATATTCTACTAACGCTCCCGCTCTTTCTATTTTCTCTGCATCTTCATCCTGACGATATTTCGGACCTTCTTTTTCAATAATTTCTTCTGATTTTACTATAGGCTTAAACATATAAGTGCCTTTATTTTCTCCATTACTTATATGCTTTATAAAGCCAAATGTAACGCCCGAAGATTTTGTAGTTTCACTCTTTTCAAATTCTTCCATCTCAAGAATGTTACTATTTAATAAATTTTGCTTCAACATAGTCAACCCTATTAGAAAATATTAAATTGCCTGCTTTATAATAATTAATGTAATTGCTTTCCCGATGGCTTAAGAACCAGATAATTTGCTAAAAACTTGACCTAGTATTTGTGTTCCTTCGTTTGAATTACCTATTATACCATATGAAATAATGTCATCTTCCTGACTAAAGTTAATAGTATATCCTCCTGTAACTATATTAGTTTTAGGGTCGGTTTCTTTAATATTCACTCTTACTTCCTTACCATCAGGACTGATAGCTTTATAAGTTACAATAAAATTTTCTTTTTTTTCTAGTATCTTATCTTCTAATAAGTTAGAAAATAAGATAGTTAGGTTATCTTTAATTTTACCACTTTTGAAAAATTGTGTTTTTTTCATATAAAACCTATTAAAACTTAATAATTTAAAATATAACATATTTTTAAAATTATTACTAAAAATATTTATAATAATTATAATGCTTTTTCGTTAGTGCTTTTAATACAATCAAATATTATGGTATGTAAGGCTTACTTTTTTCTACAAATCTTGTAATAGCTTGCTTTCCTAAAGCTAAAATAGAGAATAACCTGCTCTAACTTTTTAAATTCCTATGCTGCCTGCATATAGCCCATCTAGACAATGCCTTTTAGTACTTATGAATTTTATTGCACAATAAGAGTTTCATTTATATACTCTATTATATATTACTTATTTTTCTTAAAATTTTTATGCAGCAATTTAGTATTTATCAAACAACCGATGAATTACTGCTAAAAGCGATATTTCTTTTAATCGAGAAATGTTACTATTCTGATCTTAAGAGTGTTGTACTCACGGTAGATACAGATCAGCAGGAAATGCTCAATAAAAATCTGTGGACTTATTCCCGTAAGCAATTTATTCCCCATGGTAGCAAGCTTGATCCTAAGCCTGAAAAGCAGCCGGTTTATATTACCGATGAGCTACAAAATCCTAATGATGCTACCGTTCTTATATCCCTAGATATAGAAAAATTATCACAAGCAAAAGATCGTATTAAAGCTTTTAAAAGAATAATTTTAATAACCGATTTAGCAAAGGATTCGAAAGAATTAAATTCAAAAATAAATAACCTCACTAATTCTGAAAATACAATCGATTGTTTTAGACAAGACGCCAAGGGAGCTTGGAATAAAATAGATACTACTAATAAATGAAGAGTTAGTAGACGAGTATACTCCAAGTCAAAGAAGAATTGGTAGACGAAGGTCAATTTCAAAAAGAGCACGGAGTCTGTAAGCCGAGGAGCGGAGCGTATAATAATACGTGAGCATACGAGGACTTACAAAGACGACGTAGCCAATTTTTGAAATTCACCGAGTCTATACTCTCTTACGTAAAAAGAAATATAATCCTGTTAATATTGCGAAAAGTATATTTGCATAGCAAGCAAAAATGAAGCTTAGATTCTTTAAAGCAAGATTATGTAATATAAAATGAGTCGATGCGACTACTAATACGGCAAGAGCTGCAATTAATATAGGTATAAAAGTTGTTTTTTTGCTGTAAGGATAACGTAAGAAAACGGCAAGCGATAGAAAAGGCAATACAAAATTATACAAAGACCAAATTATTCTTTGATGTGCTTCGGCAATTAATTTAATTCTCTTCTCATCATTAATGTTAATAGACGGATTAAGTAGCTCCGTAATATAATATTCGTTTACTTCTTTATTATGCTCGGTTTTTTCTGCTATCGGGTTTTCGTTTTGTAGCTTTATTATTAACGAATTGAAACTTAATTGCGTTAAATTACCGTTTACGTCATATTCTTGTCTTATCCCGTTCTTAAGTTCAAAGACGGGGTTATTATCATATATATCAAACGTACCTGATCCTGCAAATACTACGGAGGGGTTATCGGCATTACGGTTATCAAATATTATTACACCGTTCATAATATTTCCTGCCGATTTTTTATCTATGTAAACGGTGATATCTTTCGTTATCTTATTAAAGGTTTTTTCCTCGATCATCCCTGAAATATAATTATTTTTGATGAAGTTCAAACGTGATTTCAGAGTTATATGGGATAAAGGCATGATTGTAGAGGATATGTAATAAGCAAGTAACATCACTATTAGTGCAATATATAACGCCGGTAATGCTAATTGAAAATTATTAACCCCCGAAGCTTGTAATATAATTAATTGCCTCTCGACCTTTAAATTATTATAGATATAAATTACGGCAATAACCGATACTATAGGCAGTAAAATAAATAATAAGGTAGGAAGCACCAATATTATTAAACCGCAGAAATCCATAACTTTTATACCCTTATCAAATAGGTATAAAAATTTTAGTACTTGCGTGATCCATATTAAGCTTGTTACTGCAAAAGCAATAACCGTAAGCATAGGTAGAACATTTTTTATAAAGTATTTTCGGTATAATAGCATATATCTTAAAATAGCAAATCAATTAAAAACCAAGTTCACTATGCGAACCTAATCGTATTAATTCCAATATATCAGTGTCAGGTTTTCTATAAATTAACACTAAATCCGGTTTAATATGGCAATCTCTACAGTCTTTCCAATTACCTATAAGAGCATGATCTCTCATATGTACAGGTAATGATATATCGGCAATTAAATATTTAACTGCTTTCAGTAAAGAGTCATCCAAATTTATTCCGTGTTTTCTACGTTTTTCACGCTTATAGTCACGTTTAAACTGTGTAGTACGTTTAATCGTTCTCATTTAAATCGGATAACAAATTATTTATATTACCAATATGAACTAATTTACCGCTTCTTGCAGCTTTCATAGCTTTAATTGTTTCATCATTTGGGATAAGCGGTTCAAACGGCAATGCTTTTTCACTAGCAACACGAAATAAAAGCATACGAACAGCATCTGACAAAGTAAGCCCCATAGCAGCAAGCACTGAAGCAGCTTCTTCTTTCACATCTTCATTAATACGGGCTCGTACAACAGAATCAGTAGACATAAAGATTTTTTTAAATAATGTAGCTACATTGTAGCACATATATTAAAAGCTTTCAAGATTAAAAAACAAGTTATTTACTGATATCCCAATTTTCTTTATTATATTATTTTTGAAAATTCGGTAAACTAGTCTGCCGCTAAATATTGCAAAAACAGTAATAATAATTCCGCATATTATATCACTCGGATAGTGCATAGCAAGAGTAATACGGGACAAAGAGACTAATATAATAATGCAAACCGTTAATATCTTTGTCCAAGGTTTAATATAATCCCAAATAAAATAAGCAACCAAGACGCTAAGCCCTGCATGGCTGCTCGGAAAACTTGATAAGCATCGTTCATTTGTAGTATTTAGTATAGTTATGAAACTACCATCCGGAAGACTACAATAAGGACGCGGTAAATTAACAGAAAATTTAAGAGCAGTAAAAACCAACCCAAATATTGCGTAAATTATACCGACTTTAACTAAGTTATTATAACCGTCCCAAAACTTATTTTGTCGCTTCTCGTTATTTTTGATTTTCTTTAATTGAATATAAAAATATATGCAGTATAAAATATATAATAGGGCAAAATTAGCTATATTAAAACAAAAAGAGATTATTTTTAAAAAATACGGTATAATACCGATATTGGTAATTTTATTTAAAAATAAAAATATTTCTTGGTTTAAGCCGAATAAATTATAAAAAACTTCAAACATCATTTTACATTTATATGTTACAAGTAACAATATTAGGGTGCGGAGCATCTGTAGGCGTACCGGTTATCGGATGTAACTGCTCAGTATGCTTATCAGATTCAAAGTACAATAAAAGAACTAGATCGGCAATATATATTAATGATGAAAATAGTCAAATATTAGTTGATTTCGGTTTTGATATTAGAAGTCAATTATTACGGGAAAAGATAAATAAGCTCGATTGTGCTATATTAACCCACGATCACTCCGACCATGTTAACGGTATTGAGGATTTACGAGTATTTTCCATTATTAAAAAGCAGCCGCTAGAAATCTACACCGATCATAATACCGAGGCAAAGCTACATCAAAAATTTAACTATTTATTTAGTGATAATGCACTAAAAACAGGATATGCATTAGTTACTAAACCTATTGATTTTTTTGATAAAATCAATATTAATACTATAGAAATACAATTTTTTAGACAGCATCACGGTCCTATTGATAGTTTAGGTATTCGTGTAGGCGATTTTGTTTATTCACCCGATGTAGTAGATTTTCCGCCCGAGTCGGAAGAATATTTAAAAAATATAAAAGTATGGATATTAGACTGTATGGATTATACTTCAAATCCAAATCATGCGGGACTTGATAAAGTTTTAGAATGGCGTGAAAAATATAAGCCAAAGCAGATATTATTAACAAATATGCGTCATACTATAGATTATCACGAAATTATAAAAATACTTCCAGATAATGTTAAGCCGCTTTATGACGGCTATAAGTTCACGGTCTAGTATTGTTATCCTGTGATTTAGTTGGCGTTGTTGCATGGATCGGAAAAGCCTTCAATGTCACCCCGTTGCTTGACCACGGGGTCCAGAAAAACAACTAAACATATCAATAATATTGATATGTTTAACTGGATCCCGTGAATAAATCACGGGATGACAGCGGAGAAACTGATCCATGCAACAACGCCAACTTTACACGGTATAACACTAAATTGGTTTTTTATTCAGATTATATATGATTATTTTAGAAAAAGTTTGCAAACGTTACGGTAAAAATTACGGCATTAAAAATATTGACCTAGATTTTACTAAAAAAGAAACTACGGTAATAATCGGTCCGTCAGGTAGCGGTAAAACTACTCTGCTGCGAATTTTAAATAATTTAGAAGAGCCAAGTAGCGGTACTTTTCTTGTAGACGGTAAAAAATTATTGCCGAAAGATCGAAGAAAGCTACGGTTAAAAGTCGGGATGGTTTTTCAGAACTTTAATCTATTTCCGCATTTAACCGTGGGTGATAATCTGATTTATACGCCGGTAAATGTTTTAAAGATACCGAAAGATCAAGCCGTGCTTCAGGCAAAGGAATTACTTGCGAAATTTAAGCTAACGCAAAAGTTTGATTCATATCCGACAAGTTTATCCGGTGGACAGAAACAGCGTATTGCAATAGCAAGAGCCTTAATGATGAAGCCGGAAATTTTGTTATTCGATGAACCGACTTCGGCATTAGACCCTGAAAATATTAAGGATGTTATCGAGAATATAAATTTGTTAAAAGATCAAATGAGTATGGTAGTAGTAACCCACCATTTAAAGTTTGCAAAATTAATAGCGGATCGTGTAATTTTTATGGATCAGGGGCAGATTTTAGCAAACCAGCTTACCGAGGATTTCTTTAATAAGCCGGAATCGCATAGGGCAAGGTTGTTTTTAGAAAATATTGGCGATTTAATGTGATATACTCGTTTAATTTGAAAAATTGGCTCAATGTTTCTCGTTTTTGATCCTCACGTACTAATGTATCCTGCGGTCAAAAACTTTGCTGCTCCTTGCTCTTTTCCAAATTAAACTTCGTCTATCTAGTATGGTATTGTTGCGTAGATACAGCTTCGTCATTGCGAGGAGCGAAGCTTTATTCTTGCTATAAGAAATTGACTAACCTATAGTAATTGATATTAATTAATTTCTAAATTCCCGATTAAATAAGTTTCAATCGGCGTTAATATGACATGATCAGAAAAATTTTGAATAAATTTCTCTTTATAGAATTCTGATAAAGCTTGCATATCATAATTTGGATTATTCGGAAGTGACCATGCTTTAGGCCAGTTTAAACTATATCCTTTTTCAGCTGCTAAAGATTTTACAAGCATTTCTTCTATAGATGATTGCCCACGTGCAAAAAGACTTTCCTTAGAAAAATCTTCAACAAACGAAGCAAGTTTTTGCTTTAAATTCTCTATATTTGAAATAGATGCAAATAAAATTTCTTTAAATTCATTAGCAAGTGTTCTAAAGTCTGATTGATTAAACTTTTTATGCACGCATGTGATATGTAAAGGTTCAATATCTTTTATATTTTCTACCGGTAAGTAAGCAAAATGATAACATGCACTTATAAAATTTTTGTTATTACTATCTTTACAATCATCTTTGTGATGAAAAATGCCAAATTTAAGGTGATTTGCATTGTCAGGTAAATTCATACACATTGCTTGATTATAATCTAAATCCAATTTAATTTCGGTATTATCAGGATTAATTAATGCTTCTTGTATTTTGGCAGTAATTTTGTTCTTCCATCCTATATAATTAGGATTAGCATCAACAGGATCCCGCATAGAGCTATTACGTGTAAATAACCCTACATCATCAGTATTTGGATCAGTTTGCAATTGTGCTATAAGATTTCGATAACTGCTAGCTTCTAAAAGTATCATATCAAATAAGTCAACAGGATCTAAATTTTCGTGAGTTGTTGTTGATTTTATAATTTGAAAACAATCAGTAAAATAAGGAATAATAACTTTATCTAAAATGTTTCTATAAATTTCCTGTTTTATGGATAAAATTTCTTGGGGCATTAAATTTTTACAAGTACCTAGAGGACTTTGTAAATGCAACATCCAAAAAATAACTAAATTTTCTAAACTCTCTAAATTATTATTTTCTCTATCAAATTTGAACTTTAATTTTTTGTAAGCATTATCTACTATGGTTAGAGCTTCCTCTATATTTATATTTTGGGATTTGATTAACATGGTAGGTAGCATTGCGGCATATATCGAATCTTCCTTAGGTAAAAATTCGTTGAAAAAATATTTATGTGTTTCTGAAGTAATTTTAATTAAGTCTAATATCAATTGAGGGTTTATAAGCGGTAGTATGTACTCTTTTTCGCCGAGTTTAATTGAATTCTCAACTTTATTGATAATCTTATTAAGTATCTCATATAATATTTCTTCTTCAATTAAATCATAATTGGTTTTAATTTGTGATAGTTTATTATAAATACTAGATGTATTAGGGACGCTATATAAACTGCGTGTAATGTTTTCTTTGGTAACATCTCTATAATTAGTAACGGTTCTTTTCACTGATAATACCTATTAATAAAAAATGATATTATATAGGTAAATTAATAATTTGTAAAGAAGTTAATTATTTGTTAAGTAGGTGCTGAGATTATATATTTACACTTTACCATATTACAAAGGTGGACTATATATAATTTGTGGCTATCAGCTTGAAAAAATTTCTTAGCATATTTTTTAGTATAATAACCCTATCTTTCCCTAGCATAGCATCAGAATCACAAGTAAAATTATCACCGAAATTAACAAATTTCATTAAAAAGCTCGAATCGCAAAAGACTGAATTACAAGGCGGTGCAATTGCAATTTTGTATAAAGGGGAAGTTGTTTATAAAACAACCTTTGGCATGCGAAAAGGTAATGTGGGAGCTATTACCGATAAAACTTTATTTCCGTTAGAGTCAACTTCAAAAGCTGTTTCAGCAATGGCAATTGCATTAATGGTAGATCAAGGAAGTTTAAATTTCGATGAAACCTTTACATTACCTTACTTAAAAGATACTATTAGTTACAATATTTGCTATATCCTTAAAAAAATAAAATATTTCTTATAAATCACACCTAATTCAATATATTTTACTATAAATTAAAATTACTATATGGATAAAAAACTCATAAAACTTATATTTATAATTTGCGGCACTATAGTTGTGACCGGCTTATTATATAAATATATAAACGAGCATTACCCTAAATTTTTTAAAGAGCCACAAAATATAGGAAGTTTTGCTGCTTCGTTATTAATATTATTTAGTATAATTTATAGTACTATAAGCCAAAATGAAATACGTAAATTCTGTTTGCAACTAGCAAGCTGGGCGGCAATTTTTTTAGTTATAATAACCGGTTATGCTTTTAGGTTCGAGCTAAATTATACTTATCAGAGAGTAATGTCGGTGTTGGTGCCGTCATATAGATGGTCTACCGAAGCAGGAGAAATAATTATAGCCCGTAGCGGTGACGGGCATTTCTACATAAATGCTTTGGTAAACGATGTTAAAGTAAAATTTATGGTTGATACCGGTGCAAGCGACATAGCCTTAACGAAAGAAGATGCCGAGAAATTAGGTTATGACTTAACGAAACTAAAATATAGTAGAACTTACCTAACTGCCAACGGCGAAAATAAAGCTGCCCCGATCACTCTTAATAGCGTTGTAATCGGTAAGGAGTTTAAGAATCTAGGAGGTCATATTGGGCTTGGCGATCTTGATATTTCTCTGCTCGGTATGTCGTTACTTGAACGTTTTAAGGGTTTTAGAATTGATAAGGATTTATTGATTTTGAATTATTAACGTAATATAAATTAGTTTTTAAATTTTTCTATCATTCTAGTAACTGAGCGTTCTAATTCTATATCTAACCATGGGTAGCCTGCAAAGCTAAACCATTTAAGCTCCTGCGATTCATCATTTTTTATAAAATTATCATTATTTACAGTTTTTAACAGGAAGCGTATATCATAATGATAATGGGCAGGTTCATTAGGTCTTTCAGGAATATAGTGAACATCTATATCAAAGATTTGATCACTTATAATTTCAATCTCGTTAATCCCTGATTCTTCCCTAGCTTCTCTGATTGCCTCGGCTAATATATCGTTATCACTCTTGCAATGCCCGCCAAGCTGTAACCATTTATTAAGCTTTTTATGATGCGTTAATAAGAATTTTGTTTTGTCATGATTAAGTAAGAAAGCCGAAGCCGTAAAATGCCCATAGTCAATTGATTTGGACTCGCCTACATCGTCACTCGTCGTCTCGCCTATTATTATAGGCTTCGCTCCTCGCTCCTTGTATCCAAGCCCAACTGAATTGACTATATTTTTATTTAATTGACTTTGTAAGTTTTTATTAAACGGATCTTGCGATTCATCTAAAAACTTCAGCATTTTTTCTTTAGATGCAATTTCCTCAGAGTAAATACTACTATAATTTTGTAGTAGAGATTTAAGATGTGTTTTTGACATTTTTCAAGCCATTCTTAAGTTTAATTTTGACTTGTTTTAAAGAGCGTGGGGTTGCGTCCGTTACTTCAATATCAATATTTTCCGAGATATTTATTTGAGTGCCTATCGTCGGGACGTTACCTGTTTTTGTCAGTACTAACCCGCCTATAGTATCAAATTCGTCATCCTCGTTTTTTAATTCTTCGCCTATTATCTCTTCAAGTACTTCTACTTCCACGCGTGCATTTGAAATAATTGTTGAACCGTTAACGATTTTATAATGATCATTATCGGATTTTCCGTCATGCTCATCGTCAATTTGACCGACTATCTCTTCTATAAGATCCTCAATAGTAACCATACCGTCAGTACCGCCATACTCATCTACGACTATCGCAATATGTGTTTTTTCTCTACGCATTTTTGCAAGTAAATCTAGTAGCTTCATAGAAGGGGCAGCAATTATATGCTTACGTATAAGCTTTTTCAGGCGGCAATTTTGTTTTGTAACTATCGCTTTAAGTAGATCTTTGATGTGAATAAAACCGACAATATTATCTAAAGTACCGTCATATATAAGAGTTCTGGTATGTGGCATTTCGGATTTAATATAATTGCCCAATTCTTCAATATTCGTAGTTAGCTTTATCGCCACGATATCAGAACGAGGTAATATTATATCTTCAACGGTTTTACCCTCTAAGCGTAGTAAATTAGTTAAAATATTACGCTCATCCACGGTCATTTTTTGGCTATTAATCTTAATACGCTTAATAACACTAAAAAAATCACTTTGCGTTTTGGTTTTTCTTACGGAGCTTGTAAATAACGATTTTATCGGTGAGAATAATTTTCGTAAGTGAAAAATTGACTTATTATCGTGAATTTTTTTACTAGAATCTTCTTTTGAAGATTTTAACATAAATTTTTTTATTTAGTTAATAAGGGGATGATATACCGAAATATGATAATATTTCGGTTTCTAGGCTTTCCATGATATTTGCTTCTTTGTCATCTTGATGATCAAACCCGATTAAATGTAAAATACTATGTATTAAAAGATGAATAAAATGATTCTCAAAAGTTTTTTGTTGTTCGTGTGATTCATTATATATTACATCGTAGCAAAATGCTATATCACCTAAATGCATATAATCGGAATCCTCTAAAGTTTCAAGAGAAATAGATTGATTATTATTAGACATCTTTTCAAACTCTACTTCTAGGGGTAATTTATACGTCGATCCGGTACTCGAATCCTCACGTACGTTTATGTACGCTGCGGTTCTGCATTCCGTGTATCCTTTAAATTCCTCCCTATAAGCGAATTTGGAAAGATGTCTATTATCGTTAAAACGCAATTCCTGCCAATTTAATTCTGTAACCGGGAAAGAAAGAACGTTAGTTGCTTTTTCTATATTACGAAATTGTTTGTTTAAGGTCAATATTTCTTCATTATTTGTTAATAAAATAGATAACTCGAATTGTTTTATTTCTCTAAAATCATCAAATAGTGATAAGGTTTTTTGCGTGACTTTCTTAATTAAAGCCTTATTTATAGCCTTATGCTCACGCCATTTATTATAATTTCTGGCTATTTCGATGGTTATCATTTTTTAATTCTATAATATAATCAATGTCATTCCTGCGTAGGAGTGGTGTTGTTGCGTGGATACCAGAGTCGTCATTGCGAGCAGCCATAGGCTGCGTGGCAATCTCGTCAAATATCCTGAGATTGCTTCGTCGAAACTTGCAGTTTCTTCTCGCAATGACGGCTTGGTATCGTCAAGCCACGGTATGACAGTATTTTTGCCTATAATTCTCTTGTAACTTCTGAAAATCTTCATCCGCATGGTACGAAGAACGGGTTAGGGGACTTGCTGAAACCATCAAGAATCCTTTTGTTCTTGCTACCCGCTCTAAATATTTAAACTCTTCGGGATTAACGTATTTTGCGACTTCGGCATGATTTTTGGTGGGCTGCAAATACTGCCCGATAGTTAGAAAGTCAACTTTAGCCTCTCTTAAATCATCCATGACTTGTACTACTTCTTCTATTTCTTCGCCAAGCCCTACCATCATACCGGATTTTGTAAAAATTTCCGGTGATAATTTCTTGATATTGTGAAGTAAACTTAGAGAGTTATAATATCTTGCCCCAGGTCTAATTGTCTTATATAAAGACGGCACCGTTTCGACATTATGATTAAATACGTCGGGTTTTGCAGTTGCTATTATCTCTGCTGCCCCATCTTTCCTTAAGAAGTCCGGCGTTAAAATCTCAATGGTAGTATTCGGTGAAGACTTACGAATTTCACTAATACATTCTGCAAAATGCATCGCCCCGCCATCGTCTAGATCGTCACGATCAACGGAAGTAATTACTACATGCTTAAGGTCTAGCCGCTTTACCGCTTCGGCAAGCCTTTGCGGTTCGTGCGGGTCAAGTAAATCGGGTCTACCGGTTTTAACGTTACAAAACCTGCAAGCTCTAGTACAAACAGAACCTAAAATCATCACGGTTGCATGTCTTTTTGACCAGCATTCGCCGATATTCGGGCAAGCAGCTTCCTCACATACAGTATTTAGCTTTAGATTTTTTATCAAATCTTTGGTATTGTAATACTCTGCAGAATTAGGAGCTTTTACCTTTATCCAATCAGGACGTTTATTTAAATTAGTCATAAAACGGAAATAATTTCATAAGTTTAGTTACTTCGCTTAATACTTTCTGCTCTGCTTTACTATTATCTTCGCTATTTTTCAAGCCATCTAAAATATCGGCTATTAAATGACCGACTAGTATAAAATCTTTTTCCTTAAACCCTCTACTAGTGCAGGCAGGAGTACCAAGCCTAATACCCGATGTAATAAAAGGTGAGGTTTCATCAAACGGAATAGCATTTTTATTGCAGGTAATTCCTGCTTTATCTAAAGAATTGGCAGCAAGTTTACCGGTTATGCCGTCTTTCCTTAAATCAATCAGCACGATATGATTATCGGTGCCACCCGTTAATACTTCATATCCTCTTTCTTGCAAGCTCCCCGCTAAAGCTCTAGCATTACTTATTACCTGCTTTATATAGCGTTTATATTCAGGTTGCAGTGCTTCTAAAAACGCTACTGCCTTTGCTGCTATTATATGCATAAGCGGTCCGCCTTGTAGCCCGGGAAATAATGCAGAATTTATCTTTTTACCAATCTCTTCGACATTGGATAAAATCAAACCGCCCCTTGGTCCTCTAAGAGTTTTGTGAGTAGTGGAAGTAACTGCGTGAGCGTACGGGATCGGGCTTTGATGCTCGCCGCTAGCAACTAAACCTGCAATATGGGCAATATCTGCCATAAAATAAGCCCCTACTTTATCGGCAATTCTTCTAAATTCTGCAAAATCTATATTACGAGGATAAGCCGAGAAGCCTGCTATAAGCAATTTTGGCTTATGTAATTCGGCTAAGCGTTCAACTTCTTCATAATCAATTAAATATGTTTCTTTATCTACACTATAAGAGACGGCATTAAACCATTTACCCGACATATTAGCAGTAGAGCCGTGCGTTAAATGCCCGCCGCTATCTAAAGACATACCAAGAATTGTATCGCCTGGCTGGAGCAAGGCTAAATAAACCGCTTGGTTTGCTTGCGAACCGGAATGAGGTTGCACGTTTGCGTATTTACAATTAAATAGTTTCTTTACTCTCTCTATAGCCAAATTTTCGGCTTTATCAACTTCTTCACAGCCATTATAGAAACGCTTACTCGGATATCCTTCGGCATATTTGTTGGTCAGAATCGATCCTTGAGCTTCAAGCACCGCAGGACTTACGAAATTCTCTGACGCAATAAGCTCAATCACGCTATTTTGACGAGCTTTTTCATGATTAATTATTTCATGAATTTCTTTATCTATTTCTTGTAATTTGTTATTAAAAATGTTCATTCATCCTCATTTTTTTGTGTTACCCTGCGTGACGTTGCTTGCGTGGATCATACCACCATTGTCATCCCGTGATTTATTCACGGGATCCAGTAAAACATATAAAAAATTTAGTTTTTTATATGTTTCATTTTATTAAATATTTTTTTCTGGATACCGTGGACAAGCCACGGTATGACAAGTATTCTTCACAAAATTAATCATAATCTCAAGCCCCCTCCCATCTATCGAATGAGCAAGGTCAGTTAATTTATGCCCGCTATGCGGTATATGATACTCAGATAGATAGTGCGAAGCGTTATACATTTCGCTGATACCGACAACATCGTCAAGCTCCCCGTGAATCAGACATATAGGAGTAGTTTTATTATGCACTTCAGGAGGCGGGATTAAAGCCCCTGAAAAACCTATAGTACAAAAAAACGGTTCTTTCTGAATTAGAGTTAAATATAACCCAATCATAGTACCTTGCGAAAAACCTATAATAATCGTATCTTTATTAGTCAGCTCTAGCTCTTCCTGTTTATGCTTTATTATATCTTCAAGCTTAGAAATATTTTTTGCAAGAAGCGGGAGTATAATTTCAGGATTGCGATCTTGCAGGCTAAACCATTGTCTGCCATATGGTGCCATGTCGCATGGCTCTATCCCATGCGGAGAAATAAAATGGCAATCGGGTAAATCATCCTTAATGAAAGGCACTAACCCTATTAAATCGTGACCATCCGACCCCAGTCCATGTAGTAATACTACTAACTTTTTTGCCGGCTGTTCTAGGCTTTCTATTTCAGGATATATTAGGTTTTTGTTCATGGTTTTTGTAAGATTTGTCATCCCGTGGCTTGTCCACGGGATCCAGTTATTTAATATTAAGTATTTTTATGTATGGATCCCGTGGACAAGCCACGGGATGACACACAACGAATGAGGCCATTACCCCCTTATCATCTTCTCAAGTTCGCCGTTATTATATAGCTCCGTTGCAATATCACAACCGCCGACTAATTCGCCGTTAATATATAATTGCGGGATTGTCGGCCAATCGCTAAATTTCTTTAGATCTTCACGTAATTCAAAATCTTCAAGCACGTTAATATCACGAAATTCTACGCCTAATTTATTCAAGATAAAAACTATTTTAGAAGAAAATCCGCACTGTGGTGATTCCTTAGTACCTTTCATAAATAACACTACTTTATTCTTGGTTATTTCATTTTTTATAAATTTAAAATTTTTATTCTCTAGCATTTTAATACCCAATAATTTATCTTTTAAAATACACTTTCTATAGCAATATATGCAAGCACAAATAGTTAATAAAATTTTTGAGATTTTAAGCGAGAATAATAAAAATCCGCAAACCGAATTAGTTTATAAAAACGATTTTACCCTATTAGTAGCCGTAATATTATCTGCGCAAGCAACGGATATATCGGTAAATTTAGCGACCAAATCTTTATTCGAAAACTACGATACACCGAAAAAAATTTTAGAACTCGGCGAAGATGGGCTAAAAAAATATATAAAATCTATCGGGCTATTTAATAGTAAAGCAAAAAATATTATTGCCCTATGTCAAATATTGATTAGTAGCTATAACAGCAAAGTGCCGGATAATTTTGAAGAATTGGTTAAACTTCCGGGAGTGGGTAGAAAAACTGCCAATGTTGTGCTAAACTGCCTATTCGGCTTGCCAACAATGGCAGTTGATACCCATGTTTTTAGAGTAGCTAAAAGGATTGGACTTGCTAAAGGCAACACCCCTGAAACAGTGGAAAAAGAGCTGTTGCAAATTATCGATGGGAAATGGTTAAGCCACGCCCATCACTGGTTAATTCTGCACGGCAGATATATCTGTAAAGCCCGAAAACCCGATTGCAACATCTGCCCTATTAGAAAGTATTGTGAGTATTACACAGTAAATAGCTAAATATAAACTTGACAAGATGTTAGTACGAATTGTACAATACAGCTATAACTGATAACTAATTTATATGTCTAATATAACAACGTCGGAAGCTAGAGAACATTTTTCAGAAATAATAAATCGTACTAGCTATGGAAAGGAAAGAATAATTTTAAGCCGCAGAGGTAAAGATTTAGCTGCAGTAATACCTATAGAAGATTTAAAATTAATAGAGCTAATAGAAGATAAATTAGATTTACAAGAAGCAAAAGAGGCTATTAAAGAAGCAAAACTAAAAGGTGCTATTTCTTTAGAAGAATTTAAAAAAGAAATGCTATAGATTATGCATTCTGAATACAAAATTGAGCTTGCTCCAAATGCTCAAAGGCAACTCAAAAAATTATCTAAACAACTACAACTTACCATAATACAAAAACTCGAGGATTTAAAAACTACACCTTTACCTGTAGGGATAAAGAAACTATCCGGCATAGATAATTTATATCGTTTAAGGATAGGGAATTATAGAGTAATTTATCAAGTAGACCATAAAATATTATTAATTTTAATATTAAAAATAGGTGACCGTAAAGAGGTCTATGATAACCTAAGAGTCTTGCCTAGCATTTTCTAAGTAAACCTATTATTTTTTGGGAAGCCCATAGGGGGTAATTTGCCGGCTGCACCTCTTTTGCCTAAAAATGCGATAATATTTTTTTCAAGCTTTACTTTCCCGCCGTTATTCCAGCTTAAGCCGTCTTCTTTATTAAATATTTTAACATCTAAAAGCTTTGCGTTCTTAAATTTTTGCAGCGTAACGCCTTGCCCTTTTTTCATTTCCGGTATTTCATCTATATTAAATACCAGCAATTTACGGCTCTCGCCGATGCAAGCTACGGTATCGCCTGTAACGGGCAGGCAAGCTATACATGCATGCCCCTCAGGTACATTCATAATTTGTTTCCCTGTTTTTGTTTGGGCTATTACTTCATTTGAGTTAACTAGAAAACCTTTGCCTATGCTGCTTGCAAGTAGTAAAAGCTGACCTGGTGTATAAACCAAAATATTAGTAATATCGTTATTGCCTATATCCACAAGTAGCTTGACAGGCTCACCCGTGCCTTTAGCTTTGGAAATATTATCGGCAAGTAAAGTAAAAAATCTTCCTTCCGAACTAACTATTAATATTTTATCGGTCGTATAAGCTTCTAGAATGAATTTTTCCTCGTCACTTTCTTTATATTTTATAGTAGATAGATCATTATTATGTCCCTTTAATGAACGCACCCAGCCCATTTTTGAACAAATAATAGTAATCGGCTCTTTAGTGATAAAGGCAGAAATATCGACAACTACTTGATTAGCAACATTTACTTCTTCAAAGCTAGTTCTGCGTGCTCCGATAACAGTGTTTAACCCAAATTTCGTTTGTACTGCTTTGATTTCTTTTTTAACGACTTTCCATAACTCTTTAGGATTATTTAAGATTTCTTCAAATATTGCTTGCTGTTTTTGTAGATTAATATGTTCATTGATAATTTCTTGTTCCTCTAATTTACGAAGCGAACGAAGACGAGTATTTAATATTGCCTCTACCTGAATTTCCGTTAGCTTAAAACGCTCCATCATTATCGCTTTCGGCTCATCTTCTTCACGGATGATTTTAATAATTTCGTCGAGGTTTAAATAGGCGATTCTAAGCCCTTCTAAAATTTCTAAACGATGCTTTATTTTATTTAAAAGATAGGTCGATCTACGAGTGACGATATTTTGTCTATGAGCCAGAAATTCTTGCAGTATTTCTAAAATATTCATTACTCTCGGTACGTTATTACTACCAATTACATTCATATTTAGCTGAATACGGTTTTCAAGATTTGTTAGCTTAAATAAAGACTCCATCACTATTTGCGGGTCACAACTTCGATCTCTTGGCTCAATAATCAGTCTAATAATATCGGTTGATTCATCCCTAATATTACTAACAAGCGGAATTTTTTTATCTTTCAGTAATATCGCTATTTGTTCTATAAGCTTTGATTTCTGAACTTGATAAGGTATTTCAGTGACAACTATTTGATATGTGCCGTAACTTAGCTCTTCTTTTTCCCATCTGGCTCTAACCCTAAAGCCGCCTCGCCCTGTAGCATAGCTACTGTTAATAACTTCAGCTTTATCGATAATTATGCCGCCGGTCGGAAAATCAGGACCTTTAATGAAATTCATCATGTCGCTAATTTCGGCTTTTGGATGATCAATCAAATGCATCAAAGCATCACATAGCTCATGTAAATTATGCGGCGGGATGTTAGTTGCCATACCGACCGCTATGCCTTCTGAGCCGTTAGCAAGTAAATTCGGGAAACTTGCCGGCATTATTACCGGCTCTAAATCGGAATCATCGTATGTCGGGCGAAAATCTACCGTATCCTTATCAATATACTCCATAAGTAACGTGCATATTTCCGTCATCCGTGATTCGGTATAACGCATTGCAGCAGCATTATCGCCGTCGATAGAGCCGAAATTACCTTGCCCGTCGATTAAAGGATAGCGGAGTGAAAAGTGCTGAGCAAGACGCACCAGAGTGTCATATACTGCCCCGTCACCGTGCGGGTGGTATTTACCGATTACGTCACCTACTACCCTTGCACATTTTTTATAACCGGAAGTCGGCTCAAGCCTCAGCTGCAACATTGCATATAATAACCTGCGATGTACCGGTTTCAAACCGTCACGTACGTCGGGAAGTGAGCGTGACATAATAGTTGATAACGCATAAGCGAGATAACGCTCAGATAACGCACTACCGAAATCAATATTTTCTATTTTAGCTTCTTTCATATTTAATTTTATTCATGTAAACAGGTTTTTCATTTATCGTCATTGTGAGCAAGTATTGTTGCGTGGATAGGTTTTTCCGTCATTGCGAGGAGAGAAGCATTACTGCAATCCAGAAAAATAATAAAAAAATGCTACGCATTTTTACTGGATTGCTTCGTCAAAATTTTCAATTTTTCCTCGCAATGACGGAAATATTCCAAAAATCTTCGTGCTTTATCCAATATTTAACTTCTTTCAGCCGTTCTTCTGCAAGTTTTGAAAAGAAAATATCCTCTTCAAGCTCAAGTTCATCTACGATAAGTTCTTTTTCTGTCTCAGAAGATTTCTTATCTACCATAAATTACCAAAAATATATATTGTTAATTAGATATATCATATCTAGTTAATCTTGGTTTTGTAAATAACAAATTACAGTCTTTAATTACTCTAAATTTTATATTGCTTGCGTTTAGTGCCAAATATATAATTACTTTATATTAAGCTTCCTAATTTAACCATGCTTTATGAAAGGTTTGAACATAATATTAACAACTTATTAGGTAATTTCGGTTTATCTAAAATAGCGATAGCCGTGTCCGGCGGCAGTGATTCAGTAGCATTACTTTATCTTGCGGATATTTGGGCAAAGAAAAATAATATAGAGTTGTTTGTTCTATCGGTTGATCATAATTTAAGAGAGCAATCAAAACAGGAAATCGAGTATGTAAGAGATATTTCAAGTAATCTAAATCTTAAATTTTATAGCTTATCTTTTGACCATCAAAATAATTTTTCTAATTTTCAAGAAAGAGCTAGGGAAGGACGTTATGATTTAATGACCGATCTATGTAAAAAACTTGATATATTAGTATTACTAACTGCCCATCATGAAGATGATTACGTAGAAAATTTTTGTTTAAGGCTAGAGCGTAGTAGCGGAATATTCGGGCTTAGTAGCAGCAATATAAACTGGCGTAATAATACACAAATAGTTAGACCTTTTTTTGATATTCCCAAAGCTGCATTAGTAGATTATTTAGTCCGGCATAATATTAAATGGTTTGAAGATGAATCAAATTTATCTACTAAATATAGACGCAATCTTATCAGGCAAAAATTATTTAAGGAAGAAAGTTATAGTAAAAATGATATAATCTTGCAGCAATCTAGAATCAATGAATTACTGGAAAATAAATTTAAACCTGAATTAATCTCTGCCATATCCGAATCGGTAAAAATTTCTGAATATGGTTTTGCTTTTCTTGATCTCGATAAATTTAGTAAATTTTCAGATGAAGTAAAAGTGCAGTTAATTAATTTTTTGTTAGTGATAATTAGCGGACAAACACAAATAGCTCGTTTCTATTCGGTAAATCCGATTTTAAAATTAATCACGCAAAATATAGATTTTAAAAATACATTACATGGCTGCGTAATTAAGCGTATACAAAATAAACTGCTAATATATCGAGAGTTCGGTAAAAAACTACCCCAAGATAAGGTATTATCCGATAGTCCAATAATTTGGGATAATAGATTTTGCATAGCAAAGCCAAACGCTACGGAAAGTTATACGGTAACCTATTTAACGCAAGAAGATTATAAAAAAATCAAAAAGCAGTTAGATTTAGAGCCGCTAAAAAACCTATCCTGTAAAAACCACATAGCAATATTATTTACCTTACCGGTTGTTAAAATACTTGAAAAAGTTATAGCAATACCCCATATATCATATTATGATAACGACATGAAGACTTTTAACGTCTCTTTCGCTCCAAATTTTATATCACGTTTTGCACATTTTTGTTAGGTTTGTATCAATGAATAATCAAGGTAAAAATATTGTAGTTTGGGCAGCAATTTTTGTTTTTATGGTGCTGCTTTTTAATATTGTTCAGTCTGACGGTCTGCTTGGCAGCAGAAATAATATTTCTTTCTCGGATTTTTTAACAAGAGTTGATGAAAAAGTAGTTAATTCGGTTAAAATTCAAGGAAGGGTAATTGAAGGAACTGCAAATGACGGTTCTACCTTTACTACTTACGCTCCCGATTATCCTGATTTAGTGAATCGCCTTACAAGCAATGACGTTAATATTGAAGTCATGCCGCTTGAAACAAGAATGAATACTTTTTTAGGCTTTTTAATTTCTTGGTTTCCGATGCTTTTATTAATAGGAGTATGGATTTTCTTTATGCGTCAAATGCATGGTGGCGGTAAAGCTATGGGATTTGGAAAATCTAAAGCAAAGCTACTATCGGATAAAGGACCTAAAATTACTTTTAAAGACGTTGCGGGTATTGACGAAGCGAAAGACGAATTAACCGAAATAGTAGATTTTTTAAGAGATCCTAGCAGATTTCAGAAGCTTGGCGGGAAGATACCGAAAGGTTGTTTGCTTATAGGACCGCCGGGTACCGGTAAAACACTTCTTGCTAAAGCCATTGCAGGTGAGGCTAACGTGCCGTTTTTCAGTATATCCGGTTCTGATTTCGTCGAGATGTTTGTAGGGGTCGGTGCTAGCCGTGTACGTGATATGTTCGAGCAAGGTAAGCGTAACGCTCCGTGTATCATCTTTATTGATGAGATTGATGCCGTAGGTCGCCATAGAGGTATCGGTATGGGCGGCGGTAACGATGAGCGTGAACAGACACTGAACCAAATGTTAGTTGAGATGGACGGATTTGAAGCAAACGAGGGGGTTGTTATTATTGCGGCTACTAACCGCCCTGACGTGCTTGATCCTGCTTTATTAAGACCGGGAAGATTTGATAGACAAATCACCGTTTCAAATCCCGATATTGACGGTCGTGAGAAAATACTAAACGTACATTTAAAGAAAATAAAATTTAGTAGTAAGGTTATACCGAGAATTATTGCTAGAGGGACACCGGGATTTTCAGGTGCCGAGCTTGCTAATTTAGTTAACGAAGCTGCTCTTATCGCAGCAAGGCTTAACAAAAAAGAAGTAGAGATGCATGATTTAGAAGAAGCCAAAGATAAGGTGTTGATGGGAGTCGAGCGTCGTTCAATGATTATGTCCGACGAGCAGAAGAAGTTAACGGCATATCATGAGGGTGGGCATGCTTTGGTAGGTTTACACTGCCCCGCTTCCGATCCTATCCATAAGGCTACGATTATCCCACGTGGTAGAGCACTCGGTATGGTTATGAGATTGCCGGAAAATGACCGTTTCTCAATGCCACGTGATAAAATGGAAGCAGATATCGCAGTGGCCATGGCAGGTAGAGTAGCTGAAGAAATCATATTCGGTAGAGACAAAGTAACGTCAGGAGCATCATCGGATATAAAAATGGCAACTAGGATGGCAAAAGCAATGGTGACCGAATGGGGGCTTAGCGATAAGGTAGGTCCTATATATCACGGTAGCGGCGGTGAGGATATGTATTCATATAATAGAAGCAATGCTAGCGATAAATCGGAAAATACATCTGAATTAATAGACGAAGAAATCAAAAAAATCGTTACTACCGGCTATAATGTAGCAAAAGATACTTTAACGAAGCATATAGATCAACTCCATATGCTTGCTAAAGCTTTAATAGAATTCGAGACCTTATCGGGTCAGCAAATTAAAAATTTACTCAGCGGTAAACCGTTAGATTCGGAAGAAGAGAATAACTTTTCTTCCAATGTTACTATACAAATAGATAAAGAAAAATCTTCTGAAAAAGCAAAAACAACTAAAGCTAAAAAAGAGAGTAACTAAATGGCAGAGTTAAGATTACCGCCAAATTCAGTTGTAAAAAAGGGCAAAGAGTATAAAGATAACGGGGAAATGCTAAAGCCCCGAAAGGTAAAGATTTATAGATATAACTCTGATCTTGACGAAAATCCTACAATTGATAGTTTTGAAATAGATTTAAGTAAAACCGGACCTATGGTTCTTGATGCTTTAATTAAAATCAAAAACGAAATTGACTCTACTTTAACTTTTAGACGCTCTTGCCGTGAGGGAATTTGCGGTAGCTGCTCGATGAATATTGACGGCACGAATACTTTAGCTTGTATAAAACCGATAGAAGAGATATCAGGTGATATTAAAATCTATCCGCTTCCTCATATGAAAGTAGTCAAGGATTTAGTGCCTGATATGACTCATTTTTATGCCCAATACGCATCGATAGAACCGTGGCTTAAAACCGATAGCCCTGCACCGTCAAATTCCGAAAGGCTGCAATCTATGAAAGACAGAGAAAAGCTTGACGGTCTATATGAATGTATATTATGTGCTTGTTGCTCTACTTCCTGCCCTAGCTATTGGTGGAACGGTGATAAATATTTAGGTCCTGCTATTTTGCTTCAGGCATATAGATGGATTGCCGACTCAAGAGACGATCACACGGGCGAGCGTTTAGAGGCTTTGGAAGATCCGTTTAAGCTTTATCGCTGCCATACGATCATGAACTGTACTAAAACCTGCCCGAAAGGTTTAAATCCGGCTAAAGCTATCGGCGAAATCAAAGGTTTAATTGCCGAACGTCACGGGGTTTAAAGGTATATACACGGTGAATTTCAAAAATTGGCTATGTCGTCTTATAAAATCGCAGGTAGCCACGTACTAAAAGTTATAGTACCGGACAATTTTAAGAAGTCCTCAATGTCATCCCCGCAAATGCGTGGATAAAAAAAACCGCTCGGTGTCATACCGTGGCTTGGGAACTAGATCCAGAAAAAAATATTTAATAAAATAAACATATAAAAAACTAAATTTTTTATATGTTTTACTGGATCCCGTGAATAAATCGGTGTTGTTGCATGGCTCGAGCAAGTGAAGATATTTTTTGCAAGGGAAAAGAGCTAAAATTAAGCAGCATTAATAAGATTAATAATTTTGCACTTAATTTTAGGAGTATGTCATAAAGTCTGTG
>DYDX01000026.1 GCA_020404425.1 Rickettsia endosymbiont of Pyrocoelia pectoralis
ATTGAAGTAGTATTTTGGTCATTTTGTGCCAACGAAATTCTTACCTTATACTACTTCACTTCCCTTATTTCAAGCCTTTTCCATTCTATCTTTCTCTAATTTTGTCCGGTACTATAGATTTATTCACGGGATCCAGTTAAAAATATCAAAATTATTGATATTTTTAACTGGATCCCGTGGACAAGCAACTAGATGACATCGAGCGGGCTTTTCGATCTATGCAACAATACCTTTCGCTCCTTGCAATGACGATGAGGTATCCACGCAACTCTAATTACTGCTCTCTACCACCTGATCACCTAATATTACAATTTTACCGTCCGTGTTACCTGATGGCAAATTATTCTCAAACGTTAGTACTTTGCAAGAATCATTTGGGTTTTGAACTAAAAAACCGTCTGGAGTTGCAAAACTAGAATTTGGCTCCATATTTATTTGTGTATTGTTTAGAGTAAGATTAGAAACATGTGCACCTTTACTAATTGTTAACGTTCCTTTTGGAATCTCAATAGTTTCTAATGGAACTTCCTGAACTTCACCGATTATACTCCCCTCTACCGTTATAGTTAATGTACCGGCTGCCGAATTAACTGAACCTGCTCCGTTAACCGGACCACGACTTGGATCGTTTATCATATTTTTCTCCATAATTTTGTGTTTGTAAAATCATTACTACAATATCCTATATATTATTTCAATTAAAAAATTCTAAAAAATTTACATTTAATACTTTACTCAACTTATGATTGTTATTATAATACTGTTTTTTAATTTAATCGATTCTGATGCTAAGGCATAATACCCTATATTCTTTACCCTATGTCATTCTTGTAAAAAGATGCCGTTGCATGGATCAAAAAATATGCTCAATGTCATTCCCGCATAGGCGGGAATCCAGGAAAACATATAAAAAACTGAATTTTTTATATGTTTATTTTATAAAATATTTTTTCTGGATACCGTGGACAAGCCACGGTATGACACCGAGCGGGTTTTTTCGATCCACGCAAGCAAGCCTACACGGGAATGACATAAAAAGAATAGTATTAAGATACCTTATGTTAATTGCAATGATTTTTAATATTAATCAGGCACACGCCTCGGCATGGTTATTAGAGCAAGGGCGGTATAAATATATTATAAGCGTTAGTAAGGTTAACAAAACCTCTAAATCTGAAAAAAAGCAACGTGAAGAAGCCGTACTTTATATAAATGATCGGTTAGCATATTTATATCATTATAAAGAAGAAGTAAAAGACAACCCCAAACTTCAGCAAAAAATATCAAAGCAGATAAAAAGATTAGAGCAGCAAATAGTAGAACTCAAATCTTACCAAGATAAATTATTTAACGGCATCGGCATAGAATACGGTATTACGAGCAATCAAAATATAGGTGTATATTTTTTATATAAGGAAGATAAATTTTTAGGTAAGAAAAATCTTAGTAATGAAGCATCTATATATTATAAGTTCAAACTATTCGAGGATAATGACTTTGTTATTTCCGCTCAGCCTAAAATTTTGATGAATAAAGATATAGGGCTTAAGAAAGATTTTTTCGGTGAAATTTCGTTATTATCGGGAACATCTAAAAAGATTCGGTTTTTCAATATCTTTAATCAAAATGTATTTAGCCTCGGTCATTCTATAAATAATACAAAACATAAAAAAATGTTTTATAGCGTTTCAACATGTGAAGGAATTAAATTTAAAAACGGCGTAATGATTTCTAGTTTTACCAAGTATCATACCAGGCAAAATTACGGTTATATATATGATAGTTCGGTTTATGAGCAGATAGGAATCGCAAAAATAATTAATTTCGGTAGCGCGAGGACAAAAAATCGTTAACCGCTCAGATCGGTTATTTTTGGGATCGTAGCCTTTCAAATAGAAATTATAAAATATCGGGAATAGCTTTTTCATCATGGCTCAACGTATAGATGAAAAAATAATTTTACGAATAGCTAAGGATAAAAACTTACTAAGTAAAGAACAGATGGTTAGTTTTGAAACCATTGTAAACGAAGAGCTTATCGATAATGAAATAATGATAGATATTTTATATGAAAGTAAGTTACTGCCGATAATAAATGAAATTATTTATGTTAAAATTTGTAATTATTCTCTTATGCAGGAATACGTAACTTGCGGCTATTTTTTGTATAAAGATAATGACGGCAACCAAATTACGGCAATAAATAATTTGAGATTATTATTTAAATATCAAGATATATATAAATCCATAATTTTAGTAAGAAAATATTATTTCTATAAATTATTAGAGAAAAACTTTGCTCACTTAACCAGTATCAAAGCAAAATATGCTCTTGAATTTAAAATTGGTCCGATTATTGCTAAGAATATTAATTATACCGGCAAAGTATTGGTATTTTTCATCATATTTATAGCAGTATTTTTTTACATGCCGATTTTATTTCATATTGCTAATAATATAAGTTATTTCTCACAAAATATTTTGAAATCCTTGTTATTTATTAGAGCGATGAGGGAAGTGTCTTCTATACCAATGTCATTCCCGCAAAAGCGGGAATCCAAAAAAATAATAAAAAAATGCTATGCATTTTTTACTGGATTGCTTCGTCAAAATTTTCGATTTTTCCTCGCAATGACGCAAGTAAGCGATACCCCCGATCATTCAAAAAAAATGAAGAGTAGGTATATGAAGATCAACTTGGAAAAGAGTAATCGGTTTGTAAGCCAAGGAGCGAAGCGTACAGAAGTACGTGAGCATCCGAGGGCTTACAAAGATATTGTCACCAATTTTGGGGGTTCATCGAGTATATACTCAAATGATTTGGAGAATTGGAATAGACATCTTCGGAAACTCGCTTATGGTAGGGAATTTGTAGGAGACACGCAGCACAGCACCGCAGCGTACACGATAGTACGTGAGGATGCGAGCAGCGGATCGACTCACAAATTACCAGCAGAAGTAGAGTTCCCGAAGATGTCTAATGTAAAACAAGGTGCGAGCAAGCGCAGCCTATACTTAATAGGTGAGCATGCGAGTTCCCCGAAGTTTTGCAGAGCCAATTCTTCAAAGCAGCAGAGTATACCGATTTATACAATCCTTGTACCGCTATATAAAGAACTAAGTAAACTTCGGTCAATAATAAAAAATATCTCTTCTCTTGATTATCCTACAAATAAGCTAGACGTAAAAATAATTATCGAAGATGACGATCATTTAATGATTAAGGAATTAGCTTTATATAACCTACCCTACTATTTTCATGTTATATTTGTGCCGAAAAGTTTTCCTAGAACTAAACCGAAAGCTTTGAACTATGCCTTAGAATATTCTAGGGGGGAATATTTAGTAGTTTATGATGCCGAAGATAAACCTGAACCTGATCAGTTAATTAAGGCACTGAATATGTTTGGAAATTTACCACCTGAATATGTTTGTTTGCAAGCTAAGCTTAATTTTTACAATAAAGATGAAAATCTTTTAACCAAGATGTTTAGCATAGAATATAGTTTATGGTTTGAATATATTTTAAAAGGTCTCAGTTTACTTAATCTTCCGGTACCTCTTGGCGGCACCAGCAATCATTTTAAAACAGATATACTTCGCACCCTTGGGGGCTGGGATGCTTATAACGTTACGGAGGATGCCGAGCTTGGCGTTAGGATTTGCTCGCAGAATTATAAGGTAGCAGTCCTTGATTCTTATACTTTAGAGGAATCACCGAATAGCCTTGGTAATTGGCTAAACCAAAGGTCACGCTGGATTAAAGGCTTCTTGCAAACATTTTTTATATTCCAAGCTCAAAGAAATAAATATAAAAATTTTACTCTACTGCAAATAATAACTATTTACATTTTTATCGGCTTATCTACTTATAATTTTTGGGGATTACCTTTTATTATATTTTCTATCATTACAAATAAAAATTCTATAATTAATTATTTATGGCTTGTTAATAGTATTTTCTCGCTTTTATACCTCTACGGCACGGCTTTTTATATATCAAAGAGCTGCTTTCGGATGCGAACGGTAAAACTTCAAGATATAATAGCTTTAATCTTATGGGGTAGTTATTTTATCTTACATACCATCGCTTCATATAAAGCCGTATTTGAAATTATTTTTTATCCTTTTAAATGGAATAAAACCAAACATGGCGTTAGTTTAGAAAATTTTGAAGATATAGTAAATTAGTTTGAAGTTGGGATAATTTCTACATCATCTTTTAATTTTTTGGAAACATATCTCATACCGTAAATGGGTTGGCATTAGCGGTATTCGCTATATCTCCAAAAAAAATAAAATATTTCCTATAAATTATCCCAACTTCAAACTAATTCACTATAAGTAAAAAAAGTTGATATCGTCATTGCGAAAAAAAGGTATTGTTGCATGGGTCAGTTTCTCCGCTGTCATCCCGTGGACAACGGGATGACACCGAGCGGGGTTTTGCGATCTACGCAAGCAACGCCGAAGACAAATAACAGCCTATTATATCAATTTAGCAAGAGCTAAATAATCATTAGGAGTAAGGTTTTCTGCACGGTAATTATCATTAATATTGAGCTTAGCTAATAACTCGCTTATATTCGGCGAAAGATTCTTTAATGATGATTTAATCATTTTACGGCGTCCTGAAAATGCTAGGCTAGTTATTAGCTCAATTTTACTAATTAAATCGGCAGACGGGATATTATCCAGCGGAGTTAATTTAACTACCGCCGAATATACTTTAGGAGGGGGATAAAAGGCAGTCGGAGCAACGTCAAAGCATTTCTCTACTTTTGCTATCAAACTGCATATTACCGATAATCTACCATATGCTTTGGTGGAGGGTTTAGCACAAATCCGCTCTACTACTTCTTTTTGTAACATAACGGTTATACTAGTAACTAAATGTGCTTCTTTCAACCATCTAATTACCAATTCAGTACCGATATGATAAGGTAAGTTAGAAATTATAAATATTTTATCATTAGTTAAATCGCTTAAACTGATTTTTAGAGCGTCGTGTTTGATAATGTTTAAATTAGGATGATATTCTTTTATTTCATTAAGGAGCGGGATGCATCTTTCATCGGTTTCTATAACGGTTAAAAGACTAGGATTCATCTTTAATATTGATCTAGTGAGACCGGCAGTACCCGGTCCGATTTCTAGAACATTTGCATTTTCCTGTAACCCGCTTGCCCGCACGATCTTATCGCATAAGCTACTATCAAAAATAAAATTTTGTCCGTGTTTTTTAAGAGGATGAATTTGGTGAGAAGCAGCATGTTTGGCAATTGAAGGCAGCATATATTTTAAAGATGGTTGTATACAGCATTGACTGCGTGGATCGGAAAGCTCGCTTGATGTCATACCGTGGCTTGTCCACGGTATCCAGAAAAAATATTTTATAAAATAAACATATAAAAAATTCAGTTTTTTATATGTTACTGGATCCCGTGAATAAATCACGGGATGACAATTAATTAGGTAGCATAATTTTTACATATGCCTTCTTACGAATATCTTCAAAAAATTTCTGAGCTTTTTGTGAAAGTTTTTTATTTGTTAGGAAGTTTACTACGTAATTATTTTCATCTTCGCTAATATTTAAGAACTTTTTAGTACATACGAGTAATATCTCGAATCTATTATTTAGCTCAAACACGTTACTTGTCTGATCAACGCTCAAATCTTTTATTATAGTTTGTTTAACGCCTTCTATGTTACTAAGCTTATCGGTTACCACATTCATAGTAGCGAAACTATCGTAAAGAGAATTTTTTACATCGTTACATTTCTTTAATTTGCTTTTTAAGTTATTCATCTGCGAGAATGCTTTACTGCTCTTGTCTTTAGAGGTAAAAACTTGCATAGAAACTTCTACGTCTTTTTGATCGCTAGCTAAAATCGTTGCATCTATTTCTTTACTGCTTACATGTACCGATCTTGATAAACCCGATAAAACATTCATTTTAATTAGTTCAGATTTAATTTGCGAAATAAAACTATCCGTATTTACCGACCTACTTTTCATATAGTTGATAAGAGACCCTGCAGGCATTTTATTACGTTCTTCAATTGATTTGATAGCATTATCTATTTCTTCTTGTGAGATTTCTCTATCACCGGCATATTGAAAAAGTAAAGACTCGTCAACTAGGCTTTTAATAGCAAGATCGTTTAGCTGTTTATCTTGAGCGGCCGTTAGACTTTCAACATTGTTAAGTACCATAATCATTTTTTTTCTGGCACGAAATTCGTTAAGGGTAATCGGCTCGTTATTTACAAGTGCTACTATATTGTCTTGTTCTGCTTGTACGGTATTAACGGTACAAAAAATAATAATTATAAGTAATAGTTTTTTCATATTATAATCTTAAATACTAATAAATGAATAAGTAGGATACGAAGTTTAATTTGGAAAAGAGCAAGAAGTTCATAATACGAGGAGCGGAGCGTATACTTAATACGTGAGCACCACAGTACTTATAGAACGACGTAGCCAATTTTTCAAATTAAACGAGTATCACATGTTTAGGACTTTTAAACCAATCGAAATAGTCGGCGAAGATGTCGTTTTTTTAATTCCTCTACTTCTATCGGCTAGATAATCAGAGTATAGCTTAGCTGTAATTCTAACACAATCTTTAACATATGTCACTCTAATAGTTCTAGTAAGTAAGCTCGGTGATCGCTTTGAGAAATCAATACGGCCATCGATACCTACCGACCAATTATCCGTTAATTGATAATTTATGTTACCGTAAAATTGCCGCACTCTATTATTGGAAACCTTAATACTTTCTATACTATAATATTTTTTAAGATTTGTAAGCTGAATAAAGCTACCTAAAAGGTTAATTTTATCATAGTTAAAATTACCTCCTACTTCGTCACGTATGGGCTTAAAATGGCTATCTTTACGAAAACTATAAAATAGCTCTAAATTATTAGAAATATTTCCCGAAACTTTACCGACATTTTCGGTATCATGTGCCGGTTGATATATACTATATCTAGTATTACGGGACTGCCCTAAAAATAACGTTAAATAATTTTCTTCCTGAGCAAGGCTAGTGTTAAAGCCGTAATTTAATCTATGACCGAAATCATGGCAATCAATTCCGCTATAACGATTAGATGAAAATATATTTTTTTCGGATAATTCATATTTAGCAGGATCAATTATAATAAATTTTTTATCTTTATTAGTTAAATTGCGTCCTAAAGTAACGGAAACTATCGGCTCAATAAGTATGTTTATAGTTTTCGTTATATTACCTATTAACGGATAACGCCATAAAGTTTCAAATTCCGGTATGTTTCTTTGAAACGACTTACTTTCTTTCGGTTTATTTAAATAAGAATTATGGACAAGATAAAAATCACCTCTATCTCTAGCGGTAAAATTAAATATCTGTCCGGAAGAATTTATATAATTATGAATGAGAGATAACTGCAAAGAAGTTCTGGTAAGCTGTTTTCCTATTCTTTCTTTATACATTAAAGTATCATTTTCGACTACGATAAAACTATTATCGCTATCATTCAGATTTATTACATTTTTCGTATTTATTTTAGGTAATACCAACGGATTGGTATATTTACTATCATTAGCACCTAGCCCTTGAAAATTTAATCCTTCAAGCGAGAAATAATCGGCATCGTGAATTTTATTTAAAAACACTTTAGAAGTTAAATATGAAGTATAATTATTATAATAATTTTTTAAATAAGCTTTATCGGAAGTACGTTCCACTCTAAAACCGTAACCATAAACATTATTGCTACTAACAAAATTACCGTTTGCCAGATAATAATAAGATGACATTTTTTTGTTTTTTAAAACTACTCCGTCTTTTTCGGAAAAATACGGTAAATTACCGTAACTACCGTTAAAACTCATATAATCGGTATTGTTTGGGCGATAGCGTCCCTCTAACTCAAAAGTATTATATTTTTGAAAAATCCTCGGAGTTAGAGTAAAATCCATATTAGGTTTTGCTCTTAAATATAACGGTATACCAAACCCTTTATTTTGTATATCCGGTACTAACAACCCTGAAGTTGCCGGAGCAGAGGGGGTTGGATGGAAAAAGTAAGGTAAGAAGAAAACCGGCACTCCGTATACTTCAAAAAATACATTTCTGTAAACTATTCTATGTTGCTCAAAATTAATATCGGTATTTTTTGCGGAAATTTGCCATAGAGGATTTTTATTACAGGTAACCTCACACGGGGTGAACTTAGCATAACGGAGCTTCGTATTATTCTCGTCTATTCTCTCTGCAATTTTAGCAATCAACAGATTATTATCGTTAAACAATAAAATAAAATTGGATACTACGCCCTGTTTAAATTTATCCTTTAGAATTACTTTATCACCTTCGACTATTCTATTTTGTTTATCCTTAATTTTAACATTACCTTCTGCCCATAAAATATCGTTTTCTACGTCATAAAGTAAATTATCGGCAGTTAGGAAATAATCTTCAGTGACGATCTTTAAATTTCCTTTAGCATAAATTAAACCTTGATTTTCATTATATTCTACAAAATCGGCAATTAAATTACTTAATTTAACACCTTTATTATGTTTCAAGCTACTACCGAAACTTACCTGAGAAAATATTATGATAATAAATAAATATATTACCCGCAGCATTTATATTGACCAAATCTTAATAGTAAAAAATAATAGCAAGTATTACTATATATATCAAATAATAAAAATTTTGCTTGCTCTTTTGCAGTGCAAGGTTATTCTATTGGGATACCATCATTGCAAGGAGAAGGCGTTGCATGAATATCTCATCGTCATTGCGAGGAGCGGAGCGACGCGGCAATCCAGAAAAATAATAAAAAAAAATGCTATAAATATAGCATTTTTTACTGGATTGCTTCGTCGAATTACATTGTAATTCTTCTCGCAATGACGGAAAAATCAAACCATGCAACAAACCCTTCTTGCAACGAATAACAGCCACTCAAACACTATTAAAATGCTAGATAACTTTATTACTACTCAAATAGATAAAGAATTTTCCGTTAGTGAGATTTCTAATAAAATTAAGGAATTATTGGAAAATAACTTTGGAGTCATTAAAGTAAAAGGGGAAATTTCTGGCTTAAAAATAGCCAGTTCAGGACATGCTTACTTTAATCTTAAGGAAAATAATGCTATTTTAGCTTGTACTTGTTGGCGTCCTATTCTTGCTAAAATTAAATTCCCGTTAAATGACGGTATGGAAGTAGTCATTAGCGGTAAGCTCTCAAGCTATGCAGGAAACTCACGCTATCAATTATCGGTCGATAATCTTCAGCCTGCAGGACTCGGGGCGATGATGCAAATTCTAAACGAGCGTAAGGCAAGATTAGAAAAAGAGGAGCTATTTAATAAAGCCCGCAAACCTATACCTTTTTTACCGCATAAAATAGGAGTTATCACTTCCTTAACCGGTGCAGTTATAAAAGATATTATTCACCGAATCAGGGAACGTTTCCCAACCCGCATAATAATATGGTCAGTTAGCGTTCAAGGCGAGAATTCCGGCAATGAAATTGCAGAAGCAATTGAAGGCTTTAATAATATTGAAGAAACAAACAAACCGGACGTTATAATAGTAGCAAGAGGCGGCGGTTCTATCGAGGATCTTTGGTCATTTAACGATGAAATATTAGTACGTGCTACTTATAACTCAAAAATCCCTATCATTTCGGCAGTAGGTCATGAGGTGGATTATACTTTAATAGATTTAGCAGCCGATAAAAGAGCCCCTACTCCGACTGCCGCTGCCGAATTTGCCGTACCGGTGAGGTCTATTTTAAACAGCACTCTACAATCTCATGAAAAAGTATTAGTAAATAATATTAAACAGCTAATTAAAAATTATGATCAAAATATCGTGAATTATAGTAAAATATATAGATATTCTAATCATTATATGAATCATAAACAGCAATTACTCGATGAGACGGGATTTAACCTATTAGATTCCTTACCGTGTCTAATTAGCTTAAAAGAAACAAAGCTTAAATCCTTTACTAAAGAAAGGTTCAATCCTAATAAAATACTTAGCTATAAAACGTTAGAACTGACACACAAAACAGCTTATATGCTAAAATCGGCAAATAATACTTTGAAAAATTTTGAGTATAAATTAGAATTAAATAGTTCGTTGCTTACAAGCTTAGATTACCATAACGTATTAAAACGCGGATTTGCTATGGTTAAAGGTAATGCGGGTAATTTTTTATCTTCTAAAATTACTGCCGAAAATGAAAAAGTACTTAATATTAAGTTTTTTGACGGAGAAGTTAAAATATTTCGTAATTAATTTTAAAATGTGTAAAAGATGAAATTTTTAAAGCTTTTTATTTTTATATTACTTATTTTCAAGAGTTTTTATGCTCTCAGCACTTCTAAAAATGAGCAGCAAGCTACTTTAGAATGCGAAACGATAGCTGATAAAAAAACTTTAATAAATGCATGGTATATAAATGAGCCTTATCAATATTTAGTTTCTACTTCGAACGGTCGTACTAATGTTTCCGGTATGGATATTGAGTTAATTAATGCTATTGCCAAAAAAATAGGTATTAACATTGAATTTAATCAAGATAGTTGGTATCAAGATCAACTAGACCTCCAAAGCGGTGCCGCAGATATGACGGCAGGAGCTACTTATACGCTAGAGCGCAGTAAATACGCTTATTTCTCAAAACCTTATCGTCTGGAAGAGCTTTCATTATTTATTATTGAGCCTTTAGCTAAAAAGCTCAAATTCCAAAATAACGATGAATTAATGGCACAAATACGTTTATTTAATCTTCAGTTAGGAGTAGTCAAAGGTACGGTATACGGCAATCAAAAATTCACGAATTTCTTATATAGCGATAGAAATCAGGATATAATCAAAGTATATCAAAATGATGCAGAATTAGTAAACGGTTTAGCTAAGAAAGAAATTGAAGGATTTATAAGCGATAGAATTGTCGGTTCGGTTAATATTTCAGGAACAAATATTGATAGAAAAATAATAGAAGTTCCTCTAAATATTAAAACTCCTTTGCATTTAATGTTCAGTAAAAAAACCGTATCTTTAAATATAGTTAAGCAGTTTAACTTTGCTATAGATGATTTTCTTGCTAGCAGCGAATATAAAAAAATCGTTAAAACTTACATATATCACATCTTATTACCAAGATCTATCGACTCACATTGGTGTCATTTTATAGTACTAATAGGTAGTCTTGCTTTTGCTTTTTCAGGAGTTATTTTAAGTAACAGAAGAAATAGTACTTTATTCGGTACATTCTTATTTGCTATATTACCCTCTATAAGTAGCTGCGTAATGCTTGATTTAATAATAAATCATGATACCGGACATATGAATTTTTACTTTACTCCTTCTTATTTTTATTATGTCTTTGTGGTGGTGTTGCTTAGCTTTACTGCTATTAAATTATTTAGCTATTATAATAAACAATTTTCTGAAGACCCTTATTTAGAGCAATTATCAAATAATGTAGTAGCCATTTGTGATGCATTCGGGCAAGCAACTTTTATAATCATCGGGGTTGTAGTAGTTATTATTCACAAAATCGAACCTTTAAGCTTTTGGGGACCGTGTTTTGCTTTTATTACCGCTAATTGGGGGGTAATATTTAGAGATTTTATTATGAAAGAAACTTCCATTAAAAGAGTGCCTAGAGGTCTTAGCCTTGAGATAACTATATTATGGGGTGCAGCTTTCAGCGTATTATTAGATATGTACGGCACTAATCCGGATTATGGTACGATCAAATATTCGATGATTGTAGTAATTATCGGTGCATTTATTACTAATCTATTAGTATATCATTTTGGTTTTCTCGAATGGCGATTCCGTAATGATAACGAGCAGATCGTTAATCCGGAAGAAAAATAAAAATGAAGATAGCTACTTGGAATATCAATTCCGTAAAAATGCGGATTAACTTACTACGTGATTTTTTAGCAAATGAAAATCCTGATATTTTATTATTACAGGAAATAAAATGCGAAACCGAAAAATTTCCTTTCGATGAGTTATCGGATCTACCTTATAATTGTTATGTTCACGGACAGAAATCATATAACGGTGTTGCTATTCTCTCAAAATTCCCTGCAGATGAAGTAATTACGGATTTTCCGAATAATTACTGTTCTGACCAAGCAAGGTTTTTAGAAGCAAAAATATCCACGCCTATCGGGTTTTGTAATATAATTTCACTTTACGCTCCTAACGGTTCAACGGTTAATAGCGACAAGTTCACGACAAAATTAGCATTTTACGATAGTTTTATAAATTACTTATCGACCAAAAAATCTTTTGACGAAAAAGCTATTATCGGCGGTGATTTTAATATTGCACCGTTTGATATTGATGTATACTCACCGAAAGCACTTGCAAATACTACCTGTTTTACTGAAGTGGAAAAGAAAAAGTTTCGAACTATTTTAAATTCCGGCTTTGAGGATTTATATAGGTTACTCTACCCAAGCAAACAAGAATTTTCTTGGTGGGATTATAGAGCCGGATGTTTCGAGCAGAATAAGGGTATGCGGATCGATATGATTCTCGGTTGTAATAATAGTGTTGACTATTTAGAAAATTGCTATATGGATTATAACTTAAGAGCTAAAGAAAAACCTTCAGATCATATACCGGTAATTGCGAGTTTTAAAAAATAAAAATATGTCCCCCAAATTCATGAAATTTTATGAAAGATACATAACCGTAATAGGTACGGTCGGTAATTTCATGTTTTACGTACAAGCACATAAGATATTTACCTGCAAATCTGCCGCATCGGTTTCGCTACCTGCTTTTACTATAAGTGCCGTTGCTTTAAGTAGCTGGCTTTTATACGGTGTTTTAATAAAAAACACACCTATTGTAATAGCAAATATTGTAGGTTTTATCGGTGCTTTGTTAGTCCTTGTAACTATCCTAATGTATTAGATTAATGACTAAAAAAATTATTGCCTTAGTAGGACGCCCGAATGTCGGCAAATCAACACTTTTTAACCGTTTAAGCATTCGTAAAAAAGCTATCGTCCATGACTTACCCGGGGTTACAAGAGATCGAAAATATACCGACGGACGAATCGGTTCGTTTGAATTCCTGCTGATTGATACTCCCGGGCTTGAAGAAAATCCTAATGAATTAGGACAGAGATTAATGGAGCAAACTACTAAGGCCATCTTAGAGGCAGATTTAATATGCTTTATGGTTGACGGTAGAAGCGGCATATTACCCGATGATAAGATGCTAAGTAGCTTTGTTAAAAAATATGATAAGCCTGCTATATTAGTCGTTAATAAATGTGAAAAGGCTTTTGATTTCGATAAAGACTATTACAAACTTGGATTTGATAGTATGGCTGCTATCTCTGCCGAACACGGCACGGGATTAATTGACTTATATGATGAAATTATTGCTAAACTGCCTGAAGACGATTCAGCAGAAGCAGGAATAACCGATCCAATTAAAGCAGGTTACCTGCAAATAGTAGTGAGCGGCAAACCTAACGCCGGAAAATCTACATTTATAAATGCTCTTATTAACGATGAGAGGTTATTAACCGGACCTGAGGCAGGAATTACCCGTGAATCAATTGAAATTGATTGGGAGTATAAAGGCAATAGGATCAAGCTAATAGATACCGCAGGGCTTCGTAAGAAATCTACCATTACCGAATCTTTAGAAAAACTATCGGCATCGGATGCTATTAATAGTATTAAATTTGCCAATACCGTAATTTTAATGATTGATGCTTTATCACCTTTGAAACAACAAGACTTAAATATAGCAAGCCACGTAGTAGACGAGGGAAGAAGTATCGTTATAGTGGTGAACAAGTGGGATCTAATTAAAGAATCTGAGAAAGAGGCGTTTAAAGAAGAGTTCTTTTATCAAATAAATACCCATTTACCCCAAGTTAAAGGCATACCGGTAATATTCATTTCAGCAATAAATAAAAAGAATATAGACGAGGTACTGGATGCGTGTACTCGAATCTATAAAACTTGGAATAAAAAAATAACTACCAGCAAATTAAACGAGTGGCTAGGATTTACTACGGAAGCTCACCCTCTACCCCTGCAAAAAGGCGGTAAGAGAGTACGAGTAAAATATATGACTCAAACAAAAACCCGTCCCCCTACTTTCAAACTATTCTCAAATAATCCGGAAAAAATTAGCGACAGCTATACTAGATATTTAGTAAATAACATGCGTGACGCTTTTGACATGCCCGGCATTCCCATAAGATTTATCTACGTCAAAACCAAAAATCCTTACGTTTCATAATATAGAAAAAAGCATACTGCTATGGCACTAAATTTAAAAATGAGCTTGCACAGCGTATACATTAGTAAACGCAGTTGAATTATATACTCGCTGAATTTGAAAAATTGGTAGACGAAGCTCAATTTGGAAAAGAGCAAGGCACTTTGAAGCTTATAACCGCAGCGTACATATAGTACGTGAGGATTATAAGCAAGAAGTAACGCCGCCAATTTTTCAAATTAAACGAGTATACAAGTAAAAATTTTTATTTTTTGCCTCTTGAACTACTAAAAATAAGATATATATACTAGAGTACGTTTAAATATTTATAATTTGGAGGTTAGAATGTCTTTTAAACCATTATACGATAGAATTGCAATAAAACCTATCGCACATGAAGAAACAACTAAAGGCGGGATTATTATTCCGGATACTGCAAAAGAAAAACCGATGCAAGGCGAGATAGTAGCCGTGGGCAGCGGACTGCGTAATGAAAAAGGCGAAATCCAGCCGCTACAGCTAAAAGTAGGCGATAAGGTTCTATACGGTAAATGGGCAGGTACCGAGATTAAAGTTAACGGTGAAGATTTAATCGTTATGAAAGAAAGCGATGTTTTCGGTATTATTAATTAATTATTTGTTTTAAGGAGAATTTGAATATGGCAAAACTTATTAAGCACGGCTCAAATGCACGTGAAAAAATGCTACAAGGCGTTGATATTTTAGCGGATGCAGTAAAAGTTACTTTAGGTCCGAAAGGAAGAAACGTGCTTATCGAACAATCATTCGGCGCACCTAAAATCACTAAAGACGGTGTTACGGTTGCAAAATCTATCGAGTTAAAAGATAAAATCAAAAATGCGGGAGCTCAATTGTTAAAATCTGCTGCTACTAAAGCTGCAGAAGTTGCAGGTGACGGTACTACTACCGCTACGGTTTTAGCTAGAGCTTTAGCACGTGAAGGTAACAAGCTAGTTGCTGCCGGTTATAATCCTATGGATTTAAAACGTGGTATGGACTTAGCGGTAAATGCGGTAGTCGAGGAAATCAAGAAATCCAGCAAAAAAATTAGCAGCCAAGAAGAGATCGCACAAGTCGGTACTATATCTTCAAACGGTGATAAAGAAATCGGCGAGAAAATTGCTAAAGCAATGGAAGAAGTCGGCAAAGAAGGCGTAATAACCGTTGAAGAGGCAAAAAACTTCAGTTTTGACGTTGAAGTAGTTAAAGGTATGATGTTTGACAGAGGTTATCTATCCTCCTATTTTGTAACGAATTCCGAAAAGATGGTAGCAGAGCTTGAAAACCCTTACATCTTATTATTCGAGAAAAAACTATCAAACCTACAACCGATGGTACCTATACTTGAAGCAGTAGTACAATCTTCCCGTCCTTTATTAATTATTGCCGAAGATGTTGAGGGTGAAGCACTTGCAGCTTTAGTAGTAAATAGATTACGTGGCGGTTTAAAGGTTGCAGCAGTAAAAGCTCCTGGATTCGGCGATAGAAGAAAAGCAATGATGGAAGATATTGCTATTTTAACAAATGCCGAGCTTATAACCGAAGATTTAGGGATGAAAATCGAAAATGTTAGCCTGAAAAGTTTAGGGCATGCAAAAAGAGTAACAATTTCTAAAGAAAATACCGTAATTGTTGACGGTAGCGGTGATAAGAAAAATATCGAAGATAGGGTATTACAAATTAAATCCCAAATAGCCGAAACTAGTTCTGACTACGATAAAGAAAAATTACAAGAGCGTTTAGCTAAACTTTCCGGCGGTGTTGCGGTACTGAAAGTCGGCGGTGCTACCGAAGTTGAAGTAAAAGAGCGTAAAGATCGTGTTGAGGATGCACTAGCTGCAACACGTGCTGCCGTTGAAGAAGGCGTTGTTGCCGGTGGCGGCGTGACATTACTACATGCTTCACAAACTTTAAACAATCTAAAAGTAGACAATAAAGATCAGCAAGCAGGTATCGCAATAGTAATAGAAGCTTTAAAAGATCCGTTAAAGCAAATCGTTGAAAATGCCGGTGAAAATGGCGGTGTTGTAGTCGGTAAATTATTAGAGCATAAGGATAAAAATTACGGCTTTAATGCTCAAGATATGCAATATGTCGATATGATTAAAGCCGGGATTATCGATCCGGCTAAAGTAGTGCGTACTGCTCTGCAAGATGCTGCTTCCGTTGCTTCATTAATTATTACTACGGAAACTTTAATTGTCGATGAACCTGCCGATAAAGAAGACCCGATGCCAATGCGTGGCGGTATGGGAGGCATGGGCGGAATGGGCGGTATGGACTTCTAGGTCCAACCTTATACTACCGAACGTTTTATTGAATATCATTACTTTGAGGCGTTGTTCTAATGTCATTCCTACGTAAAGCTTGCTTGCATTGATATAATCCGTCATTGCGAGCAGTCGAAGACTGCGTGGCAATCCAGAAAAAATAATAAAAAAATGCTATGAATATAGCATTTTTACTGGATTGCTTCGTCAATTACTTCGTAATTTTCCTCGCAATGACGGTAAACCCGCCAACAAAACTTAAACCTAACTACTTACTTTATAATTACTTTCAAAACTTTCCCCTTAGAACTAATAAAAATATTTTCTTGACCATTCTAAAACCATATTATATGGTAACGCAACTAAATAGTTAATTTAAATTAAGAGTTAGAGTGGTATGATAACACAGCAAGAAAACGACGATCCTATTTTAGAAGCTTTGCTTAAAAATAATGTACAAGATTTAAGCTCATATCTTAATAACTTAGAAACCCAAGTAAAAGAGGAGCATCTTAGTTGTGCCTTAGATATTAACCCTCCTCTTCTTGAAATTTTATTGAGCCATCATACGGCTAAAGTAACAAAAGATATCATTGATGAAGCTATAGATGATGAAAACCTAAAAGCCCTACAAACCTTATTAAATCATTCTACCGCTAAAGTAGAAAGTTGTCATATTAACCACGCTCTTAAAAAGCCGGAAACTTTTAAAGTACTACTTACTCATCCCTCTACTAAAATAGAACCTGTAGTAATTTATCAAGCTATACAAAATGAACAGTTAGACGCTCTGCAAATATTACTAAATCACCCTACTGCTAAAGTAGAAGGTTGTCATATTAACCAAGCTCTTGAAAAGCCGGAAACTCTTAAAGTACTACTTACTCATCCCTCTACTGAAGTAGAACCTTGTGTAATTTATCAAGCTATACAAAACAAACAGTTAGACGCTCTACAAATATTACTAAATCACCCTACTGCTAAAGTAGAAGGTTGGATGATTACTGACTATGTTAAACAAAATCAAGAATTACTCACTCTATTTAATGCTAAGCTAACAAATAATAGCAATACTAAAGAAATTGAAACTTTAGTTGCAGAATGTAGTATTACGGATTCTTTAGAAGCATCACATCAAGATATTACAATAATAGGCGAAGATTCTGCTAATTAAAAATCTTAGAAGATTGGCTTAAAACCAATCTTCTAAACTTATATTATCTTTTTCCTAAAAGCGGATAGGTAATATTTTTTGCGAATTTTCTTTTGATGTAAGTACATATTATAAACGTTAATATAGTACTTGGAACATAGCGGATAATCGTAGGTAAATGTTTTATTATAGTTCCGGCAGGAATTAAGTTAGTAAACCGGTCACTTATACCGTCTACTAAATTTCTACTTTTATCTCTTAAAGCATCTAACGTACGATATCTATTTTTATATTTTAAATAACATCTTATAGCTTCGATCATCATAGAAACTATTATCAATGCTATACCGCTCTTCATCAGAAAGCAAAACTTTACCCAATCTTGCAAATAAAGATAATTAGCAGCGACTATTAAAACTAACCCTAGAACATTGAAGAAATAAACAAACGGTTTACCGTAAGTTTTCTGCTCCTGTTCTAGGTTACTTCTTAATAATTCGAATATTAGAGATTTTAACATGAAATTACCTATTTCATAAGAATAGCGAGTAATACCCCAGCGCCAAATGCGTAGGCAAGATTCCGCAAAGGGTGGTCACGTGTCGACTCACATATATCAGCTACGTTAGCTTTTCCTTTTTCTATTCCTTTATGTTTATAATGATCCATAACGGAGGATAAATTATCTAACTGTTCATCTAAGATATCACCGGATTTACCTTTTAAACTATGCAATCTTGAAACTAGGCTTTCAATATCTTTTTTGATACCTTCTAAATCTCCTTTAGCGGAACCGGCATTTATTTCTTTCATAATTTACTCCTTTATTAATTTACGCTTTATTAAACAAATTATTTTGCCTAATAATTATATGATACACCTCCTAGAAACTTTTACAATAGCTTAAAAGGTTAATATTAGGTATTACTAACTAAAGATGGGTTAATTAATAAATTAACGTCATTGCGAGGAAATTACGAAGTAATTGACGAAGCAATCTAATAAAAAAATCTTAAAATCAGCATTTTTTTATTATTTTTCTGGATTGCCGCAGCCACTTCGTGGCTTCGCAATGACGGTATCTATGGTTGGTTAGCAATACTTAATATTAAATTAAATTTTATTATCCCAATCTTTCTTTCCATTCTATCTTCATTATTTTATATTTTTCGTTTTCTTCTGCTTCTTGCCATTTTTTAAAAAATATATCGGCACTTATTGCTTTTTCAGGATCGCCACTGCCTCTTTCTAGCTGCTTATAATCATGCTCTGCATCGTATTTTTTACCGCCTTTATAATTCGTGTAGCGTCTGCTTCTGGTAAAACCCATTTGCAGATATTTACGAGCCATATCGGCACCGACAAAATCATCTTCATTTAAATATTCTAAAAACATAGCATATATTTTCTCGCTGCTTTCTTTAGCAATTTCAGGAGTTTTAAATTTCCAAAAAGGCAATATCTCGTTTTTATAAGGCTGACAAATAAGGACACCCTGCTCACCTTTTCCTACTCGATAACTTTCAGGATGTGTGCGGTAATCAATATCGTTTTTCCATTTATAATTTTTATTATCGAAATTTAGATAGCTTGGCTTTTGCATAACTTATATACTTCAAAGTAGAATAGATATTTATAAAAAGATGTTAGAGCATAACATGGTAGCAAACTAATCAAAAACTTACTTCAAAATATTCCTACTCTACCGGGAGTATATTTAATGTATAATGCCGAGAAAGAAATTATTTATATAGGTAAAGCTAAAAATCTAAAAAAACGCATAGATTATTATAGTAAAAATAATCTAAAAGGCAGAATATCCCGTATGGTACATCAAATCTGCTTAATTGAATATAAACTCACTACTTCAGAAAGCGAAGCCTTTTTAATGGAAACACAATTAATTAGAGAGCATCAACCACGCTTTAACATATTACTTAGACGGAATAAATCAGCTTCCTATATCAAATTACGATCAGATCACGACTTCCCTACATTAGTAAAATGCTATTTAGAAACTCCGGTAAAAACCAACAAAGTTTTTGGTCCGTTTACTTCAGGGTATCAAGTGGATTTAATAATTGAAGAGTTACACAAAATCTTCAAACTAAGAACTTGTAAGGATAGCAATTTTTTAACTAGACACCGTCCATGTTTAGAATATGAGATAGGTAAATGTTTTGCCCCATGCATAGGTAATATTTCTAAAGAAGATTACGCAGGATTAATAGAGCAAATCAATGATTTTCTATCAAGCAATATCGAAAAATTGTTAGAAAAATTATCGCTTAAAATGCAAGAGTTAAGCAATGAATCTTATTTTGAAAAAGCCGCTATAATTAGGGATAGAATCAATCTTATAAAACTATCTAAACTACGAATCGGAAAACAATATGAAGGAATAATAGATACGGGTGTAATTGCTATTGAAAAATTCTGTATTAGAGTTTTACTTTATAGAGGGGGACGAAAATGGGGAGAGCAAACTTACTTCCCTATTCATAATAAGTCTAGTACCGCATCGGAAGTTTTAGAATCCTTTATAGGTCAATTTTATCAAACAAGAAAACCTGCTAAGGAAATAATAATTAACCTACCGTTAAAGAACCTTCAATCGATTATAAATTCTCTTAAAAAATTATATAATATCAAAACTAAATTTATAATTCCAAAGAGAGGCAGCAAAGCCCAGATATTAAGAGATTTAGTTTAGGAAAAGCGGATTAAAATAGTAGACGAATATACCTCTATTTACTACCGAATGAAGAAACAATCTTATTAATCAACGATTCAATATTAATTGCCGATTGAGTATATCTTATTTCTTCATTAGGAGCTAAATCTTCGCTATCATTACCCGGTACTATAGAAATATATTTACCACCGAGTAAACCGCTTGTTACTACCTGAGCTTTTGAGTCTTTAGGTATTTTAACGTCATTACTAATATTTAGGTATGTGTTAGCATAAAAACTATTCGGGTCTAAAATAATTCTTTTTACGGTACCGATTTTTATACCTGAAATCATTACGTCGCTTCCGACTGCTATACCTTCGGCACTCTGAAAATTAGCCGTTACTTGGTAGCCTTGGGTATTAGTCATGGAACGACCGGTTTTATAAGCAAAAATTAAGAATAGAAAAGCAATAATTAATACTGCAAAGCCTATTGTTGTTTCAATTATATTCTGTTTCATTATTTTTTATGATTTAAGTTATTAGGTTCTTGCGTACGGAAAATAAAGTTATTTGTATTTTTAGATATTTTTGAGCGAAAATTAATAAGATTTTGGAAGTAAATAGTTGTTCATATTTCAAAAAAATCTTATAATTTGTAGCTAAAAAGAGCAAAAATAGATTAAATTAATTTTCCGTATGCAAGAGCCTAGGGTTGCCACATATTATATTTAAGATTTGATATCTTTTTAATCGGTTTCTTATTTACTTTATTACTTTCTTGCCAAGGAAAAAGCTTAATATCTTTTGGTTTTTCGGATACTAAATGATGAAGCCATGCATGCCAAGTCGGCGGAATTTTTTCAGGCTCATCCGCTTTGTTATAAAGAACAAACCTTTTAGGGCGTCCTAAATAATCACGCTTACTACTTTCGTAATACTGATTTAAAAACTCATCTTCTCCTACTTTTTTATAGAAAAAAGTAATAAAAAGTTTATCTATCAATGACATTTTAAAATTTCTATTGCGGTTTGTCTTCCTTGCACTGCAAGTTTATCGGCAATGCTATTGCCCTCATTACCTGCATGCCCTTTTACCCACTTCCAAATGATATTATGTTTATTTAATTCTTCGTATAAATTTTGCCATAAATCGGCATTTTTAACGGGTTCATTGTTGCTTTTACACCATTTATTTTTGATCCAATTATGAATCCAAACGGTAATACCTTGCTGCAAATATTTACTATCGGTATAAATCTCGACATTACAGGCTTTCTTTAATATTTTAAGTGCCTCGATTGCTGCCATAATTTCCATCCGGTTGTTAGTCGTGTTTAACTCATGACCGAATATCTCTTTACTAACATTGTTAAACCTTAAGACCGCACCCCATCCCCCGGGACCCGGGTTACCTGAACACGCACCGTCGGTATATATAACTACTTTCTCTGCTTTCAATATTTTAACTCGGTTTAATCACCAATAGCAAATTACTTACGTAATTTACTATTGATTTAAAAGTTGTAGAAATCGGGGTTTGAAGCGGTTCTTCACCCCGATTTCAAAATAAAATTTTATTATTTTTAGTAAAAAATTATCAGTTTTAACTAAAAAATTAACATATATAATCAATTTATATAATAAGGAGGGAACCGCCTTTTACCTTTTATATACTATATTTTATACGAATAGCGGATTATTTATAGCTCGCTATTCGTGTGGTTTAATAGGCTTAGTTTTAGATGAATTACGAAACTTATCTAGCATTATAACATTTTCGGATAATTTGGTCGTTTCCTCAATTTTACTATTATCTATTTCTTCTGAAATTTGCTGTTTTATTTTTACTGCTTCATCTTGATAATGTTTTTGAAGCTCTAAATGCTTATTAAAATTTAAACTATAATTATTACTAGAATCGACAAAACTAATAAGAGCATCAAAAGGAATATAAATATTTTCTTTAATACCGTCAAAACTTACCGTTAGAGAGAATCCCGTTTCTTTTACTAATAAATTTTCAAATTGATGTTGGAGTACTATAGTTATTTCCTTAGAGTATTTTTGCCTAACTTTTAAAGGCAGGATTACAGCCGGATGGTCTGTTTTGTATGATATATATATTAATTGATCCCAATATAAATTATCGTGCTGAATTTTTGCTAGAATTTTTTTTACTAATTCTAGCATTGCTTCATTCAAAAATTTTTTATATTCGAGATTCATAGTTAGTAAAAAATAAAATAAGGTAGACGAAGTTTTATTTAGAAAAGACTTTATTATCAATTTTTCAAATTATAATGGGTATACTCAAATGATTTGGAGAATTGGAATGTAAAACAAGGGGCGAGCAAGCACAGCCTATACTTAATAGGTGAGCATGCGAGTTCCCCGAAGTTTTGCAGAGCTAATTCTTCAAGTCATTGTATATACGTGGGGGTTTTTCTGTTGCCCGGTAACCCCCAAACCGCGCGTGGTTAAGCTGCAGCTAGTGCAGAACCCGCGAAACGATTATCATTTGCGTTTCTTTTTTTTGACCCGTAAGGCAAGCCTATCGGCGGAATCATCCCGAGTAAAAGCAATTTTTTTATTAAGCACGTCGATCCTATTTCGCCCCCATTACATTTTGTCATACCGTGGCTTGACCACGGTATCCAGTAAAATAAAAAAATAGTAGTATTTTTTTATTTTACTGGATACCGCTACAAGCTTGCGGGATGACAAATATGACATCGAGTATTGGTGAAGGCGTCGGGTACCGCCCCCGAGTCCGCAACCTCTATTCTAAATTACGTTTATTACTATAGCTATATTAGCACCTAATATTATGCCTTAATTTGATTAAAATGTAAAGGTTTTCTAGATTTATATTAAAAATACGCTTATAATTAAATTTTAGACTTCTAAATTATAAAATGTTTTATGCTCCCAAATCTTGGAATTATTGCCGGTAAAGGCTCTCTTCCATACTTAATTGCTAATAATTATATTAAGCAAGGCGGTAATTGTTGTATAGCGGCAATAGAAGGCGAAACCAATATAGAATCAATTAAGGGTTTTGAATATAAGATCTTTAAAATCGGCATGGTCGGGTCGGCTATTAAATATTTTAAGGAGCGTAACGTACAGAATATTATTTTTATCGGCGGCGTTAATAGACCCAATTTAAAAAATCTAGCAGTAGATAAAATAGGAAGCTTATTGCTTTTCAAAATAATCAGTCAAAAAATTTGGGGAGACGATAAAATATTAAGAATAGTAGCTAAATTTTTTGAGGATTATGGCTTTAAAGTCATTTCAAGTAGCGAGATATATCAAAATCAGCAATGCGATAGCGATACTATAACTATCATGTATCCTTCAAATTCAGATAAAAAAGATATTGAGCTTGGAGTAAAATTATTGAATCATTTAAGTAAGTTTGATGTCGGGCAATCGGTTATAATCGAAGATGGCTATATAATAGGTATAGAAGCTGCCGAGGGGACGGATAATTTAATAGCTAGATGTGCAGATTTGCGTAAAAAATCTTCCGACGGAGTATTGGTAAAGATTCCTAAATTAGGGCAAGATGATAGGTTAGATATGCCGACTATAGGTCCGGACACTATACGAAATCTTGCTAAATATAATTATAGCGGTATAGCAATCAAAGCAAACGAGGTGATTATAGTAGAACAAAAACTAACTGTAGCACTCGCTAATGAACATAAAATTTTTATAATAAAATGTTAGCAATAGGCATTACCGGTAGCTACGCATCGGGTAAAACTTTTATTTTGGATTATCTAGCAGAAAAAGGCTATAAAACCTTTTGTGCGGATAGGTGCATAAAAGAGTTATATCAAGATTTGAAAGTACAGGCACAAATTTTAGATTTGCTACCTGAACTCGACTCTTTTAACATCGGGAAGATTAGTAATTTAATTTATAATAATAATATTGCCAGAGAGAAGCTGCAAAACTTTATTTACCCCCTACTAATAGATAAGTTAATTTTATTTAAAGAAGAAAGTGCTAGCTCTATAGTCAAATCAGTTGGATTTAATTACAAGGAGCGAGGAGCGAAGCCTATAATAATAGGCGAGACGACGAGTAACGATGTAAGTGAATGCAAATCATTTGACTATAATTTTATCTTTGCTGAAATACCGCTACTTTACGAAGCTAAATTTGATAAATATTTTGATTTTGTCGTAACAATATATTGTTCTGAAGAAATAAGAATGCAAAGAGCAATAACTAGATCTTCGTTTGATATAGAGACTTATAATAAAATTAAGGAAATTCAACTATCGCAAGAAAGCAAAATAGCAAAAGCAGATTTTGCTATCAATAGCGGTGTTGATATGCTAGAGTTAGAAGCTCAAATAAATAAGCTAATTCTCGTCATTGCGAGGAAAAACCGTAAGTTTTAACTGTGTCATCTAGTTGCTTGTCCACGGTATCCAGGAAAAATATTTAATACTAATAAACATATAAAAAACTAAATTTTTTATATGTTTTACTGGATTCCGTGAATAAATCGGCGTTGTTGCATGGCTCGGAAGAATTAGAAGAGTTAGAAGAGAGTAAAAAAAGAGTTATTGTAAGGAAGGAAAGAAAGAAAGAAAGAAAAAAAAAGTGTTTGAAAAGGATAGGTAGTTGCGTTATTA
>DYDX01000027.1 GCA_020404425.1 Rickettsia endosymbiont of Pyrocoelia pectoralis
AACGATTGAAGTAGTATTTTGGTCATTTTGTGCCAACGAAATTCTTACCTTATACTACTTCACTTCCCTTATTTCAAGCCTTTTCCATTCTATCTTTCTCTAATTTTGTCCGGTACTATAGATTTATTCACGGGATCCAGTAAAACATATAAAAAATTTAGTTTTTTATATGTTTATTGTATTAAATATTTTTTCTGGATACCGTGGTCAAGCCACGGTATGACACAAATTTTACTCTATTTTCCGGAGTGCCATGCTGAAATATATGCCATCGTCAAGATTTACTGTGCGGAAGTCGAAAGATTCAAAATCTATCCCGGGCAACGGGTTTGAATGAGAGCTTTTCATATCTAATAAATTATTCTTTTCGGCATATTCTTTAAAATTCATATTTTCAGGTAGCTTTTTGCTTGTGTCTTCAAAGATGAAATATCTAATTTCATAATTCACACCGTTAATAGTCACCTTTTGACCTGAAATTTGTGGATTAACCGAAGAGGAAGAGGTGCTACTTCTAATAACTCTTTTAACGTTAAACTTCCTTCGCTACCATACATTGCAGCAGAGAGAACTATAACAAGACAAAAACTTGTAATATATTTTTTAAACATTTTCTTCTCCTGTTAAATTAATAGAATTCCCGATAAGAGGAGCTAAAGTATTTTCGTAAAAATCTTTTTGAGCATCTTCTACTTGTTTTAATATATTGTCAAAACTAGGATCTTGCTCTAGTTTTGTCTGAAAATAATCACATAATTGTTCACAAAATTTTTTTCCGCTTGTTGCTCCACTAAAAATAGTAAGTACTTTTGGCATTTTTAAGCCCAATTCAAGGAAATATATTGTCATATCCAAGTCTAGGTTATCGACACTAAAATCTATGATTGAGCTATTTCCTTTGATTGATCGACCAAACGGATAAAAAATTTCATGTTCCGGCGTTCTAATATGTATATCCGCATTCTTTTCACCGATTAAGAGTTTTACTAACTCAAGATTACCTTGCAATGAAGCTATATGTAAAGCAGTCATACCGTCAATATTAGGTTCATTAGCATTTAATATTTCTTCAGTTTCTAAAATCTTTTTTACAAGGTTAATATCTCTAATATTAGCAATAATATCTAGAATATTAACATTACCGTTTAAAAGTAATTGTAGTGAGACTATTGAAATTTTTCCTATTTCCGTCCTACTATATTTTGACCAAGAAAGATCCAAAAAGATTTTCATAACGTTTCTACCTATAATTATTATACTAAATCTGAAATATCCTCAATATTACCAATAATTTTTTTATCATATATTTCTACATTGATATTTTTATAATCATAGTTGCTAGAGGTATATACAATATATTTCTTTTGTTCACTATATAATTTAGCAAGGATATTTGGATATTTTATATCTTCAGGATGTTGTGCAATCTTACCTCTAAACTCCCCGCACAAATGTTTAAAAAAAGTTGCTATGTCCGTATTATCACGTAATTCAGGTAGAATTTTAGGCATTTCTTCGCCTAATTCTAAGTAATACTGAGTCATACATACATCACGGTTGTTAGCAGATAAATATATTGGTGATTTCCCTTTATTGGTAGTGATTTTATAATCAGCTCCTTTATCTTCTACTAAAAACCAGACCATATGTAATAGAAAAAAATATGAAGCTAAATGTAGAACTGTCCAACCGTTAGCATCTTGCTCATTTATATCAATATCTTTTTCAGTTGCTACTACTTTTTCAAAAGGTATACATCTTGACTTTCCACTGCTACATAAAGAATATTTTTATTAAAAAACGGCGGGATTATATAGTCAGAAGTCATGCGTTTATATGCTCTAAAAATCTGCCTTATTTCCTCCCAACTATATCTTGACCAAGAAATGTTCCATAACGTTTTTATATTAATAATTATTTAAAGTATTAAGGAATATATAATCTATGTTATATATAAAAGCAATAATTTAATTATAAGTTGTTATTGCAAAGTAACCATAGACTTAAAAATTAATTACAATATAAAAGTAAAGATTTGTTAATCATAAAATATTTATATAAGATATTTATTATATAGTTTTAACAGGTATTAATAAATGTCTAAAAACCCAAACTTAGAAGAAAAAAATCAGGAACTTATTAAAAGAAAAAAAGACGAATTAGATATAGAATATCAAAATCTTTCTTATCTTGAATCTGTGTGGGCGGGGATGGGAATTAATACCGGCAATGAAAAATACGATGCTTTAAATAAAGAATATCAAGAGATTAGCGGTAGTAATCCAGGCATAATACAAAATATTACGAATGCAATCGGGGATACCGCCAGTGCTTTACAATTCACGTGGGAAACGGCACAAATTTTACCAGATCTTATAACCGAATACAACCATTTAAAAACTGCTAAGGGTGCTGCTACCGAATCTAATGCTATTGACGCTAGATCCAAAATGATCGCAGATTCATAACCTCTTGTAAAAAAATTCTCAAATATTTTGCATTCCAAGACAATATCGGATACATCAAAAGAGGCTCTATTAAATTCTACTATAATACCATACGTGCTTACGCCTGTTTTAAATAAAAGACTCGGTAAATTAACAAAAAATTTTCAGACTGCAGAGCCGGAAAAAATAAATATCTTAGAAAATGCAAGCCCTAGATTTATTCGTGAACTTGCGACTTTTGGGGTTGATTTAGCCTCAAAGGCTTTAGAAAATGATTTAAACCCGAAAGTACAGGAAATTGTTAAAAACCTTAAACAAAAAGATGAGCAATCCCAGACTATAATATTACAAAACATATATGATATTATTACCTCGGAAAAAGTAAATCAGGTGCTTTCCAATGATTTAATAAGTTTTTTAAAAAAACCTGAAAATCAAAAAGAAATAGCTAATATTGCAGAAAATATCCTAAATAATAAGGTACAAAAATTAATAGCTCCCGAACTAATTGCAAATACGGTAGAGTTAGCTGCAAATTCTAGTGATAGTTTAATTAAGAACGCTCCTTTAGTTATCAATAATTTCCAAGAGTTAAAAGATTATCAAAAATGGTCTGACATTAATCTAAATCATCAAGGGATGTCTACTGATATTAAAAAAGAATTATTAGAAGCAAAAAAACCTCAAATCATAGAATTAATAAAAAATGCTAAAGAAATTACGGGTAATCTTTCCCCTATTTTTAAAAAATGACTTACCGAAATATTTAGATGCTAATAAAGAAAATTTAGTAAAAATTTTAGATCACCCGATGATAGCAGAAAAAATAAAATCTCGTAATTTAGATCTCGAGTTAATTCATAACGCAGCAAATGCAGCAATACCTTTTTTAAAAGATGCAATGCCTTCGCTTACCGAACTTGCCGACGCCACTCTTTCCAAAAGCGATGAAGTTGCTAATATAATACAGAAAGCTCAACTAATTAAGACCCTTCCCAAAGAAGAAAAATCCAAGGAGGTAAAAGAGTTAATCGGTGCGGTGATGCAACTTAAAAATAACGATCCTAAAATAAAAGAAATAATTGAAGAAAAAATTCCTAAAATATTAACGGAGCATGCTAATAGTTTAGGACCGGTAGTAGAAGAGTTTCTAGAAACTACTTCGGTAGGGAAAAAATTAAAACTAGACGGCGAAAAATTAATTAAAATAGCCGGAAAACACGTTCCTGAATTATCTAAAATTGCCGATAAATACAGCAAACGGGAATATGCAGGTATGGTATTACCTACTATGAAATTATTATTAGACCCTAAAGTTTTAGGAGTAATAGCCGAAAGTGCAATTAATTTAGGGAAAGATAAAATATTAGGACCTAATACACAAAAAGTAATAGAGCAAAGAGAAGCAACTAAACAAGCAAAAGGTAGGGGGTTATAAAAGTATTTATACTCGCTCAATTTGAAAAATTGGCTGCGTCGTCTTTGTAAGACCTCGAATGCTCACGTACTATAGTACGCTCCGCTCCTCGGCTTACAGACTCCTTGCTCTTTTCCAAATTGAGCTTCGTCTACCAACTCTTCATCTATAAGGAGTATACTTCTCCGTTGTCATACCGTGACTTGGGAACTAGATCCAGAAAAAATATTTATAAAATTCAGTTTTCGTTCACTGTTAGTTTAAAATTTTAAATAAATAATAGTTTTGGGACAGTACCTTAATGTTTTTGTACCTTAGCGCGATAGCGTCGACGATAGCCCGCGCTGCGCCGCTTGCAAACAGGACGTGCTGATCGGACAGCTCCTCCAACGGTGTCTCAAATCTAGGTTCGCTTCAAGGCGAGTTGCCTTAAATTTCTTCTTAATTAGTGTAAAATTCACATATAAAGTTTCAATTTTAACAACAATGCGAGTTTTTATATAAACGACACGGCGATTTTCCTTTTTGTCACACGACAAGGCGAGGTAACAAACAACAAGGCGATTTTTTGTTGTTTTCTAATAGTGTTCGTTCTGTACAAATATATTAGGAGACTCACTTTTTTACTCCTGCAGCTCCCTTCTTCGTTGCTAAATTCAGCGTCACTTATTTGCGTTCATTCGCACTTTTAAGCATCAAATGCACATCTGTTTATACGTGCAGATAATATATTGTTTATTAAACGCACCTGTTTACGCCTTTCTACACCGTAGTGAAATACTTCAAGCACTTAATTGGTACCTTCTAGTACCTAACTACGCTTTGTTCACTAATTCGCTTTTTAATTGCAAAATTTGGTACGAAGTGGACGCACCTCACGCCTCGGGCGGACTTCAACACTAATACGGTCTTACTCAGACTGTCTTTATAACCAATTTTATAAATGTTATCTTACTTTATACAAGTTTGCAGATAAGACACCAGACACGGTTTGCACTTTTGTACTATTTGTCCTACCACGAAACTCGCTTATATTTAAAATAAAACCTACGTATTAACTTAACTAAAAACATTTTCCGTATATACACATCTTTCCTTAACTTAAAAAGTAAAAAGTAAATCAATTTCATTAACCAACTATAACGCCCGTTACATATTTTAAATAGCTTCATAAGATGAAAACGGCAAGTCTGAATTCTCAAGAAGCTTATGCAATACAATAAATACGGCGCATCTGTCTTTATTTATGGTTGGTACGAGTACAAACAACACCGCACGTAAACGAAGCGTAGGGCGAAAATTATGGCAATAAAAATTTTGTTCCATAATTGGAATGTTTCACATGATTGTTAATTTGCCGGCAAATAAAATTTACATTTTGCAATTTTTATTAAATACGTTTTCAGCAATTAAAATACAAATATTAGTGCCGTAACATTCGGGTCCCATAGGTCACAGGTCCGGGTTCCGCGGGGCTGATAGTTACCATGATAGTTACGCCCCTGATTCAGTGAGTGAAATAAATACACCTTAATTCCTTAATGTTAAATGCATTGATTGCGCTATACCTAAATAAACTTAAAACTTTAGATTTGTTTGGGCCCTACGCACTGTCCCGGCCCTACACACGTGCGTAATGTATAAACCGGCGCTGGCAAAGAGGAGGGAGACTTGCTATTATAGTATTGCAAATAAACATAATTATAGGGTATAAATACTGCATTTGAATTTACCACGTAATGAGCACAAAAACCTCGAACGGCTGCTCCATACCTCCATAAGCTTCTGTTTCAATTTATATCGAAAATAAGCAAAATAAGGCTATTTGATGTCAAGAAACAAAAATTATTAAAGTTTAAACAATTATCGAGGTAGGCTCGAGATTATTCCATTTGTATACAGGGTGAGTGGGGAGCAATGGGCCGAACATCAGGAATGTATTGTAAAGTACATATTTCCATATTTCGTCTTTTTGTTTTATTTTTAATGCAGCTCAAAAGAAGGCGAAAAACATTAAAATACATTAGTAAAATATTTATAATAAAAGAGATATGAATTTTTTTAGTTTTTATGTTTATGGAATTAAATCATAACAAGGATAAGTGCTTTTATAACAGATGTTCAAAATTATCACCCTGCTGCTGTATGCAAAGTCTTACTCGGAGTATCCATGAATTAACGTACGCTGCAAGACCCATGCCTTGGCGAATTTCCGCCGCTGCTG
>DYDX01000028.1 GCA_020404425.1 Rickettsia endosymbiont of Pyrocoelia pectoralis
TACTTATGGCTTAGATCATTTGAAACTTTGCTTGACTAAATCTACTAATAAGATTTATTCTTTGATTAATAAAATCTTTTTTTATGATAAAAACTTTACTCTCTTTCAACTTAGTAACTAATTTTGTCCGGTACTATAGGTCAAGCCACGGGGTGACAATTAATACCCTAACTTAATAAATAATGTAGAGTTACAACGTGAAGCATAGAATATTATACTTATTTTTAATAATTAGTTTTCCACTTTTTGCAAATTCTGAAATAATAGAAGATAAAGATAACAATTTTAAGGTTAGAGTAGCCGTTGTCGATGTTCAGTCTATTTTAGAAGGATCAATTGCTATTAAGGATTTGCGTAATAAAATCGAAAAGCTTAATCATAAAATTCAAGAGGATATCGGTGCAAAAGAAGCAGAATTTAAACCTATGGAAGAGAAGCTGATAAATGAAAGAGCTTCTTTAAGCGAAGATGATTTTGAGCGGAAAGTAAATGAATTTAATGCAAAAGTTAGTCACGTTAGAAAAGAAATACAGACTAAAAAAACAAAGCTTGAACAAGCCCATGCTGAAGCTATGAGTAAAGTTCATGAAACAACTATTATAATAATTAGTGAACTTGCTGAGAAATATAACCTTAATTTGGTACTTCCGAGTGCTCAAGTTTTATATACTAAAAATAATTTGAATATAACTTCTGAAGTAACCTTTTTATTAAATGAAAGATTAAAAGAAGTAACAATTAACTATAATTATTAATATGGCAGAATTTACACCGATTACAATTGCTTACGGGGACGGGATAGGTCCTGAAATAATGGAGGCAGTGCTTTACATTTTACGTAAAGCGGAAGCACGTATCCGTTTAGAGACAATTGAAGTGGGGGAAAAGCTTTATAAAAAGCATTATACTTCAGGTATAAGCGAGGAAAGCTGGGAATTAATTCAGCGTACCGGAATCATACTAAAAGCTCCGATTACCACGCCGCAAGGGGGAGGGTATAAGAGTCTAAACGTTACGATTCGTAAAACGCTGCAGCTTTTTGCCAATATTCGTCCTTCCGTTTCGTATCATCCTTTTACTAAAACCCTGCATCCAAATCTCAACCTTACTATCATACGTGAGAATGAGGAGGATTTATATGCAGGTATAGAATACCGCCAAACGCATAATATGTATGAATCGATGAAGCTGATAAGCCATACAGGGTGCGAAAAGATTATTAGATATGCTTTTGAATATGCCGTAAAAAATAATCGTAAGAAAGTTACGGCTTTAAGCAAAGATAATATCATGAAATTTTCCGACGGGATTTTTCATAAAATATTTAATGAGATCGCAAAAGAATATCCACAAATTAATAATGAACATTATATTATCGATATCGGTACGGCAAGGCTTGCTACTAAGCCGGAAATATTTGACGTACTCGTAACTTCTAATTTGTACGGTGATATTATCTCTGATGTAGCTGCTGAGATTTCCGGCTCGGTAGGGCTTGCCGGTTCTGCAAATATCGGAAAGCATTACGCGATGTTTGAAGCGGTTCACGGAAGTGCTCCCGATATTGCCGGCAAAGATATCGCAAATCCTTCGGGGCTGTTAAATGCCGCTATAATGATGCTGGTACATATAGGGCAGGGTGATATTGCTACTTCAATCGAAAATGCCTGGAAGAAAACTATTGAAGACGGAGTACATACGGCAGATATATATAATAAAGAGCAATCTACTAAAAAAGTCGGCACGAAAGAATTTGCCGAAGAAATAGTAAAAAGACTAGGGCAGCAACCCGTAAAGCTTGCCAAAGCAGATTACCCGTTAATTACGCAAAAACAAGAAAGCAATATAGATTATAAAATCGATACTAAGGAAGTAAAAAAGTTGGTCGGTGTTGATATTTTCGTAAATATAAATGTTACTGCCGCTGATGATATAGCAGATAAAATAGGGAAGCTTAATTTAGGTAATTTTGAGCTAAAAACAATTTCTGCAAAAGGTCTAAAATTATGGCCTCGGGATAGCAGATTTGAAACCGTTTCAGATCATTGGTGTTGTCGTTTTATGGCTAAGGGCAAAAAAGAAGTAACGCATTTAGAAATAGCTAAGTTACTCGAAGCTCTAAGCAAAGCAGATATCGATTTTATCAAAGTAGAGAATTTATGCGAATTTGACGGCATTGCCGGCTATACCCTAGCACAAGGGGAATAAACACTCATTTATATTGTATTTCATTTGCCTAAGTTAACCTAAGGTAAAATTTCTGTTGACTTTTATATTAAACAGTATAGCTTTTTTACAATTTAATTTTTTGTAAAAAGTTATGTTAGGATATGCGAAAGAACAAAGAAGTTTAAATAGAGAGCAAAAGAAAGCAATAGGTCTATTATCCATAGGTACATTCTTAGAATATGTAGATTTTATGTTATATATTCATATGGGGGTATTGCTAAATGAGATATTTTTTGCTCCAACTGATAACCCTTATTCAGCAGCTCTCTTAGGAGCTTTTTCCTTTTCTGCTCCCTTTATTGTACGTCCAATTGGGGCATTTATATTTGGTTGGTTAGGTGATCATATAGGACGAAAATCTACAGTTATTATTACTACCTCAATAATGGCAATTTCTTGCCTAATAATTGCCAATCTTAAGCCGTATGCTCAAATTGGTATTACTGCGTCGGTGATTGTAATAATATGCCGTATTCTGCAAGGAATGTCATCAATTGGTGAAGTAATAGGAGTAGAGCTTTATTTTACGGAAACTATAAAATCTCCAAAAAGTTATCAAGTAGTAGGTATAATTGGAATTTTTTCAGTATTAGGAGGAACTGCTGCGTTAGGTCTAGCATCTCTCGTTACTTCTTATGGATTTAATTGGAGATTAGCTTTTTGGATTGGAGCGGGTATTGCTGTTATAGGAATGGCAGCTAGGACTACTTTACGTGAAACTCCAGAATTTGTGAATGCAAAACGACGCTTAACAAACGTATTTAATCAAGTAGATGAAGACCCTAATATTCTTTTAAAAAATCCTATATATAATGAAAATGTGAGTAAATTAACGTCATTATTCTTGTTATTTATAGATTGTATGTGGCCATTATGTTTTTATATAGCTTATATTTACTGTGGCGATATCCTTAAGACTTCTTTTAATTATAGCACTGAACAAGTAATTCATCAAAATTTCTATGTGTCTATTGCAGAAGTAGGAAGCTTGGCTATATTAAGCTATTTAAGTTATAGAATACATCCTTTAAAAATACTTAAAACACTAAATGCTATATTTTTTATTTTTGCTTTAGCTTGCCCGTATTTAATTTATAAAGCAACTACACCATTTGAATTGTTATTGGTTCAAATGGCTATTATTTCCTTTGGTACTAGCCGTATGGTAGGAGTCCCTGTCTTTTTTAAGCATTTTCCTATATTTAAACGCTATATTAGTGTAAGCCTAATTCATGCATTATCACGTGCATTAGTATATGTTATTACCTCATTTGGCTTAATATATCTAAATATTGATCATTTAGGACTCATTATCATAATGACTTTAGCCAGTATAGGCTTTGCGTTAGGGGTAAATCATTTTGAAAAGTTAGAGAAGCAAAAGTCTGAAAACTATAGTTATGATCAGGAGTATGTGAATCTTGAGAAGCCTGTAAGTTTGACTTAAGAGCGTTTATTTTAAGGCAATATTTTGTTAATTTTGCTTCAATTTCGAATAATTCTAAATAGCTAGCTAAAATTATAAAACTTTTTAGTGTTTCAACAAGAATTTTTATTTGCTTTTCAGGTGATTTAGCATCTAAAGTTTGTAAATTATGGATACGGTCAAATAATTTTATAAGTGCCGTGTCGTATCTTTTTTGCTGAACTAGTAAATTTAAGCTTTCTGCGGCACTAATTTTTCCATAAGGTTTTATTCTAGTTAGACTTTCTACATGCTTTGCTACTTTTGCTCCAAATAGTGTACTGATTATTTCTTCAGTGAGCTCCGTATCCTCAATAGTATCGTGAAGTAATGCGGCTTGGAGTATTACAGCAGTATAAAGTTTTGGTGCTTCAAGTGCTACAAAATCTGCTACCATAATCGCCACTTCGATCGGGTGAGAATAATAAGGATCGCCTGATTTACGCATTTGGAAGCCGTGATATTTACGAGCGTAATATATGCCTTTCTTGACTTCTTCTAAATCTACGGGATTTTTTACTTTAGTGTTTAAATACGTAATTTTATCAAGTAGTTTTTTAGCGTAAACGCACATTTCAAACTTTTCTTTCCAGCAGCTTAAATCTTCCATATAAATCTTTTCTCTTATAGCCGCTTACGCTAGGTTCTGTGGACATTTCTCATTGATTTCTTATTTTGAGGTATTTTTTAGCGAAAATTAATAAGATTTTTGATAGGATGTTATTCATATTTCAAAAAAATCTTATAATTGCTAGCCGAAAATAATCAAAATTAAATCTTTTTAGAGATGTCCACAAAACCTATGATTATATAATAAATCTGAAGCGGCTTTAGATTCTTAGATTTATTTTACTCTGACTTATCAGTATTTTGTGCTTTTGCTTCTTGCTGTAATTTATATTCGGCTGCTTTTTCTTCCATGTAATTTAAAAAGAAATAAGCAAAAGCTATAAAACTAGTTAAAGCAATTGCAAGTGTTATTAATATTACCTTACGCTCCTTTCTTGCATTTTCAGCTTTTAGTCTTTCTTCTTCTTCACTAATTTGATTCTCAGGCATTATAACTTGTTTTTCTTCTGTATTGTCCATTTATTAACTCTCTGTATAATTTGATTTATTGACCTCTAAAAGCTTTGTAGTCTATAGAAATAAGTGTTGTATTAATGATTAATGACGGAGTTTAAACGTTATTTTAAATTTTCAGTAAAATAAACTTATAGAAAAACTTAAATTAAGTCAACAATTTTAATTATTAGTTGTATATATAGTAAAATGTATTGAATTAGGTGCAATTTCTACATCCTCTGTTAATTTGCAGCTAAAAATAATTTTATTAGCTTTAAAATTATTTTGTTAACAGTGCCATAGTGAATTACATAGCTTCATGCTCTTTAGCCAGATCAATTAAGCTTTTCACGATATCATTTAAGTTTGCGTTATCAAAATTAATTCCCATTTTCTTTTTAGCAACATCAAAAAAATAATCATCAAGTAAATTTTTCATTTGATTTATGATTTTAGTATTTTTCGTCCAATGAACAATTTTTTTTTTCTTAATGATGTCATAAGTATCAAGAGCAATTTTTGCGGCATTTTCATGCTGATTTTGATCTTTTTGATTTTGTAAGAAGTTAGATAACTTTTTATAAAACTCTATCGCAGTTTTACTGCTGCCTAATTCACTTGATACATCTTTTTTAAGTTCATTTGTTATGTCTACAACTTTATTTAAAAACTCACTATCCGATAAGCGTTTATTATGATGCTGGGTTATTGTGCTATTTATAAGCTCAGAAAATTTTTGAAAAAAAGCACGATTAATATTAATATAATCATTAATAGTATCTTGTAGATGAGCGTTAATTTGATTAGCCTTATCTGCGTCCGTAATGTCTGCTCGTGTGATAAAATCCTCGAACATTTTATTATTAAAAATGTTAATCGGTTCTGTTTTAATAATATTATCGGCAATAATATGCTCATCAAGTAACTTCATGATTTGATCGGTATATATTTTCTTATCTGCTTTTTCTGTATAACGCTGTTCTATTATTTTTTTTAGCTTATCAAAATTTTTTAATTCTTGATATAATTCGTTTAGTTGTTCTATTGAGAAAACTTGACATAATTTATTAGAGTTAGAAGCTATAGACATAAGAGTTTTAAGTTTATCTAACAAAAAATAAAATCTATTTCGTATAATTTCATCGGCTAAATGCTGTTCAAGCTGTTCAATATCTGAATTGTTAGGTACATTTATAAAAATATCTTTAATCTCTTACAGCAACGGAAAAATTTCTTTTATTTTATCTTCTACGGAAAATATAGTATTTTCTAAATCTTCTTCATCGAAATTTTTTAATTTATCACTCTCATAAAGTTGACGTGCATGCTTTAATTCAACTGCTAACCCTTCATAGTCGATTATGTAACCGTATCCCTTAACTCTTCCTTTTTTCTCGAACAAACGATTTGCACGAGCGATGGCTTGCAGAAGAGTGTGTTCTTTTAAATTTTTGCATATATAGATAACGGCATTATGCGGTGCATCGAAGCCGGTTAGTAATTTTGAAACTACAATTAAAATTTCAGGATTATCGGCATTTCTAAATTTTTCAATAATTGTCTTATTAAATCTCAATTTGTATTGTTCTTTCATGCTATTTGAAAATGTAGCTATCTTATTTTCACTATCAATATCTTTATAACCTTTACGATCATCGAAAGAAGATATAACGACCTCGGAATTTACTTGACCTATCTCGTTTAAAATTTCTTTAAAGCGAATAGCAATACGTCTAGACGGAGCAATCAACATGCCTTTTAGACCCGTGCCTTTAAATGTTTTTAAATAATGCACTGAAATGTCAATTGCTTTGGCATAAATTATTTTTTCCGTTTGAGAGAGTGTTTTTAAATTACTATATTTCTTTTTTAAAGCTACTTTTGTTTCTTCATCTATTCCGTTAGTAATTAGATCAAAATTTTTATTAAGCACGGATTCATCTTCAAGATGTTTCCGAATAATACGACCCTCATAAAATAACGGTACAATCATATTATCTCTTAAGGCATCTTTTATAGTATAAGTATGAATTAATTCACCAAACCTTTTAAAAGTATTTTTTTCACTTTTTAAAAGCGGCGTACCGGTAAATCCTATATAACAAGCATTAGGTAAAATAATTCGCATTTTATCTGCTAAATCACCGTATTGAGTACGGTGACTCTCATCAACAAGAACAAAAAAGTTATTATTAAAATCTTGAAAGCCTTGAAAAAAAGCTTTGTTAAATTTATGAATTACTGAAGTTATAACAGATGTACCGCCTCTAAGTAGTTCAATTAAATTTTTGGATGAAGTTGCAAGTTTAGGTTCAAATCCACAATTTTTAAAAGCATATTTAATTTGTTCGTCAAGCTCGATTCTGTCGGTTATAATTATGATACGTGGATTTGTAATATTAGTGGATTCAAGTAACAATTTAGCAATTAATATCATCGTTAAAGATTTGCCTGTACCTTGCGTATGCCATATTACTCCACCTTTTCTAATACCTGTTGTATCATATTGTTCTACTCTTTTTATAACTGCATGTGTGGCAAAAAACTGATGATGACGGGCTATTTTTCTAACCTTATTGTCAAAAACACAAAAATTAGCAACTAAATTAAGTAATCTTTCAGGGCGACATAAAGCATAAAGTACTTTATCTTGTTCGGTAGGTTCTATAGTGCCGGCTGATTCTTGCTTATTAAAATGGTTTCTATAAGAAGCAAAATCACCCGAATAAAGAGTATTTTTTACTTCTTCGGATAGGGGAGTATTAATTAGATTGCGTATAACATTGATATTTTGGTTCTCTTTCTCTTCTTCTATCCAAATACTCCAATAATCTTTTGAGCTGTCTATTGTAGCGTATTTTGCTTCATTCTTATTTACGACAATTAATATTTGAGCATAGTAAAAAAGCTGTGGTATTTCGTCTGATCTTTGATTACGTATATGTTGAGATATAGCTTGGTCTAATGACTCGGTAGGTGATTTATTCTCAATTACTACAAAAGGTATACCATTAACAAATAATACAATATCGCATACACGTTCAGTATTCATTTTGGTTTTTACGGATACTTCAAAAGCAACATGGTAAGTGTTGTTTTTAGGTTCTTGCCAATCAATATATTTTACGTTATGGTTTAAGTCTTTTTTAATAGTTGCCCCTAAAATTAGTAGATCATATATCTCTTCGTTGGCTTTTATTAAACCGCAATTTTTAATATTTTTAAGTTGACGTACCGCTTCTTTTGGATCTTCATCATCTAATTTAAAATTACATTTTTCTGGATTAAGTTCTTTAATTTTACCGATTAATATATCCTCTAGCAATATATTGTGAGTATTAACTCGTTTTTTTTTTCAGCTCTTTTTGATTAAGCAGTTTATAGCCAAATGCCATTAGTGCTTTTACGGCAGGTATATGCGAAAGTAGTTTTTCGTCAAGATTCAATCTATTGTTATTTAAGAACATAATTTTAATTATTTCTAAATTTCTTTGCAATTTCTAAGTAAGTTAACCTTAAATAAAATTTACCTATCAAATTTTTACTTATCTACTTGCACACGCCACTCGCCGGTAAGTAACTTCTGTATTAATCCTTGTTTTTGTTTTTTTATAAGCTCAAGTTCTTTCTTATATGTTTCCAACTCGTCACGTAAGCTATTAAGATAATTTGCAATTTGGTTTTGTCTCTCGATAGATGGTATATATACTAAATAGTTTTCAATAGAGGGTTTTGAGATACTTGGTAACCCTGTACCAACTCTTAATTTCATGATTTTTTGCTCAATTTTTTTAAGCTGAAAAAATAAAAAATACTGATTGATATTTGAAGATAATTTTGTAATAGCATAACAACAGCTACTAAGCCAAAATCGTTCTTTACATAAATTCACAAAACCGCATGAGTTACCACCTCCGCTTATAGTAATTATATTTGCTTCCATATTCCATTCATCTGTAAAACCTGAAGGAATTACGCCGCCATTCCAAACAGGATAAAGACCGCCTTTCATATCAAGACGATTTAATTGTTTTCCTTTGCGAATAGTGGATATACCGGAAAGCTTAACGGTTTGCCATTTTTCTCCCTTTGCTTGATTATCAAAAATATCTTTTGCAACTGCTTTGTATATTTGTTGTTTAATCTCACATAATTTGGTTAATATTTTTATACTTTCATCCCATGCACGTAAAATATTAGCTATTTTTTGTTGTTCAGGTAGGGGAGGGAGAAAAATTTTATAGTTTTCTATAAAAGATTGGGGTATACGTTTATGTCCTGCTGAACCAGTCATTTGTGATTTGCCTTTTAACCTAAAATATTTATTTTGAGTTATATGAAGTAAAATGTAAGGTATAATTTTATCACTAGAGCGAAGTATATAAAATTCAGTACTACCAAATCCTACACCATTGATAAGACCGGTAGCTAACGCTCCCTTACCATTTTCAAAGCATGGAGTAATCTTTGCAACTAATACATCGCTTTCACAAAATCCACTATAACCTTTTGAAACTTCTGAATATTTACGTCTATAATTATTTGTAATAATGCCTTCTTTTGAAATATCAGACATAGCTAAAAATGATACTTCAGTATCAGGAGACAATTTAGGAATTTTGGGGGTTATCTCTATAACATCACCTAAGTTAATAAAACTCATATATCCACTCCAAGCTCTTTAAGATTAGCGTCCATCTGTGCTCGTATATCTACCAGCTCTTTTTCGAGTTGTTGAATTTCTTTTTGCAGTTCTGCAATGTCAATTTCTTCTTCCTCTTCGTAAGTATCAATATAACGCGAGATATTTAGATTATATTTATTTTCACTAATTTCCTCGGTACTTGCTAGATGAGAGTATTTTTCAACGGTTTTTCTATTTTTATAAGTATCAACAATTTTGTTAATATGTTCATCCTCTAGGTAGTTTTGCCCTTTACCTGCTTTAAAGAATCTACTTGCATCAATAAACAGTACATCTTTTCGTTGTGCGTTTTTTTCTCCTATTTCTCTTGAGCGATCAAATACTAAAATAGCAATGGGAATGCTAGTTGAGGTAAAAAGATTAGTGGGTAGACCTATTACCGCATCTAATAAATTTTCTTCAATTAAACATTGACGAATTAAACCTTCTGTTCCTCCACGAAATAATACACCGTGCGGTACTACTATTGCAGCACGTCCGCTGCCTTCCTTAGTAATTTTAATCATATGTGAAATAAAAGCATAATCCCTTTAGTTTTAGGAGGAATACCACGCTTAAAACGTTCATATGCATCATTGGTTGCATTTTCATGACCCCATTTTTCTAAACTAAAAGGAGGATTCGCAACAACTACATCAAACTCTATAAGTTTATCATTTTCAAGCAAGGCTGGATGATTGAGTGTATCGCCCCAATAAATATGGGCACCGCTTTCCATATGCAAAAACATATTCATTTTTGCTAATGCCCATGTCGCATTATTCATTTCTTGACCGTAAAGTGCATAATTATCATCACTTACCTCTTTAGCTGCTTTAATTAAAAGCGAACCGGAACCGCAAGCCGGATCACAAATTATATTACCGGGCTTCGGAGCAGCAAGCTTTGCAAGTAAAGTTGATACGGCAGCAGGGGTATAAAATTCACCGGCTTTTTTGCCTGCATCTGAAGCAAAACGTGATATTAAATAAATATAACACTCGCCTATAATATCTTCGTTAACTCTTTCAGGACTTAAATCTAATTCCGGTTTATTAAAATCTTCCAATAACATTTTTAAACGACGATTTCGTTCTTTAGTTTTACCTAAATTATATTCCGAGTTAAAATCAACATTTCGAAACACTCCTTCCAATTTTGCAAGATTTCTTTGTTCTATTTCTATTAAAGCGTTATTTATAAGTTCGCCTATGTTAACATTAGACTTCTCTCTTTGTGCAAAGATATCATAAAAATTTGCACCTTTCGGTATTACAAATTCTTCTCGGTCTAATTGTTGCTCAATTCTTGAAGGTTCATCTTTATATTTTTCGTTATATTTTTTTGAATGTACTATCCAAATATCCGAAATATATTTAAAGAATAACATTACTAATATGTAATCTTTATAATTTGCTGCATCTACCACGCCACGGAAAGTATCGCATGCAGCCCAAGCGGCATTGTTTATTTGACTTTGTTTTACTTGATTGGTCATATATTTATTTTGTTTATTTTATCTAGTAATAGATTATATAGTAAAAGAAATTGAATTATATACCATTTATATATTATCTTTTAATTTTTAAAGAACATATCTCATACCGTAAATGAATTGGCTATTCGCCGATATTTGCTATATCTTAAAAAAATAAAATATTTCCTATAAATCATCACAAATTCAAGCTAATTCACTATAGTGATAGATTATATAAGCTAAAAATTGGAAAGCAAACGATCTAATTTTTATAAAAATAGATAATAAAAGGTATTTTTTCAACTATTATATTTATTTTCAACTTAGAAATAACGGTAAAAATTGAGCATAATGAAATAGGAGTACATTTTATATAGTAAACACAGTTGAATTATGTGCTATTTATAGGAAATATTTTATTTTTTCTGGATTGCAACAACGCTTTGCTCCTCGCAACAATGCTCAATAAATCAAGGGATGACAGTGGTAAAACTGATCTATGCATGAAATAAGAGTCATGTGGGCAACGTCTATAACTCATAGGTTTGACGATTGCCGAAAAACGCAATTTAGTATTTGCTAACCTAATACTAAGACCTGAAAAACCCCTAGTTTAAGCTAGGTTTGTCGTTTGATACCTTTTAGAAATACCGAAAACTGAAGAATGGTGGAGGCAAAGGGAATCGAACCCTTGACCCTCTGCGTGCAAAGCAGATGCTCTACCCCTGAGCTATGCCCCCGATGGAATGACTGTATGATTGTAAAATTAAGAAGAGCTTTTAGCTAGGTTCCAAGGTAATGCTTTTCCGTTACTTCCTAAAACTAATTCTCCGGAAGCTTCATACTCGGCTGCTAAAAAAGAACCTTTTTCTTCAAAAAGCTTTACCGGGGTAATTTTTTGACCGTTACGAAAAAATTCTTTAGGTCTTTCTCTAGAAGTCGGGTTGTTTTTAGAAGCAGTTTTTGCTTTAGACATAATTAACTAATTTTTTCTTAAATAAACTTGAAAAGAATATAAAGTTTTTTCTGTAGATTGTCAATAGACTTCTTGCAAAATTAACGATATTGCCTAGAAAAAGTTGAATCGTCATTGCGAGGAAATTATGAAATAATTGACGAAGCAATCCAGTTAAAAAATGCTATAAATTAGCATTTTTTTATTATTTTTTTCTGGATTGCCGCACGAGCGATGCTCGCTCGCAATGACGACTCTGTATCCACGCAAACAATGAATTATTTACTTCTTAGCTTCATTGTTTGTAGTTGCAGGTAGCATAATTTTTAAATCGGCTTTTGCCTCTAAATCGGTAATATATTTTTTTAGTAATTCTTGAGCTAATATATTGTCGATAGTCATTTTCGCTTCTTCTTTGGTTGGAATAGGCACGGGTTTTTTCTCTAATACTTTAATTATATGCCAACCGAAATTAGTTTTAACCGGTGTTGAAACTTCATTTACCTTTAAAGCAAAAGCTTTCTTTTCAAATTCCGGTACTAATTGTCCCGGTTGATTTAACAGGATAAAACCTATTACACCGCCGTTTGAAGCCGAAGCTTTATCAAGAGATGATTCTTCTGCAAGTTTAGCAAAATTTCCGCCTTTGCTTAATTTGCTTTTGATTTCATTAGCTTTCTTTTCATCGGCAACTAAAATATGGGCAACTTTTATTTGCTCTTTACCTTTAAGATTACCTATATATTTGTTATATTCATCATCAAACATTTTACTTGTAATATTAGATTTAACATAATTTGATAATAATTCTTGTTGGGCTAATTGATTTTTTGCATTTTCAAGCTTTTCTTGGAATTCTTTAGAAGAAGTAATATTTGATTTCTCTACTTCTTTTCTTAATAAATCATCATTAACATAAATTTTTATTAATTTTTCCTGATCTTGCGGAGGAAAATCATCAAAGTTTTTAATAGATTCGCCTGAAGGAAGATTAAGCTGAGGTTGAAATTTCTTTATAATTTGGGATTCCCTTACTTCACCACCTTTATAAGTAGCTACTACTTTATCTTGAGGATCGGCAAAAGCAATGCTAGAAAGCATACTAACGGATAAAAATATAACTGATAGCTTTTTCATTATCTTATGACTCATAATTTGTTAAACATAAGCTTAAATCTTATAAAAATAATAAATACCCGTCAACAGCTATTTAATAATATTTGTATTTATTAAAAATAATTTACGAAAATTTGTAACAAAACTGGTTAATTCAAATAAAATATTATAACTATTTGATAATTCTGTAAAATCCCTTATATTTAAGTACAAAAATATTATTTAAGGATTTAAATGTTTTCCCTCTTAAAAAAACTTTTTGGTACTGCAAACGACCGTACGGTGAAGAAATTATTCGCCGAGATTACTAAAATTAACTCGCTTGAGCCTAATTTACAAAAATTATCGGATGAAGAGCTTAAGAATAAAACCTTAGAGTTTAAAGAAAAGCTTAAAAACGGAGCTAGTTTAGACGATATTGCATTTGAAGCTTTTGCGGTAGTAAGAGAGGCTTCTAGAAGAGTATACGGGATGCGTCATTTTGACGTTCAGCTTATAGGCGGTCTTATATTACACCGAGGAATGATCAGCGAAATGCGTACCGGTGAGGGTAAAACCTTAGTTGCAACATTGCCGGCATATTTGAATGCTTTGACCGAGAAAGGCGTGCATATCGTAACGGTTAACGATTACCTAGTTAAACGTGATTCTGCTACGATGGGTAAAATTTATAATTTCTTAGGTTTATCGGTTGGTTGTATTGTAGGCGGTATGCCGGACGAAGCTAAACGTGCGGCTTATAATTCCGATATAACATATGCTACAAATAATGAAATAGGCTTTGATTATCTAAGGGATAATATGAAGTATAGCTTGCAAGAGCGAGTACTACGTCCTTTTAACTTTGCTATTATCGATGAAGTAGATTCAATTTTGATAGATGAAGCAAGAACGCCGCTAGTTATATCCGGTCCGGTTAACGATAATTCGGAGTTATACGGAAAAATCGATAAGATTGTCAAAAAGCTTAATCCAAGCGATTTTGAAAAAGACGAAAAAATGAAAACTATCAATCTGACGGAAACGGGCATTACGAACGTAGAATCGCTTTTAAGTAGTGAAAATATTATAAAACCCGATTCCGGTTTATATGATTTCGAGAATTTAAACTTAGTGCATTACGTTAATCAAGCTCTGCGGGCTCATAATATGTTCACGATTGACGTAGATTATTTAGTGCGTGACGGTAAAGTAATGATCATAGACGAGTTTACCGGACGTGTTATGGAAGGGCGTAGATACTCTGAAGGTCTGCATCAAGCATTAGAAGCAAAAGAGGGCGTTAAGATTCAAAACGAGAACCAAACTCTTGCCTCTATTACTTTCCAAAATTATTTTCGTAATTATCCTAAATTATCGGGTATGACCGGTACTGCTATGACGGAAGCAGCGGAGTTAAAGGATATATATAATCTCGATGTAGTTGCCGTTCCTACTCATAATAAGGTAACAAGGCTTGATCTTGACGATGAAATTTACGGCACTAAACAGGATAAATACGAGGCTATTTTAAAGCTAATTAAAGATTGTTACGATCGAGGTCAACCTGTTCTTGTCGGCACGGTTAGTATAGAAAAATCAGAAGAAATTTCTAACGTCTTAAATAAGCATAACATTGCCCATAAAGTATTAAACGCTAAATTCCATGAACAAGAAGCTTTTATTATTGCTCAAGCCGGTAGGTTTAAATCCGTAACGATTGCAACCAATATGGCAGGGCGAGGGACGGATATTATGCTCGGCGGTAACCCTGAAATGCTGATAGAGCAGCTAGATAAGGAAAATTTAGCACCGAATATTTACGAAGAAAAAATAGCCGAAATAAAAGCTCAAATTGCCGATGAGAAAAAACAAGTTATAGAAGCCGGAGGGTTATTTGTAATCGGTACCGAAAGGCATGAAAGTCGCCGAATAGATAACCAATTACGAGGTAGATCAGGTAGACAAGGTGACCCAGGTAAAACTAAATTTTTCCTATCGCTTGATGATGATTTAATGCGTATTTTCGCTTCGGATCGTATTTCCGGAATCCTTAGAACCTTAGGGCTAAAAGACGGTGAAGCAATCCACCACCCGATGATTAGCCGTTCGCTTGAAAAAGCTCAGCAAAAAGTCGAAGGGCATAACTACGAAATACGTAAGAATTTATTACGCTTTGATGACGTAATGAATGATCAGCGTAAAATAATATATGAGCAAAGAACGGAAATTATCAAATCTAAAGATAGCTACGGTTTCTTAAATAGTGCCACCGAAGAATTAGCCAAGAAAATAGTATTAACCTTTATGCCGACCGGTTCTTATCGTGAAGATTGGGATATAGAGAATCTAACCGTAGAATTACACCGTACTTTTGATATAAAATTTGATCAGAGTTTAATAAGTAAAAACGATGTTACGGAAGAAGAAGTAATAAAAATCGTTATTCAAGCAGCAAGCGATATATATAAAGCAAAAGAAGAAGCTTACAGTAGCGATTTAATGCATAATGCGGTGAAATATATCTTACTAACTACGCTTGATCAGGTTTGGAAAGATCATTTATATAGCCTAGATCACTTAAGACAAGGTATATCGCTTAGGGCTTATGCTCAAAAAGACCCGCTTAGCGAATATAAAAGAGAAGCCTTTAATCTGTTTGAACAGATGCTAAATAATTTAAAGGAGTTATTCGTTCAAACGGTTTATCATTTCAATATCGATTTAAAACATATTCAGAAAGAAGATATATCGCTTGAGCATAAAAAGCTTCAAAAGAATATGCGTGAGAGTCGTGAAGATCCGGCATTTAGTAAATATAACGCAGGTAGTAATATAGAGACTGATTTAAAGCCTGTTATATCAAGAATCGATCCAAATCAGAGAGACCCTAACGATCCGAGTAGCTGGGGTCGAATATCCCGTAATGAACCTTGCCCGTGCGGTTCAGGTAAGAAATATAAATATTGTCACGGTATGAATGAGTAGATGAAAACCGTATTACCGGAACGTTCTTTACATATTAGAGCTAGGCTTAATTTTATAGTGCAGCAAATGCTAGACGTTGCACAAGATGAGTTAAGCAAAATTGTGTTGACAAAAGGCATGCAAAATTTCATAATATAACATATATGCAGAAAAAACATTATTTTGAATTTAATCAAGACAAAAATGTTGTCTTATTCAAAGAAAGAGGGATAACCTTTGAGCAGGTAATCGCCTTAATAGAGCAGGATCATGTACTAGACTCAATAGATCATCCTAATCAGATTAAATATCCAAATCAGAAAATGTACATAGTGGATATAGATGGTTATTGTTATGTAGTGCCGCATATTATTCAGGAAGACAAAATTTTCTTAAAAACAGTTATACCAAGTAAAAAAGCAACAAAGAAGTACTTAGGTCCTGTGCACTTTTAATAGAATAATCATTAATCAAAAGTACACAAAACCCAAATAACTAAGGTTTAAATTATGAAAAAATATAAATTGACAGAAGAAGAACAGGAAATATTAGATTATTTTGAACAAGATAATATTACTAAAAATCCTATCTCTGCTGAAGTAGAAGAAGAAATAAATATAGCTAAAAATGCAGCTGCTAATTTTTTTAAAAAATCTGAAAGGATTAATATTAGATTGCCGTTATATGATTTGAATCATATAAAAAGAATTGCAGCACAAGAGGGGATGCCTTATCAAACCCTTATCGCAAGTGTACTACATAAATATGCATCCGGATATTTAAAGATGAATTGAGCTAGTTAATTGATTAAACTCGCTGACGATGTTACTATCCTCTTCTTTTCTTGCTCCTTGTATGCAAATGGGGCTGAATTGACCATAGTATCCTTTCTACCCCCCACCGCTTATCACAAAACTATAATCATTAAACTTTAAATTACCATTAATTACTATTAATATCTTTACAAAAAATCACAAATAGTTTATAATTCGCTAAATAATTAACTTATATTTAACGATTATGATTGCTCAAGGAAATTCTCAACCTAAACCAAATAATCCTAAACTTATTATTTTACCCGAAGGAAAAATAATAGATAATTCAAAATTAAAGCCAATATTAAAGAATAATGACCTTGATTTAATGTCATTTTATGAATCTATACCTATAGTGAAAAACATTAAAGCCGTTGCAGAAGTCATTAGTTACTCTCTTGAAAATTTACCTAAAACAAGAGATTATTTAACCTTTAAGCAAAATCTCATGGCAAAATTATTTATTAATTATAAATATGAAGAGTTTGCAAATAATGTGCTACTTACAAAATATAAAATTGTAGAACTGGCTCCTAATGAATTTCAATATATGCTAGATAAAAGCCCTTACAGCTGCAGCCTCGAACCTAAGGAAACTAAAGCCTTAAATTATAATGAAAATGCGTTTTTAAAAACAAAAGCTATAGGAATTGCGATATATGCTGCTATAAAAAATAATCATATAAAGACGGCAGAAGAATTAATAAGAGAAATATTAAAAACCGCTGATATAAATTTAAGTGTATTTAAAGCAAGTAATTATCCTAAATATAACGAATGCACAAAAATTATTGCCAGTTTAATAGATATATTAGAGTTGGAACCAAAAATTCAAGCTTTTTAAATATTGGAAAAACATTGGCAACTAAATTTTGACATATTAACAAATTTTTCTGAAGCTTTAATTTCAAAAGAATATTTTGAAGAAATAATAGAATTACTAGAAGCTAAATTAGCAATTATTGAAAATAAAGCTTTAAAAGATCCAAATATCGGTAATTGTTATTATAACCTTGGTCTAGCTAATTACAGTAAAATGAAATATCAGCTAGCAAAAAAATATTACCTAAATGCTTTGAAATATCTACCAAATGATCAAGAAACTCTTACAGAATTATTTAAAATTTGTGTAGCGGAAAATGACATAAAAAATGCAGCTAATATCATAAATAAATTACAGGCTAGCGATCTTAAGAACGTATTGGAAATGTCTATTGATCTCCGTAAGGTTACGATAGCAAAATTAAAATCAGTGAATAAAAATTTGCTCCATAAGGATTTGAGATGTTTAATACTAAACTTGGAATATATAGCTAAATTCAATGAGAATAAATTTTCTGATTCAGATAAAGTTTCAGCTTTTAAAAATCTTATGAAAAGTTGTGATTCTTATAATGAATTATTTTCGGCATTGCCTAAAAAGGGTTGATAAGATAATTAAAGGTTTTGAAAAAGATTAAAATGTAAATAGATAATTCTAACATGAAGATGCATTTGGAATATTTTTTAGTTTTACGGTTAA
>DYDX01000029.1 GCA_020404425.1 Rickettsia endosymbiont of Pyrocoelia pectoralis
AAAAAGCTTCAGACAAGATGAATTTAAAGGTGAGCCTGCGGAACGTACATTTAGTACGTGAGCACAGGCGAATCCTGTAAAATTCGCTTGTATCAAGTTTTTTGAATAGCTGCAGCCAATTTTTCAAATTCAGCGAGTATACGAAGGTAATAAAATATTATTATTATATTTTTGCTTATAATATATCTCATAATATTTATTCTTCATATCATTAAATTGCTGCTCTTGTTGCTGTTTAATTTGGTAATTTAAAGAACGAGATTTATTAGGACGAAAATTATCTTCACAAAATTTTATAAAACCTGAGATTAACGTTTCTACCTTATCGTTTTCGGATTGCTTTTCAAGAAATTGCATGGAAAAATTGCTAGGACTTTTATGTTTTAAGTAAAATTGCTTATATTCTTCATGAATTTTATTTTCTTTTTTTAATTGCTGTTCTGAAAACGAAAATTTTTTTTCTAATAACTTTTGTATCTCCGTGCAATCGCTCCAAGGTAATTCTATTATTTTCTGCCCTACCAAATCTTGAGCGTTATCAGAATTAGCATTAACCCTAATTGCAATTAATAAAACTAAGAAATATATTACTAATTTAACATTCATGACTTCAGTTAATTTTACTAGGTATAGGTATCATCATACTACTTCTATATCTCTTATTACTACTAAAAAGTGATTTTTTTTGGATCTTACTATTACCGTTAAAATTACTTAAGTTTTTTGGAGGATGATCATTAACAACTTCTTCATTATTATTAAGATAATTATGTAACGATGCTTTATAAAGTACCATATTGCTGGCTATCTTAACGACATCTTGCTTGTATTTAAAACCACGAGAATGAGTTGCCGAGTGATAATGGGCTATTGCTTTATGCCAACTACCCAGCTGATCATATTTTGATCTCAAAAACTCCGCACCATAACGAACGTTACTATTCGGTTCAAACGCTTGTTCAAGAGAGTTAAATGCCTCTAAATGATGCCTTAAATTAATCTGCATACATCCGACGTCAATACTCTCACGTCCTCTTATAATCTGCTTTCTGACAAAATTTACTGCTTCTCTTTTACTATTAAAATAATAGCCCTTGCCCTCCACGTTAACCGTCCAAGGCCATACTACCGTAATCTTACGAGTTTTATGCTTTTTTCCTGATTCTTTTAAGGCAATTGAGTGCAGCGTATTAGAGGGTATGTTGAATTTTTTTTCGAAATGAGGGAAAAGTTTAGAGCATTTTAAAGACTCGGCTATTTCAGGGTCGGCAATAGCTATGTTAAAGAAAAAGATAAAAGAAAAGATTATTGACACTTTACTCGTCATTGCGAGGAAATTACAAAGTAACCCCCTAAGCAATCTCAGGACACCTGACAAGATTGCCGTGTCGCTTCGCTCCTCGCAATGACGAATCCGTATCCATGCAAACAAGTCTTGCAGGAATGACATACTGTTTTTCCAAACCATACCGACACTAATATACTTTCGCTAAAATATGATAAATTACCGTATCATAACTCCCCTTACGAAGCAAGAAAAGTTATGATTCCCAAAAAACGGTGTTAAATAAAATCAAAAGAAATACTTATTAATTAAATCGATCAATATAAATCCACGAAATACGGTATTAACATATTAAAATTGTTGATTGACTGATCAAAGAAAAATGTTTATTATTTACTGTAAAATTAAATATAAATGATATTCATATGAAAGTAGTTAGCTCTTTAAAATCATTAAAGAAACGTGATAAAGATTGCCAAATTGTAAAAAGAAGAGGTAAAATCTTCGTAATAAATAAGAAGAATAAAAGATTTAAAGCAAAACAAGGTTAATATTATGTATATTTTAAGAATTATTGTTTCATTTTATCAGGGATTCGTATACTCACGTACTAATTGTACGCTCCGTGTACTCACCCTTCAAAATAAAATCTAATTCCTAAAATATACATAATATAATAATTAGTACCATGGCCGGTCACTCAAAGTTTAAGAATATTCAGCATCGTAAAGGTGCTCAAGACAAAAAAAGAGCAAAAGTCTTTACTAAATTAGTTCGTGAAATAGTCACCGCCGTTAAAACCGGTTCTGCAAATCCCGATAATAATCCTCGTCTTAGAACGGCTTTAACCTCTGCACGCAGTCAAAACCTTCCTAAAGAAAGAATAGACAAGGCTATTAATAGTGCAAGTGATTCTAGTAATAACGAAAATTATACTGAAATTAGATATGAAGGTTACGCACCAGGCGGTATTGCTATAATCGTTGAGGCGTTAACCGATAATAAAAACCGTACCGCTGCCGAGGTGCGTTCTAGTTTTAGTAAACATGGCGGTAGTTTAGGCGAGACCGGTAGCGTTAATTTTTTATTTAAACATTGCGGTGTTATTCAATATCCGGTAAATACTGCATCTGACGAAGAAATTCTAGAAAGTAGTATAGAAGCGGGTGCTGCCGATGTTACCTCGGATGAAAATTTACATACGATTTATACCGATATTGAAAATTTTGCTAAAGTTTTAGAGTTTCTAAATAATAAATATAATTCACCTGAAGAATCTTATATAGGATGGATTCCTTCAGATACTATAATTATCGATGATAAGGACAAAGCCGAAAAACTTCTAAAGCTTGTGGAGATTTTAGAAGAAAGCGACGACGTACAAAGAGTTTTCGGTAATTATGAATTCTCGGACGATGTTTATGAAATAATAATACAGGAGGAACAATGAATTATAATGATACACATCAAATAATTATTTTAGCAGCCGGTAAAGGTACTAGAATGGGGACTAATTTACCGAAAGTAATGCATAAAATTGGGGGAGTCCCAATGCTTGAAGCGGTATTAAAAAATTCGCTTAAAGTTACAAATGATGTAGTTATAGTTTATTCAAAACAACTCGAAGAATATTTAACACCTTATAAAAATCTATGCAAATTTGCTTTGCAAGAAGAACAGTTAGGCACCGGCAATGCAGTATATGCAGCAATAGGCTTAATCAATCCCAATAAAATAGTAGCGGTTTTATATGGCGATCATCCGCTTATCACTCCGGATATTATTGATAATTTGATAAATCATTTAGAATCTACAAATTCTGATTTAGTTACGCTGGCTTTTAAAACAGAGAATCCTGCTCAGTATGGAAGAATAGTGACAGATGAAGCCGGTAATTTTTTAGAAATAGTAGAGTTTAAAAATGCTACTGAAAAAGAAAAAGAAATTAAACTATGTAATTCCGGCATCATGGCCTTTGCTCCAGGAATACTAACCAAACATTTAGATATTTGTATCAGCGAGGGGAGTAGTAACCCAGAAACTTATTTAACCTCAATGGTAAAAATATGTAGAGATTCTGGTCACAAAGTTTCTTATCTTTCCTTAGAATCAGAAGATTCTAAATTACTTATAGGGGTTAATACACAAGCGGAATTATTAGAAGCAACGAGTTTATTTGATGATATAAATTATTAAAACAAAATTTTTTATAATTCTACTTTCAGGGATGGGGTATCAATACAAAATCGTCTTGTGTAACCTGTGGATTGACTATAAAGTCTAATTTAGTATTTTTACTAAATCCTGAGATCAACTTACATGTTAATAGTTAGAGTAAAAGAAGTTAAATTATGTGCTATTTATAGGAAATAATTCAACTTTTTTTACTATAACATTAAATTTTATTTTTTAGGATAGATGGCCGAGCGGTTTAAGGCGCACGCCTGGAAAGCGTGTTCACGGCAACGTGTCGGGGGTTCGAATCCCCCTCTATCCGCCAACCCCAAAAATCCTTTATTCCTTATGAATTTGGCTTACCTATAATATTCTTTTTCAACCTCTCTTAGATGAACAAGATACGTTAAGTTGACTTTATATAACGAATTATATAAACTTTTAGTATGTATACTTAGCTAGAATTTGAAAAATTGGCTACAGCTATTTCAAAAAACTTGATACAAGCGAATTTTACAGGATTCTCCTTTGCTCACGTAGTTTACTACGCCTAGCTGCCTCACCTTTAAATTCATCTTGTCTGAAGCTTTTTGAATTTAGCTGTAAGTTAGTCGTTCTATAAGAGCTGTGGTGCTCACGTATTAATATACGCTTCGCTCCTCGCCTTATGAACTCCTAGCTCTTTTTCAAATTGAGCTTCGTCTACTAACTTTTCATTTATCAAAAATATATACAGGGATTTGTATGAAAGAGAAACAGATAAAAACTAATTATAATTATAGGTTAAATAAATTAAAAGAAGATAGTACTTGTAAACTTAATTGGCTTTTCCTTCCCGGCGGTCCCGGCATGGGAGCTAATTACTTGATTGATTTTGTATCAAAATTAGAATTGCAGGGTTCTATGTTTGTAGGGGACTTTCCTGGAGATGGTGATAATCGAGATTTTCCTAAGGGTGGTGATAATCGTAATAACGAAGAGATAAGTTATTATAATTGGAAAGAGGGTTTAATAGAAGTAGTAAATAAATTAAAGCCTTGTATACTTGTTACCCATTCTTTTAGCGGTATGTTTGCATTAACTATAGGTGATTTAGAAAATTTATTAACCGGTTTAGTTATAATAAATAGTGCCCCTAACAGTTCTTGGATTGAATTAATAAAAGATACTGCTACTAAATATAATTTACCGGATTTAACTGATGATATAAATGAGCTTTACAAAAATCCAACAGATGAGCAACTAAAAACATTTTTTTATGCAAATATTCCCTATATATTTTGTGAACACGAAATTTCAGAGGGAAAAAAGATATTAGAACTTTGTTCATATAGTATAACAACAAGGTTATGGGCTAATCAAAATTTTTATAACTCGTATAAATATAGCTGGATACCTAATAAATTACCAACATTAATTATTGGAAGCCGTGATGATAAGTTGCTTCCTATTAAATTATTTTTGGAAAATACAGAGTGGTCTCAGCCCCATCCTAATATAAATATAATAGAGCTACATAATACAGGACACTTTCCTTGGTTAAGTTGTTTTACTCAAATTAATGAAGAGTTATCAGGACTGACAAAAGATATAAATGAATTATTATGAACCGTATTTTAATTAATTTGCCGGAAGTTATTGAAACATCAAAACTAAAATTACAAATGCCTAAAGCCGGATACGGAGAAAATTTATATCAAGCAATGATGGATGGCTACGAAGATTACGTAAAATGGCTTAATTGGTCTTCTACTCCTCCAACTTTAAAATCGATAGAAGAAGAATGTAGGAAGCATCATGCCGAGTTTATATTACGTGATTGCATTCGTTATCTTATTATTGATAAAACAACCAATAACATCGTTGGAAGATGTGCTTTTCCACCTTTTCAAGCAGATTGGTCAGTACCGCAATTCGGTATTTCATATTTTATTAGAAAAAGTGAGCGATCTAACGGATATGCAACCACTGCAGCTCATATAATGGCTTTACTGGCTTTTAGAATTTTGAATGCTAAAAAAGTTGCAATCCATTGTGATGCAGAGAATTTAGCAAGTATCCAAATTCCTTTAAAGCTTGGCTTTAAACTAGAATATACTCAAAAAGGCGGCTGGCTAAGGCAAGATAATACACTAGCTGAATTAAAGACCTTCTCTATATTTTCCGAGGATGATCTGCCACGGTTAAAAATTGATTTCTCTTTATAAAAACCGGTACTATATTAAAAACCTTCTGAATCAGGTCTAATCTAAACTCGTTAAAGGTTCGCATAACGTACCACGCTCCCCGCTACATGGGACAGTTAGTCATTTCTTGCAATTTATCGAACGGAAAAGTCAAAGAGTAATCAGGTTTTCGACCTCTCAAATACAGGTTCGCAAATATAAAATTTAAAAATTCTCTTTTTTGTTAAATTGTCGAACCTTTAGAAGTTTCATATACATTTGTCTAGGTTTTGTGGACATTTCTAATTGATTTGCTATTCTGAGGTATTTTTTAGTGAAAATTAATAAGATTTTTGATAGGATGTTATTCATATTTCAAAAAAATCTTATAATTGCTAGCCGAAAATAGCCGGAATTAAATCTTTTTAGAGATGTCCACAGAACCTAAGAGCTTTTCCTCTAAAACACATATGCTTCTACTTTCAACTGCAGTCCTAAAGCATTTAATAAAGAACCAATATTGTCAAAACTTGGATTACCTTTACTAGATAACATTCTATAGATATGTTGCCTATTTATATGGGCTTCTTCAGATATTTTAGCTACTCCGCCTCTTGCTATAATAGCTTCCTTTAAAGTAGCAAGGAATAGTTCTTTATTATGATCTAAAGAATATTGCTCTAAAGCTTCATTAATATAAGCTACTAATATTTCATCATTTTGTAGTTTCTCTTTTAAATAGTCTGTAAATTTTTCCATATAGCACCTAATTTATTTATAAATTTCTGACATTATTTCCAAGGCTTTTTTAATATCTCTAACTTGAGTATCTTTATTACCTGCATTCAATAGAAGAATAATTTTATTATCTGTTTCAGTAAAATATATTCTGTAACCTTTACCGAAGAAGAATCTGAGCTCACACAGTCTTCCTTTGATCTGTTTATAATCCCCGTAGACTCCATATTCTAAACGCACTAATCTATTAATAATTCTGCTATGCGTTTCAACATCTAATTTCTCTAACCAATCTTTAATATAAGATTTACCGTTTTTTGTTACAAAAAATTGGATTTGTTTAGTTTTTTGCATATTAAGAGTTATCAAACAAGTAATTATATTGTCGCATAAATACGACTTTTTGTCTAGTAGAAAATATTTTATTATATATAGTTCTCTATACTATCATTACTTTCCTGCTCATCGGCTTTTATTTTTTTATTCCGGTTACGCAAATAATAAGTTTCAAACAAATAAGTAGCGAATGCTAGTAACCTGCTCTCGTATCTCGTCAATTCAACTAATTTTATATCCGAGTAATATCTTTCATACGTAGTTACAACAATTAACTTCGCAGCAATCAAAGTACCGAGTATTATCCACATTATTATATTTTCGACGGTATTAAGTATATACTCGTCTATTATAACCATAATCGGTTTACCGGGTTCTTTAATTACTTCCTGAATTAGCATAACAAAAGCTTTGTAATCGTAAGAATTTTGAGCTTTGATAATTTTTATTAAGGTAAGGTTTGATTTCGTGCAGCTTATCTTTGTATCTTGGCAGTTTTTTTCGGTTTTTGCGTCATAAGGGGGGAGTAGGAAAAGTATCGCTTTAAGAGTAGAATGAATTTGATTGGTCATATTTATATCCCCAATTTGATTAAATTTAAGTTGATCAAATTTAACCACCGAAGAATATAAAATCTTGGTGGCTGGGGCGTTCGAAAAACCGTTACAACAGTCTGCAATAGGTTTTAAGCTTAAAGTAATACTTTAAGCCTTGGACATGCCTATCACCACCCCAACCTTAATATAGTTGAGGATGGTATCATTTAATGGTAGATACCCACCATGTAACAAGAGGTTTCGAAACCCCAAAATAGCATTGCTGCTACTTCAGCTACGATTTTATACCTAACTCCCCAAAAAAGTCAATTGATACTTAAGTCTTGTTATTTTTTTCCATTCTTTAATAGGCTGGATGTTAATGTCCATAGTACCGGAAAGTTTCGTTCTATGTCATTCCTACGAAAGGAGGGATCTAGGCTAAAAAATCTTGATTTTAAAGATTTTTTATTAAACCATTTTTTTAAAAATAAAGCTTTTAAAAGCTTTATTTTAGTGGATTCCCGCTTTCGCGGGAATGACACCGTGTTCTTTTTAAAAATTGTCCGGTACTATAAAATAAATCACGGGGTGCTAGGGGTAAAATCTATAATAATCTATACTGTTATATAATTAAAGTTATAACGAGTAATTTAATTTCTTGACTGCTTCCTAATATTTTTATAGATTGTCTTTTAATTAGATGATGTTTGATATACGTGATTATTTAGTGAACTAATTATTTTTTAGTGTTAGTATCAGTTTATGTTCGTACTTATGCTTTATTTTTTTTAAAAGCTTATAACTCCAGTAAAGTTCTTCAATTAATTTTCTTAACATTTGTCATCATTTTGACTTGCTTTTTAACTTTT
>DYDX01000030.1 GCA_020404425.1 Rickettsia endosymbiont of Pyrocoelia pectoralis
AATTTGAAATTAATGATACTATTATTTGGCTAAAGCATTCTAATCTTGATTCTTTCCAAGAAAAGTGTAGTATCAACGATTGAAGTAGTATTTTGGTCATTTTGTGCCAACGAAATTCTTACCTTATACTACTTCACTTCCCTTATTTCAAGCCTTTTCCATTCTATCTTTCTCTAATTTTGTCCGGTACTATAGGCTTGTCCACGGGATGACAGCGAGCTGGTTTTTCGATCTATGCAACAATGCTTCATTTGTTCGCAATGACGATGAAGCATCAATAATACTCCTTACCGATCTCGATTTTAGGGCGACCGTTAGATACACGCCAATTATTGGTATCACGCAACGATGGAGTGCAGCCGCAATATTCTTGCTTATAAAAGCTTTCTTCTTTGGCGATTTCATACATACGGCTACCTCCGCCATCCTTACGCCAATTATACGTCCAGTAAGTTATACCGTCATAATGCGATGCCGCTCTAACTCCAGACTCATTAATTTGGTTCATGTCTTTCCATCTAGAAATACCAAGAGAGCTAGTAATAACTTTAAACCCATTCTCATGAGCATATAAAGCCGTACGCTCAAAACGCATATCAAAACACATGCTGCAGCGTTTACCTCGCTCAGGCTCAAATTCCATACCTTTAGCACGCTTAAACCAGTTTTGCGGATCGTAATCGGCATCGATAAATTTTATATTATGCTTTTCGGCAAATTTTATATTCTCGTTTTTACGAAGCTCGTATTCTTGCTTAGGATGAATATTCGGATTATAGAAAAATAACGTAAATTTAATACCGCTACTCATCATTTTTTCCATCAACGGACCAACACAAGGCGCACAACAAGTATGTAATAAAACTTTTTCCTCACCATTTGGTATTTCAAAAACTTCACTCATATTAATTCACTAGATTTTTTTTATATGTCTCTTTATAGAATTTCAGAATTATAGAAGATACTAAAGCAAGTGCAATTAAATAATATGCAATTGCATAATTGTCGCCGGTAAGTTTTGTTAGTAACATAGCAACTACCGGAGCAGTACCTCCGAATATAGCAGCAGCTAAGTTATAGGAAAGTGCAACGCCGGTAAATCGCACTCTAGTTGGGAATATTTCTACTAACACTGTCGGTATAGGACCCATATAAATTGCAATAATTCCGGCAAATAATATTTGCGATATAATAGCTAATGCAAAATTCATTGAACCGAGACAGATGAAGATAGGATAGACTAGCAAAATTAATGAAATAATACCCCATATTAAAACAGGACGACGTCCGATTTTATCAGAAATATGAGCAGATATAGGGAATACTACCATCATCACGATTAATATTATACTGCTGACTAAAGTGCTTTGTGCGTTACTATAGCCAAGCGTTTGCATGAAATTACCTATAAACACCGTAGAAGTATAAAAAGGAGCAGTTACTGTAATATAAAGCCCCAGTGCTATAATAAGTTCCTTTGGATATTTCGTTAAGGTTTCCCGCAGAGGGAAGCGTGCTAACCTACCACTTTCTTTAGCTTTTTTATAAATAGGGCTTTCTGCTAAATTTTTTCTAATATATAAACCTACCGAGCTAATAAATAACCCCGCAATAAAAGGTATCCGCCATCCCCATTCAAAAAGCATATCGGCAGGCATAAAATAAGAGAAGCCGGCAGCAGTAATAAGACCGAGTAACATACCGCCGCACATACTAACAAACGAGGCACTTCCCGCAAGCCCTCGTTGTTCAAAAGGAGCATGCTCGACTATGTAAGAAATACAGCCGCTAAACTCGCCTCCCAAAGAAAAGCCTTGGATGAGTCTAATAATAGTGAGGATAATAGGGGCAGCAATTCCGATAGTGTTATAACCCGGCAACAACCCTATTCCGGCAGTCGGTACTGCCATAGTTATAATACCTACTACTAAAGCAATGCGTCTACCGAATCTATCGCCGATATTACCGAAAATTATACCTCCAAGCGGGCGGACTATAAAACCTGCGGCAAATACTGCAAAAGTTAAAGTATCACGCATTTCGGAATCGGGGAAAAAGTGCTGTCCTATTATATAAGCAAATTGTGCATATAACGCATAGTCATACCATTCAAGGGCATTACCGATCATGCCCGATATTACTACTTTTCTCATTAAGTTATTTAATTGATTTAAAAAAAGATCATACGGTTAATATTTTATATTCTCAAGTAAAAATATACTCGGTGAATTTCAAAAATTGGCTACGTCGTCCTATAAGTACGCAGGTAGCAACGTATTAAGTATACGCTCCGCTCCTCGTCTTATGGACTCCTTGCTCTTTTTGAAATTGACCTCGTATACGGATTCTTCATTTACTTGGAGTATATAACTATATACTTCTATGTCTTTCATGCTTTTTGTTCAAACTAACTCCTACTTTAGAAGAAGGCGTAATTGTCGTATTTTTTCTTAGGTTTTTCGTTTTTTCTTGAGACAACAAGCTTTCTTTATTAAATTGTAGCTTTTCCATAAATTTATCAATTCTACTTTGCTCTAATCTTACCGCATTATCGTTGCTTAAAATTAACTCACCAATTTTTTCTCCGAGTACAGGGGCATATCTTACGGCAAAAATTGAAGCAGGTACTACTAAAAGAGAAAATGCAGCCCCTGCCGTTGCAACACTAATTGCTCCGACTAGCAAAGCACAAATAGCTCCGGCAATTTTACCGGTAAATTGTTTAAAAATATTACTTTTTTTAGTAAATTCTAACGATACTTCTAATATCTTATTATATTCTTGTTGGATGTAAGAATTTATTTCATTAGGACTATTATATTTATTTATTGCATAGATTATAGACGTGCGAAACAACTTTACATGAGATTGTGCGTAATTAATTATGCTCTCAAAATTTTTTTCTTTTAACAGAACTTTAAAGACGCTTTTTATTTTTTCTTTTTCGACACCGCTTATTTTTTCTGCTCCAAAATACATTTCTACCAGATTTTCTGCTACTATATCTTGAGATTGCTCGTTATTCTTATCTTGCCCATTCTTATCATCGGGAGAAATCATTATGGCGAATAACCCTAAAGCTACCGAAAAATCATCATCGTTAATGAATCTTAAACCTAAATAATTTTTTAGTTTTAAAACACATGTTTGAATATATTTTTTAGCTTCCGGCTTAGAACCAAGCCTTGCTACATAATCTATAGCAAGCATATTTGCTAGAGTAGACAGAGTGATTTTTGTAAGATTATTAATAAAATTATTCTTAATCTCTTTTTTAAACAAATTAGTGTCTATATTATCAAGTATTATCATGTTGAGGATAACTCCCTAATATATAAAATCAATTTAGTATAAATAAGATTAGGAGGATGCTCCGGCGAAAGTTTATAAATATTTTTAGGCGTTAATACTTCTTCGTTACGCATTCGCACAAAAGATATTAGAGTGTTCGGCGGCATATAAGAATAAATTTCGTGGAATATTTTTAAAAACGTAATAAAATCTACAGCTGCATATTTTATATTTATACTATAATTATTTATATGAATAGTCTCGTCTTCACCTTCTATCGGCGAAATATTATTTTTAAAAAACACCGAATTTATAGATATTTCTATCGGTTCTACCAAGTTATATTTATCCTGAAGGCTTTTTATTTTAGGAATTAAATCTTGATAATTTAAGCAACTTACTTTACTTGGGATACTTAAATCTACATATCTTTTATAAGATTCTAAAATTTCTTCTTTTGAATTTGTTACGGAATAAAGCTTTAAAACTTCTTCGGTTAAACTTTCTTGAGCAGCTTGTTTGTCGCTAATCGATTGTTTATATCCTTGCTGTAAATTTCTTATAGTCCAAATAGTTAATGAAGCAAAGAAAAAATATACAATAAACTGAAAGAAGATAAGATTCTTCAAATACCTAATATATTTTTCAAACATTATTTTTTACCCATTATCTTAATATGCTGTATACTCCAAGTAAATGAAGAGTTGGTAGACGAAGCTCAATTTGGAAAAGAGTAATCGGTCTGTAAGCCGAGGAGCGGAGCGTACTATAGTACGTGAGCATTCGAGGCCTTACAAAGACGACGTAGCCAATTTTTCAAATTCTAGCTAAGTATATATCAAGTTTTATCGTCAATTATATTAACCGATAAAGGAATTACCACTTTACCTGACACATTAAGTATTTTATCTCTAAAAATAATATAATCTACATGTAGATGTGATAATCTATTTTTAACGCCTTGCATATGCTCGTCTAACATTTTTATAGAATCATCTACCGACATATTATTAGTATAATATTTTAACAATAATCTGATTATCAAATGCCTTTTCGAGACTAATAGGATATTGTCTATATTTGTTAATTCCCATTTAATTTCTTCTAATTTAAAAGTAGGATTTAAAGTAATTATAAGTTTTTCAAGTAAATCAAACGGCAAAGGTACAGGTGCTTCCAATAACTTTTCGATTACATATAAATCAGCAAGACTAGTAGTATTTTTTATATAAGGATATTTATATCTTATATTATTATACTCTTCATTTGTCGCATAATATTTCTCATTAATTAAATCGGTATCTTTATAATTTTGATTAGTAGTATATTTAATTACACAAGCCGTACATATTAGTAATACAAGTAACGTACTAGATAATTTAACTGTTAACGATTTTATAGAGGATAGCTTTCTTATCGATTTTAAATAAGTATTATATGCGAGGAAATTTTTGTATTCGAAAAATATTTTACTAATATTTGCATCTATAAATCTATTATTTTCTAAATTTCGCTCGTTTAATATACCATTTATCGGAACAAAAGCTACTTGGTGTTCTTCAAAATTTGTCGGTTCTAACAAAGTTTTCAGCTCTTCATCTACTATAAAAATTATACAAACTTTGTTATTAATACTTTTAATGTAATTTTTAAATAATATTAAACAATCATTAATCTCTTGTTCGATAATACCTTGAGCATATGAGATTGTTTTATCGAACGGATAATCAAAATTTCTAACTGTAATGATATTATTTTTATGCTTAATAATAAACTTAATCCCACTAGCTTGGGTAATAAACGCACAAATTTGGAAATAATCGGCATATTTATTGTTTTCTATACTCTCGATTATATTATTAATAATAACCTGAAGTTCTAATGTTAAGAAATATATTCCTTTGAATTTAAGTAATCTGTCTGCTATAACGCATGAAACTATATCACTTAAAGGAGAATTCACGGGAGACGACATTATTAAAGTCGACCAAATTTCACTTGGTTTAGTAGTCACCTCATAAACATAATGAGCAATAATATCTTCTTTGGTAAAGTAACCGTCAATAAATTGCTCTACAGGATCAAGCTTGACTATTGACTGCAGAATAGGTATTTGATCATGACGCATTTTACACTCACGACCGTCGAGCAAAAAATAAATATCACTTTTGGGAAATTTACTTAGAAAATTTTTATAAGAATTTAAATCTATTTGTTTTTCGGGTTCTTCCTTAAAAGGAATAAATAATTGATCTAATAGTTTATCATTATAGAAAGTGCTAAGAAAAATTCCTTTATTACCTAACAAAACTATAATATTTTTGTTTTTAAACGGAAATATCGTTAACCGCTTTATATGATTACCGCACCGGCTACTTACCCAATCAAAAATATTTTTCATAAATAGATTTATTTTAATCACGATTCATTATATTTTAATAACTATACTAGGTGTCATTTCTGCATAGATAATTTTTACCTCTGTCATCCCGTGATTTATTCACGGGATCCAGTAAAACATATAAAAAATTTAGTTTTTTATATGTTTATTGTATTAAATATTTTTTCTGGATACCGTGGACAAGCCACGGTATGACATCGTTCGGGTTTTCCGATCCATACAACAAAGCCGACCCTATACAGGAATGACATAAAAAATTTTAAATAATATATCTTACCATGTCTAAATTTACCACCGAAGAAGTTAGAAGTAAATTTATAACTTACTTTAAAGCAAATAATCATACACATGTAGCTGCAAGTTCACTCATTCCACACAATGATCCAAGCTTAATGTTTGTCAATTCCGGTATGGTGCAGTTTAAAAACGTTTTCACCGGGCAGGAAAAAAGACCTTACGATACGGCTGTTACCAGTCAAAAATCGCTTAGAGCCGGCGGCAAACATAACGATCTTGAGAATGTCGGCTATACTGCAAGGCATCACACATTTTTTGAGATGCTCGGTAATTTCTCTTTCGGCGATTATTTTAAAGAACAGGCTATTTATTATGCTTGGAATTTGTTAACCAAAGAGTTTAATTTGCCCAAAGATAAGCTTTATGCAACAGTTTATCACACTGACGACGAAGCTGCTTCTTACTGGAAAAAAATAGCGGGCTTTGGCGATGATCGAATAATCAGAATTAAAACAAACGATAATTTTTGGTCAATGGGCGATACTGGTCCTTGCGGTCCTTGCTCCGAGATATTTTATGATCACGGCGAACATATATTTGGCGGGCTTCCGGGGACTAAAGATGAAGACGGCGATAGATTTATCGAAATTTGGAACATGGTATTTATGCAATATGAGCAGATCGATAAAGATACCAGAATAGAATTGCCGAAAAAATCAATCGATACCGGCATGGGTCTTGAGCGTATGACGGCAGTCTTACAGCATGTTAATAATAATTACGATATAGATTTATTTCAGGAAATAATTAATTTTACCGAAAATATAGTCAAAATCAAAGTAGATGGGGAGGCTAAATTTTCATACCGTGTTATTGCCGATCATTTAAGGGCATGCAGCTTTTTAATAGCCGACGGAGTAATACCCTCAAATGAAGGACGCGGCTATGTACTTCGCCGTATTATGAGAAGAGCTATGCGTCACGCTCATATACTCGGTTCAAAAGAGCCTTTAATGTATAGATTATTGCCGAAGCTTGTTGATTTAATGGGTAATTTTTACCCTGAACTAAAAAGAGCAGAGAGCTTTATAAGCAGCATATTAGAGCAGGAAGAAATTAGATTTAAAACCACCCTAGAGAGAGGATTAAAACTACTTTCCGAAGAAACGGAAAATTTAAGTAAAGGTAATGAATTATCAGGAGAAGTAGCGTTTAAGCTATATGATACTTATGGATTTCCACTTGATCTTACCGAAGATGTTTTAAAAAGCCGTGAAATTGCCGTCGATCATCAAGGATTTGAGCAGCAAATGCTCGAGCAAAAAGAACGTGCTAGAAAATCTTGGCTAGGCTCCGGTGAATCTAAAACCGATCAGCTATGGTTTGATATTAAAGCCAATCACGGTAGCACGGAGTTTTTAGGTTATAATCTTAACGAAGCCGAAGGGAAAATAATTGCATTAATTAAAGATAGTATCTTAGCTAATAATATTAAAGAAATAGATACTCAATTTTTGCTAATTAGTAATCAAACTCCATTTTACGGTGAGTCAGGCGGTCAAATGGGCGATGTTGGCATGATTAAAACTAAAGATTGTGAAATAGAGGTACTAGATACTTTAAAATATCTGGGTTCTATTATAGTTCACAAATGTATTCTAAAAAAAGGACAGGTTAGCGTAGATGAAAATGCTAATTTTAGTATCGATGTTAAATATAGGCAAAATTTACGAATTCACCATTCGGCAACTCATTTACTTCATGCGGTACTGCATAAAATCCTCGGTACGCACGTTACGCAAAAAGGTTCTTTAGTTGCTCCGACTTATTTACGATTCGATATTAGTCATTCTAAAGCTCTAACTCCTGAGGAAATTATTTTAATCGAAGACGGAGTAAATGACATTATTAGAGCCAATCACGAAGTTGATACAACGCTTATGTCTACCGAAGATGCGGTAAAACAAGGAGCAATGGCATTATTCGGCGAGAAATACGATTCTGAGGTTAGAGTAGTTAAAATGGGCGAAACCTCCCTTGAGCTATGCGGCGGTACGCATGTCAGACATACCGGTGATATCGGCTGCTTTAAAATTACAAGCGAATCGGCTATTGCGGCAGGCGTTCGTAGAATTGAAGCAGTTTGCGGGGAGTTTGTAATTAAGTTAATAAGAGAAAAAGATAATCTACTCAAAAATATAGAAACTAGCTTAAAAACTAACAAAAATGAACTTCTAACTAAAGTTAATTCTATTTTAGAACGCAATAAAGAGCTTGAAAAAGAACTTGAAAAAACCTACTTAGCGAGTTTAGATATAAGTATAGAAGAGATTAGCCAAAAAGCTCAGCAAATAAACAAAGTTAAACTAATTTATCAACATATAGAAAATTTAGATAATAAAGTGCTACGTCAAGCTGCAGAAAATCTAACAAAAAAACTAGATGATTTAATAGTAGTATATGTTGCAGCTAATAGCGGGAAATTATCCATTACGGTTGCAGTTAGTAAGGCTATAACCGATAAATTTAATGCCGGTATAATTGCAAAAGAACTTTCGCTATTTTTAGGCGGCAGCGGCGGTGGCGGACAGCCTTCTATTGCCCAAGCCGGTGGAAGCGATTTAAGTAAATTACCGAAAGTCAAAGAGAAAATACAAAGCTTGTTAGAAGCTTAACTTTTGATTAAAAATATCAAAAGTTGTTGTACTATTAGTAGAAAGTATGTATGATGCTTTTTTATTAGTAATGAACAGGTTATAATTGCCTAAAAAACTTAAGCACGATGAGATTATACGCAGTGCATTTGAGAACCACCTAGTTGCCAAAGAGTTTTTTGAGATGCATTTACCGTCTCATGTAAGAGATTTATGTTCAATTGAAACTCTTAAAATGGAAAAAGATAGCTTTATAGAG
>DYDX01000031.1 GCA_020404425.1 Rickettsia endosymbiont of Pyrocoelia pectoralis
CTGATATATCCCGACGAAATTAGGTATGATTAAGTTCTTGTGTTATAATATCTCTTAAGGATAGAGCTAGAGGCTTGATAGCACAAAGTTTATTGTACTGTACAATAAACTTACCTAGCGTAAAATAAGAATATATCTGTTTGGTAGTAGTATTAGGTTGAAACAGCTTTTGCATTCCTTGGCTATGTCCTATTACTCCAAACCTAATAAGATATTAAAACTACTGCCGCTAGCAGCATTAATACTCCCCATCTATCTATGTTATCTGTTCTTATATATCTTGCTGCTAAACCAAATTGGTGGCTTTTCATTGCCCTAAATGATTCCTCTATTTGCATCCTTTTAGCGTATATATCAACAATGAACGTTGCCTTATATTTTATATCCTTAAGATTAGTTGCTAAAATCCATGGTTCTTTTGCAGCCATACCATAACTACTACTTGCTATCCTACTACTCTCTCTACCCCTACTAATCCTTTGTTTCCTACCTTTTGGTTCTTTATGCGTTGTTACAATCCTACATTTATAACCATGCAATCTTGTCAGCTCTGCATTACATTGATCTTTAGTAGCTTTACCAATCGTTGGAATATAATCCTTAACGCTAATCCAATCCGTCATATTTTCTAACTTGAGATCCTTACCTTACCTAACCCGACATACCCAATTCCAGCCCATATCTTCTATTAATTTGAACCACTCAATATAAAATCCGGCATCCATTACTATAACTACCTGCTTACCACCCGGTATCACCTCTCTTAGCTTCTTTAGAAATCCCTCGCACCTCCCCTTTAACTCTCCTTCTTTAAAAACTTCTTGGTATAATGGTAATGTCATTCCTTTAGTACAAAACTGGGCACTAAGCATTTGGATCATTCGATCATCTTTTAAATAACATAAATCAATCACTATCGGATTATCTGCTGAATGCTCAACATATTCAAATACAAAATGCGATAAACCACCATATAGATCACTTAGCTCTTTAGATAGATGCTTGTTACCAACGCATCTATCTACTTTCTTAATCTTATATTTTATCTTTCCCTCGCCTGATAATGATCGACCAATCTCACTAAGCGACAAGTTCTGACTATTCCTGAGGCCTTCAGCAACATCTAATATAATACCGCTTCTAATCTTTTATTGTGTATCCACGGACATTACTCTTTTAGTACTTCATTTAGCACTTCTTCTATTTTCATTCTCTTTCCATATTGATTTTTCTTTCAATATGATATTTTTCTTCTAATACCTCAACTTATTTTTTTCGTGGGGATATATCAGCTCGCAATGACGATGAGGTATCGATTAATATAAAAACAATTTTTTTGAACTGTTATTTACTTCTTCATCCTTATTATTGCTAATATTTACATGATAATTATTATTATCTAATGTTTTTAAATATTTACTTATAGCAGCAGCAAATTCCTCCATTTTATAACGAAAGAAATGGTCGGCTCCGCTAATAACTTTACATTCAACTTTAATATGAGATTGTTGTTTAGATAATTTGCTTGCTAAATCTTTCACGCTATCGGCAGTGACTATACTGTCGTTATCGCCTTGCAATATAAAGCCCGGAATTGGACAAGGCGAAAGAAAAGTAAAATCATATTTATTAACCGGCGGTGAAATGGCAATAAAATAATTTATTTCAGGGCGTCTCATTACAAGCTGCATAGCTATCCAAGCCCCAAACGAAAAACCTAATATTAAAGTAGATTGAGCATGAGGATTGTTTTGGCATAGCCAATCAAGAGCCGTGCCTGCATCTATAACCTCGCCGACACCGTTATTAAAATTACCGTCTGAATTCCCTACTCCTCTAAAGTTAATGCGTAAAACGGTATAACCGTTATCGGCTAAAACTTTATAGGCATTATATACTACCGTATTATGCATATCCCCGCCATGTTGAGGGTGAGGGTGAAGAATTAAAGCAATCGGTGCATCCTGGGCAGCAGCTTTTACGTACATTCCTTCGATTCGTCCTTCAGGACCGTTAAAATAAATTCTTGATGACATAATTATTTGTAATATTTAATTTTATTAAGATATCTAAGTCGTCATTGCAAGGTGGCGTTGTTGCGTGGATCAGTTCTATCACTGTTATCCCGTGATTTATTCACGGAATCCAGTAACATATAAAAAATTTAATTTTTTATATGTTTATTTTGTTAAATATTTTTTTCTGGATACCGTGGTCAAGCCACGGTATGACATCGAGCGGATTTTCCGATCCATGCAATGACATCCAGATCCACACAACAACTCCTATTTTTCCCCGCAATAACGATAAAAATCAACCCGACAACACAATTTTATAATACAGGTTTTTTCCCTTTTGTTAAACTATATTTAAGAAAATACTGCTCTCTCAATTGCTTCTGCGTTATGCTGCACTAAATCTTTTGCTATTTCTTTGGTAATCATCTTCTTTAAACCGTTTTTAACCTCATGGCGAACACAGCCGAGCATTTGCGGCTCTGCTACAATGATTAACTCTTTATATTTAGTTTGACCGTGATTCATTGTTTGCTCTAAATGTTTAATTGCACTTCTTGCTGCCTCTTTATGTTCTATGTCTTTTAAAGAAGTATGAGGTTCGAATAGCGAACCCGGAGTAGATTTATTTTGATATAAGCTTTGTCTTTTTTCTCTATGGTGATGATGTTCTTCGGAATCTAATGCTACTTTCAAAGGCTTATTATTAGTAATTTTAATTCCTGATGCATCATAAAGTATCATTTGTTTACTATCGATAACTGCAATTAATTTTAATGCTGCCGTGTTATTCATAATACCTCCATAAGAATAATTTAGTATATACTCGCTGAATTTGAAAAATTGGCTACGTCGTCTTTGTAAACCTTCAGATGCTCACGTACTATAGTACGCTCCGCTCCTCGGCTTACAGACTCCTTGCTCTTTTTCAAATTGAGCTTCGTCTATCGACTCTTCATTTACTCGAAGTATTTCAAGAATTAAGAGTATAATTTATGATAATACTAATTATTCCCTAAGCCAATATTAATTTAATAATTTTTGTTTTTCGCTATTAATTATTTGCTCTACCTTATCGTTAAGTATACGTACTTCGGTTTGTTCTACCTCTTCCTTTTCTATAACTCCGATAATTTTAACCTTTATAGTCCCGGGTTGTTTAAACCAAAATCCTCTAGGCCAAAATAATCCGGCATTATGAGCCATCATCACGATCGGAACTTTAGTAATAGAAGCGAGTTTTACTGCACTTGGTTTGAATTTCAGGGTTCTATCGGGCGGTACTTTAGTTGATTCGGGAAATATTATTAACCATAGACCTTCATTTATTTTTTCCTGCCCTTCCTTTAAAATCTGAGCAACCGAGCTATTAGTTCCTCTATCTACTGCAATAGGTTTAACCATACGAAGCCCCCACCCTAAAAGCGGGATATTAAATAACTCACGCTTCAATACCCACGAATGCTTTGGGATAATCAATTGCATAAACATTTGATCCCAAAAAGATTGATGATTTGATACGACTATAGAGGTTGTTTTCGGTAATTTTTCAAGCCCCTCTACTTCATATTTAAGACCGCAACAAAATCTTGCAAGCCATACGAATGCATAAGAAAAGATAACACCAATGTTATATCTTATTTGATAGTTGACATTGAAAAACGTTACGGGTATGAAACATATAAGAAAGAAAATAAAAGTGAATAACGATAATAATCCGTAAAATGATAAAATTCTTAAACGCCAAAGCATAATTACTTAAATAATAATATAATAATAACAATATAATGTATAATGAATAAAATAAAAAGGTATTAAATGAAAAAAACCGTTCTGTCAGGTGTTCAAGCAACCGGGTCTTTACATCTTGGTAATTACCTAGGTTCAATCAGAAACTGGGTTAAAATGCAGGATGAATATAATTGTTTTTTCTTTTTAGCAGATTTACATGCAATTACCGTCGAGATAACCCCGCTTGAACTTAGAAATTCTATCATAGAAACCTTGGCAATCTATTTAGCCGCAGGGCTTGATCCGAATAAAGTAACGATCTTTGCCCAAAGTATGGTGAAAGAACATGCAGAGCTTGCTTGGTTGCTTAATTGCGTTACGCCGCTTGGATGGTTAAAACGTATGACCCAATTTAAGGATAAAGCGGGAAAAGATCAGGAAAAAGCTTGTCTTGGGCTATTTTCTTATCCGGTATTAATGGCAGCCGATATACTTATATATAAAGCCGATATAGTGCCTGTCGGCGAAGATCAGAAGCAGCATTTAGAGCTAACACGTGATATTGCAGGGGTAATAAACAGGAAATTCGATAAAGAGATTTTAAAAGTACCCGAACCACTAATTAGTAGCTCAGGTACTAGAATAATGAGCTTAAAGGATGGAAATAAAAAAATGAGCAAATCCGACCCTTCGGACTTTGCCCGTATTAATTTAAAAGACGATAATGATCTAATTTCTCAGAAAATAAAGAAAGCTAAAACGGATCATTTGAGTTTTGTTAGTTACGATAAACAAGAAAGACCGGAGATTAGTAATCTGCTAGATATCTATAGAAGCTTATCGGAAAAAAGTTTAGAAAAAATAATAGGTCATTACCAAAACCAAGGCTTCGCAAAGTTTAAAGAAGATTTGGCAGAAATAATTATTACAAACCTACAGCCTATGCGTGATGAATATTTAAAACTAATGAATGATCAAAAATATTTATTACAAATACTCCATAAAGGAGCAGAAAAAGCAAGGGTTAGAGCATCTGAAACAGTTACTGAACTAAAAGAACAATTCGGATTTGTGGTATAATGAAGATTTTTTACGATTTTCCTTGAAATATCCAAGAATATTTGTTATGAATCTTCTTGGATAGGTGGCCGAGCGGTTTAAGGCACTAGTCTTGAAAACTGGCGTACGGGCAACCGTACCGTGGGTTCGAATCCCACCCTATCCGCCAAGTGGGACAATTAGCCATTTCTTGCAATTTATTGAACGGGAAAGCCAGAGTCAATCATAATTTTTGTGTAAGTTGCTAAAATTCATTTTGCAATAATTCGTATTTAAAATCGCCACAAAGGATCTCAAATTGATTCAAAGCAAGCGACCATTCTCTAATAGGCATGGTCCACTTTTTTGCAGCATTTTTGAGAGCCAAAAAGACAATTTTTGTAATGGATTTGTCATCCGGAAAAACCCCTTTATTTTTGATAATTTTGCGAATTTGACGATTTACCGATTCAATCGTATTAGTAGTGTAGATAACCCTTCTAATCTCTTCTGGAAAAGCAAAGAAAGGAATTATTCCAGTCCAACTACACCTCCATATATCAGAAATAACTGGGTATTTACTATCCCATTTTACTGCAAACTCTTCTAATGCTAAATTAGCCATACTCTCATTATTTGCCGTGTAAATTTGTTTTAGATCAGCTGTTATTTCTTTAAGGTCTTTATAAGACACATATTTTACAGAATTACGCACCATATGAACGATACAAAGTTGCACTATAGTATTTGGAAAAATACTGTTTATAGCATCTCTAAAGCCTTTAAGCCCATCAACGCATGCTACGTAGATTTGTTCTATACCACGATTCTTTAGCTCAGTTACAACCTGCATCCAAAATTTTGCTCCTTCATTTTTGCTAATCCAAATACCGAGTAACTCTTTCTTACCTTCCATATTCACCCCAATAGCAAGATATACAGCTTTATTTATAACCATATTACTATCTCTTGCTTTCACCATTATACAGTCCAAGTAAACAATCGGATATATCCTATCCAAAGCTCTATTTTGCCATCTTATTACATCTTCCATTACTCCGTCTGTTATGTTAGAGATAAGCTCCTTAGAAACTTCTGTATGGTAGATTTCTTCTAAATGTGATTGTATCTCACTCATAGTCATACCACGAGCGTAAAGGGAAATAACTGTATCATCAAACCCGGCAAACCTCCTAACTCCTTTAGGTATTAGCTGGGGTTCAAACTCGCCTTCTCTGTCACGAGGTACTTCAATTACTATTTTTTGACCGCTGTCATCTATTATTGTTTTTTCTGTTGTACCATTCCGACGATTGCCATCTATCTTCGGTACTTTGCTATGCCGGGAGTAACCTAATTCATTATCTAGTTCACTCTCGAGTATCCGCTCCACTAACCGTTTCTTTAATTGCTGAAACAGCCCACCTTTGCCAAATAGCTCAGACGGGTTAGCTTGTTTAAGTTGTTATTTTACAGTAATTCTTTATCTGTTTCCTCAACAACTTACACAAAATATATGACAGACTCATTACTTGGTTCTTTAGCTGTCCTAGAACGTAACCTTCTATGTCTCGTATATCGTTTCTTGCACCGCTAATAATGTCTTTTACTTGCTTCTCATTAACTTCAGCCATCTTAAATTCTTTATTTAATTAATAACTTTATTAAACTATTATTTAATCCTATTAACAAGTTAATTTAGATTAAATAAAATTAAGTTACTACTTAAAAAACACGAAATGAAGTTTTGAGAGAGGATTGAGAGGGGGGTGTTGAGTAGATTAGCTTCGCTCGTCATTGCGAGGAAAATTAGGTGTTGTTGCATGGCTCTCTATGTCATTCCCGCAGAGGCGGGAATCCAGAAAAAAATAGCCTAATATTAGTGCAAAAATTGTATTATTGATAAAATAAACATATAAAAAACTAAATTTTTTATTATTTTTCTGGATTGCCGAAGCAACGAAGTGGCTTCGCAATGACGATTGATGATTTAGTATTTACGCAACAGCGCCTACCCATGAAATTGCTAAATCATCATTACCGGCTAATGATACTTCTTCATGGTAGCTAGGTAAGTTATCATAAACAAGATGCCCTAAGCCTGCTACTCCGTTTGCTATACCTGCAGTATTTTCGTATACGAAATTTGCTGCATCTATTCCCGTAAATATTGCATTTTTTACACACTCTAATGCATCTTCAGGTTTAGAGGCAATTGAAAGTCCTACACATGCTCCCATTACTAAAGGTGCTTGATTATATATTAAGCCAGCAAGTCCAGATACTACAGCTTTTGCAGCTGGAGGCATAGTCCATAAAAAAGCGTTTCCTGTCATTACTTCAGTCGTAATTACTCTAAAAGCCCCAAATCTCCAAAAAGCTTGTCCTGCTACTTGAGCTCCATGAAAAGCTGTTTTAGTAGCGTGTACGGTACAATCAGCAGCAGCTTGACCGGCATTTGCAAAATGTTCGGTAGCATTAGAGAAATAGTTAGCGGTTGTGTCAGAAATTTTTACTCCTAAGTAATTAGATGATATATTTGTCATAATTTTTCCCCTTAAAGATTTTGATTAAATTTAATATTTAGTTAAGAAAATAATAATTACTTAATACATTCTAACTAGATATGATAATTTGTTTTTGTAGTTTCTTTTGCCTTAGATAGCATTATACACATAATAATCACTACTGTCAAGAACAAATATTAAATTATTATTAAAATATTAATAAAATACTTAGGTTAGTACTTATGTATTGACAAAGTATTTACGTATAATATAATAGATTTAAGTATTATAAATAGTAGGTAGATATGAGCGTTAAATTAGACGATTACGAGCAAGATATTGAAGATAATTTTGAAAAGCAGCAAAAAATTGGTAATCCGGCTCTGATTGCATTATTTCAAAAATCTGCAAAAGCACATCTTAATAAAAAGCGATCTGTTACTATTAGGATTGCAGAACATGATATCGAAGCAATAAAAATCAAAGCTTCTAAGCATGGTTTGCCTTATCAAACTTATCTTAATATGCTAATTCATTCAGACGCTACTAAGCTCTAAAATACCATGATAAAATTTAGATATAATCATGAAAAGAATGCTAAATTATTACTTGAACGTAATATAGGCTTTGAAGAAATAATTCAGTCAATTAATGACGGTAATTTATTAGACATTAAATTACATCCTAATCAAGTTAAATATAAGGGACAGCAAATTTTTTATGTTAAAATAATTGATCAAGTATATGCAGTACCATTTGTAGAAGAAGATGAAGATACTGTTTTCCTTAAGACTTTATTCCCTAGTAGAAAAGCAAAAAAAGAATTTTTAAAAAATAAATAAAAAACAATATATGACTTTTATAGAAGAATTTATAAATAAAGGATATTTCCATCAATGCACTGATTTAGAGCGGTTAACCGATATAACGAAAAAAGGTAAGATCGCTGCTTATATAGGTTTTGACTGTACTGCAACATCTTTGCATGTCGGTAGTTTAATGCAGATAATGATTCTGCGGCTGCTTCAGAAACATGGACATAAGCCGATTGTAATTATCGGGGGCGGTACGAGTAAAATCGGCGATCCTACTTGGAAAGATGAGGCTCGCAAAATGCTAAGCAAAGAAGATATAGCCAAAAATGCCAAAGGGATCAAACAATCTTTATCGAAATTTATTAAATTCGGTGACGGTGAAAGCGATGCTATTATACTAGATAATGCAGAGTGGCTTGATTCTCTTAATTATCTAGAGTTCTTAAGAGATTTTGGGGTTCATTTTTCGATAAACCGTATGCTTACTATGGATTCGGTAAAGCTAAGATTGGAACGTGAACAGCATTTAAGCTTTTTGGAATTTAACTACATGTTACTGCAAGCATATGATTTTTACCATTTAAGCAAGCATTATAATTGTAGTTTGCAGCTCGGCGGTAGCGACCAATGGGGTAATATCGTCATGGGTGCTGATTTAACCCGAAAAATAAGCGGTAATGAAGTATTCGGCATGACGACGCCGCTGCTTACGACTAGTTCCGGTGCGAAGATGGGTAAAACGGCTGCGGGTGCGGTATGGCTTAATGAAGATTTGCTAAGCCCGTATGATTATTACCAATATTGGCGTAATTGTGAGGATGCCGACGTAATTCGCTTTGCTAAATTATACAGCGAGTTAAATCCGGAAGAATTAGCGAAATTCACGAACTTAGCAGCTGAAGATATCAATGCTGCCAAGAAACAATTAGCCTATGAACTAACAAAACTTTGTCATTTGGAGCTAGCCGCTAAATCGGCTTTAGAAACTGCCGTAAAGATATTTGAAGAGGGGCAGATCGACGAGAATTTACCTACAGTCGTTTTAGAGCAGGAGGTATTACAAGCAGGTATAAGTGCGTTTGAGTTATTTCACGAGGCAGGGCTTACTACCTCTAGGTCGGAAGCACGTAAGTTAATAAGAGGGAAAGGGGCTAAAATAAATGATGAGTTAGTTGAAGATGAGAATGTCATAATAAATACTACTTTCTTGCTTGATAATAATGTTATAAAACTTTCTGCCGGCAAAAAAAGGCATGTATTGGTTAGGGTTTAAAATAAAAATATTAATTTTATTAAAATGTCAGATTTTCATAAAGAGGGAGCTATAGTTTTTTGGCAATGGTACGGTAAAAAACTTAGAGGTACAGTACAAAAAGTTTATTGCAGACCTATAATTAAAAATATTAAAGAGAAGGAAATTAAACGAAACGCTAGAAAGCAAAATCCGGCTTATTATATTAAATCTGATAATGGCAATCATGTTTTAAAATTACATTCAGAACTAATTAGCTAATAAGGTTTAAATTGCAAAGACTTTTTACTATCTTTCTTTTTTTCCTCTACTTTGGCTAGATTTTTTTAGCGGTGTATTTGTTAATGATTGCCGTTGTGAAATATTGCCTCCGTCTACTGATTTTATGCTCACCATTCCTGCTGGAATTTGTTGTACAATAGCGGAAGCTTCTTTTAATACTTTTTTAGATATACTCCTATAGTCATTAACTTCTTTTTGGTTGTTTTCTTGAGGTTTTTGTTGAATTTTTCTAGTTATATTGCTAAACCCTGTATCATGCTTCTGCTGGTTTTTTAAAGCTTTTTCTAAATTAGCTGTGTGACTAGATCCAACACTGGCAATTACATTATACCCTTTACTGCGAACTTCATTAATTACGTTAGCCATGTGTTGCTCACGGTTTTTATTATACAAGGCAGAATCTTTTGTATGTTCTAAATTCCTACCTTCTAAACTAATTACTGTAATTCCGTTTTCTTTAGCTGCTTTATATAAAAGTGCATCTTGATATATAAACGTATTTTCAAATCCTTTAGGAAGTTTTAAAAGATTGTCAGGATTTTTCTCGTTATGCTCTAATATATGTGCTATCTTAATTATATCTTTCATTCCCTGATTTTCACCGTATTGCTTACGCTCAATGGCTATTACTGTATTCTTATCAATCTTTCCTGACTGAATTTCTACGATTAAGTCTTTGGTATTATTAGCGTGATCGGTTAAATGATTATCCTCACCTTTGACCTTTACAGTACCAATTTTCTCAGCTTCCACAGATTTTTCAGCATCAATTGCCTTAATACCTACATTTGCAGTAATTGCTGCTGTTTTATTAATTTTTTCAAGTAAGTCTTTATTATCATTTACAGCAGCAAGACGATCGTTTAAGTTATATTTTTCTGTTTCATTCAGCTCTTCTTGTGATACAAAATTTTTGATGTTTTCTTTTTCGGTACGGGTGAGGTGTTGATCATTCTTCTCATTTTTTTCCTCCTTCATTTTGGTAGTAGCGTTTGCTGAAGCCTCCGACATACTAGTTGTAGTGGATGTAGTAATATTTGTTGTATGGGTTTTTGATTCGGATATCGCTTCTTTCTCAGGAAGAGTAAGATGTTCCTTTAGGTAGTTATCTAGATATTCATCAAACACAATCAAGTTTAACTTAGGGTTACTCTTGTAAAGTCTATCTGTGTTATAATCTTTACTTATGATCAGAACCTGTCCATCACTTGGTCTTAAGTATTTCTTCGTTGGATCGGCTTTCTTTGCCGTAGTCATTAATTCTGCATTTCTTTCCTCGGCTGCCTTGTTCAAATTATTATATACTTCACTATCCCGTTCCCAATGTGGCGACTCATAATTTATATCAAAAACTACTGCACCAACCTCCCCACTTTTAATTTTTTCAATTAACTCTTCAGCCGCTTTATTTTTTGCTTCCTCCTCAGTAGGAGTGGGGTTTGGGTCTTTCTCTTTTTCGTAGGCTTTTGGCGTGGATTGAGTTACAGTTGATCTTTCTAATTGCCTTTCATTTGCTTTTAATTCTTTTCTTTTTTCCTCGATCACTTTATTTACATCTTTAAACAATTCCTGTACTTTAGGATCAGTAAATCTTGAGATATATGCCTGGGAGCAATTAGACATTACATCAAGTGCAAATAATTGATTTTTATTTGTAGGTTCAGAAGAAATTTGACTTATTTGTTTTTGAATATACTTTTCATAGGTAGTACCAAAATCTTCTCCTTTTTTCAGTTTATGCAGACATTCAGAAACACTTTGAGCAAAAAATGATACAAATTCTTCTGCTGCTCTAACTTCTAGGTTAATATTATAAGAGCTATCAATTAGTTTTTCCGTGGGATAATATTTCTTAAAATCTTTATCATAAAGCTTCGTAGCATTTTCAAGAGCAGTTTTTACTTCATTAATGTTTTCACTATTTATTACAGGAAAGCGTTCTTGTATAGTATCTTTTAACTTCATTCTAGAGAGATCATTTTCATTTACAGTATAATCAACAGCATGAGCTAGCTCATGTGCAAAAATAGAACGAGGATTATTTCTCTCGGGTATAAATGTATCTGGAAAATTTCTTGGACAAACCTCTATGAGATTAGTGAAAGCGTTATAACAATCAATTCTGGATGGTACAATGTCTCCCGTTTTATATGGTGTGTCTGGGAATAGTTCTATTGAAATACCGAATCTCTGCTCCTTTACTCCTCTAGAATTTTCAACTTGATCTATTACCTTTATTGCATCTATATTATGTGCCTGTGCTAAATCATTTGATAATTTATACTTGAGCATTTCTTTAAAAGTATCACTTAAAATGCGATTAAATTCTTGAGATAGATCATAATAATTTTGTACCTTCTTATCTTCTTTTTCTAACTCACTCTTTGCCTCATCTCTTTTTTTCTCATCACCAATTTTTCTATCCTTTTTTTTTCATCACTTACATATCTTGTGAAGCTTCTTCGTCCCTCCATTCTATTATCTGTACTAACAAATAAACGATTCATATTGTAAGCTTTGCGTAAAAAATTATCTTCCTGTATTATATTTTTTATTTCGTCAGCAGTTTCTTTGGTTATGTATTCGTGTTCCACCATGTCTTTAAAAAAATATCATTTATAAGGGTTCGTGCTCTCTCTTCCCTACTTATCTTTTTTATTTTGTCAAGAGTTTCTTCGGAAGTTTCTTTGGAGATTTGCTCAATAGTTTCTTTGGATAGAAACCTGCCGTCTTCAACTATTTTTTGAAAAAGATCGTCATTACCTATCAAGGGTCGTATTTTTTCAGAACTATTTTGATTTTTTATTGTGGCTTCAAAACTTCCTATATGTTTCATTCACTTACCTTACATTTATACTTAATTTATATTAGTTCAATAAGGCTGATTCACATTAATATTTACTGCCTTTTTTATTTTAAACTCGTAGGACTATAAAACCCTCCCTCAGCCGCAAGCAACCAAGACTTACGGAATTTATTCTTTCGGACCGCCTTGTATCTAAAAAAGCAAATACCCAACTCTATGGCAAGTCCCCACGATTTACGTTATGCAGTTAAAATGCTTTATAGACATGACTCTATTTGATCATGTACATAACCAATTACTTCCCGCTGGTACCACCAAAAAGAATCCTCACCAGAAGAATCCTCATTGTAAGCATCACGTAATATGTTTATGGGTCCTCTCCCAGGTTTAGATATTAAAGAACCAATGCAATCAAACGGCTCTTCAATTAATTCTAGTTTATCAGTACTAATTTGCTCTGCAGTTTCAATGTTGTCCCAACTTTCCGATACAGAAATTTTATGCTCATAAATACTTGTTAGTATTGCCTTAATTTGAACTAATTCGTCAGCTGATAATGTAGTTCTTAGTGTATTTATAGATTGTGTAACAAGCTCGACTATCTTTGGATTTATTTTTGACATATTAAACCTTTGTTTTAGTTTATAAACATTCTAATTTAGTTTCGTATTATTAGAATGGTTAACATATTACTAAAATTTTAATATCCTTTCAAGGTAAATTAATGTTATAGTTTGTTACCGTTAGTATTTATTAGTTCGAAAATTGAATATATAGATTCTCCATAGCAGTATAATAAAGTTAAGGAGTAACTTCCTATTACAGATTATTACCCATAATTTTATACCATGCTAGGAGCTTAAACTAGGAAAGTATTTATTAGAAAAGATTATGAAAATATATTAATAAAATTAAACTATAAATTAAATTTAGCAAACATTAACATGAGCAAAAACTAATTTATATTAATATATTGTGGTTTTTAAGTTACCTAATGCTTAGACATATGGTTACTTTTACTTTAGGTAACTTGGTAAAAAATATGACTTTGTTGTATATAAACAGCGGTAGTGATATAAGAATTGTAAGAAATAAAAGAAAAAGTTTTTATGAATAATTCAAGGAACGTTATAAACATATTTACAGAAAGCACAGAGAATTAAGCTCAAGCCATTACATTAATATAATAACTCTCTACTATATTTATAATATCTGTAGTCATTTTAAATCTCCTAGTTAATTTATAGATATTAGTAAAGGTTTATATTTAGCAGACAAGAACTTTTTATCTGCTAGATGTATACCTTATATTCGTTTTAATTCTTATTTATCATCATCATTGTTACTACCTTTGTGTGAAGCTTGACCGCCCTTAGAAGCAATTTCCTTTACTTGCTCTTTAGGCATAGAAGCAAAACCTTGTTTTCCATAATGTTCTTCGTCATATTTATTTTTATGTTTGTTATCATGTTTATCATGATCATTTTTTTCGTGATGCGATTTTGATTTGTTATGATCATGGTTGTCCCCTTTATTAGTGTGATTCTTATCATTATGATTATTATCTTTATTAGTCATAAACTTCTCCTATTTTTATAAAGGTTAAAAACGTAACAAACATTTAATAAATGCTTGTATACTGAACATAGGAGGATGGATATTTTAAGTCAACTTTTAATTTAAATATATTTTTAACGTGTGCTTAATTAGCTGTATACTCGTTATAAACAATTTTATATAGTATAAATTTATAATTAAGATAGAATTTAATTAATTTTGAAAATATGACCAAATTAAGGCTTGATGAATATCTATTACAGAAAGGTTTTGTAGAAGATATTACTATAGCACGCAGTTTAATTATCCAAGGTAAAGTTCATAATAAAAATGAGCAATTAACTAAACCGGGAACGCAGGTTAGTATAAATGACCTTGATATCAAAGTAAAATTACCCAAGCATAATTACGTATCAAGAGGGGCATTAAAGCTTGTTGCTGCCTTAGATTATTTCAAAATCGATCCGACTAATATGGTTTGTATCGATGTCGGTAGTAGTACGGGCGGCTTTACGGAAGTTTTACTAGAGCGAGGAGCAAAGACGGTATTCGCCATAGATGTCGGTTACGGTGAGCTGCATCCTAAATTACGTGAAAATCCGAAAGTTAAAGTGCTTGAAAAAACTAATGCACGATATTTAACTGACAAACAGATAACCGAGAAGCCTGATTTAATAGTATGCGATGCAAGCTTTATCAGCTTAACTACTATCTTATCTACTGCTATTTCTTTATCAAAAAAAGATTGTTTATTGATAGCTTTGATAAAGCCGCAATTCGAAGTCGAGAAACATGAAGTAGAGCAGGGCGGTATTATCAAAAATCCTTTGCTACACCAAAAAGTATGCGATAAAATTAAAACTTGGCTCAAAGAAGCACATAATTTTAAAATATTCGGTATAATCGAAAGCCCAATACTTGGCACTAAAGGTAATAAAGAGTTTTTAATAGTAGGGCAAAAGAAATATTAAACTTGATAATTAAATAGAAGTAACATAAAGTAATACTTAATACTTATGAAATATGAAATTTTAGAAAAAAAGAAAAAACAGCTAGATGCCTTGCGTCCGTTAAGCTCTGAATTAGCTAAAAATTTAGAGGAGTGGTTTAAGGTAGAATTGACCTATACAAGTAATGCTATTGAGGGAAATACTTTAACCCGCAAAGAGACAGCTATAGTTGTTGAAAAAGGCTTAACTATAGGAGGTAAAACATTAGTAGAACATTTAGAAGCTACGAATCACGCAAAAGCTTTAGACGTCATTTATAAACTTGCTAAAAAGAAATATTACGAAATTACCGAAAAAGATATTTTAGCAATCCATTATGCAATTCTTCACGGTATTGATGATCATAATGCAGGGCATTATAGAAATGTGTCCGTATACTCAAATAAAATGAAAAGTAGTTATACGAAGATCAACTTGGAAAATAGCAAGGAGTTTGTAAGCCGAGGAGCGGAGCGTACTATAGTACGTGAGCATCCAAGGACTTACAAAAACGACGTAGCCAATTTTTCAAGTTGATCGAGTATGCCTAATCCTGTAAAAGTACCGATATTAATGACGGATTTTATAAACTGGCTAAATGCAAGTAAAAATATTCATCCGGTTGAGCTTGCGGGGGAAGTTCATTATAGACTCGTAACAATTCATCCGTTTGTAGACGGAAACGGTCGCAGTGCACGTTTATTAATGAATTTAATTTTAATTATGGAAGGCTATCCTCCTGCAATTATAAAACCTCAAGAACGATTACCTTATATTACGTCTTTAGAAACGGCACAACTTGGCGGTTCAAAAAAAAAAATCAAAAAATTATTTATAATGCAGTTAATCGTTCACTTGATATTTATTTAAAAGCGATAAAAGGCGAAGAGCCGTCAGATATCGGAAAATCAGACAAGTTAATGAAAATTGGGGAATTAGCTAAAGCTACCAACGAAAATGTTTCTACGATCCGTTTTTGGACTAAAATAGGGCTGCTTGAAGTTGCCGATATTACTACTTCAAACTATCAACTTTATTCCCTCGATGCAGTTGAGCAATGCAAAAAAATTCAGGCATTAAAAAAACAGAGACTAAGCATAAACGAGATTAGAGATAAACTATAAGTATACTCGCCGAATTTGAAAAATTGGTGACAATGTCTTTGTAAACCTTCGGATGCTCACGTACTATATTATGCTCCGCTCCTTGGTTCACAAACTCCTTGCTCTTTTCCAAATTGAGCTTCGTCTACCTATTTTTCATTTACTTGGAGTAAACGTATTATAAAAAAATGAAGTTACATGTTGCTAATGTATATGAACTAGTGTATTCTGCCTTTGTAAGGGAAATAATGATAGAATTAAATAAAGGTGGGTCATCCCGCCTTTTTTGTTACAAATTTACAAATGGAAACTATTGAACAACAAATAACGAATTTAATAGAAGAAACCTTAACCGATATGGGTTTTGAGCTAGTATTGCTGAGGTTTAAAGGCGTTCATTCTAAAGTGCTGGAAATATTGATAGATAAGCTTGGCGGTGAAAGGATAACCGTAGAAGATTGCAGTAAGGCAAACCATACTATTTCAGCTATTCTTGACGTTGAGGATTTAATCGAAGATGCCTATACTTTAGAAATATCTTCAAGCGGTATTGAACGTCCTTTAGTAAAATTTGAGAATTATCAAAGATTTTTAGGGCGAGAAGCTAAAATAAAGCTTAAAGAATTATTGAACGGTAAAAGCCGTTACCAAGGTAAAATCATTAAAGCTGAAAATGATAAAATACATTTAAAATGTGAAGAACAAGAAATAGTAATTGATTACAATCTAATTAAAAGTGCTAATTTAGTTTTGACAGATGAACTATTTAAAAAATTGCTTAGTTCGAGTGAATAAAAGCAATAATATATAATTTACGGTAAAAATTTATGTCTAATATTGGTAATATAGAAATTTTACAAATTATAGATTCGGTAGCTCGCGAGAAAGGAATATCAAAAGATATTTTGATTTCAACCGTTGAGCAAGCAGTGCAAGTAGCCGGACGAAAAAAATACGGCAATGAATATAATATTAAAGCACAAATAAACAGAAAGACCGGCGAAATAAATATTTTAAGAATTCTTGAAGTAGTAGAAAAAGTAGAAGATTATCTAACGCAAATTTCACTTGAGGATGCTCTAAAAAATAATCCTGAAGCTAAGATAGGCGATGAAATGTCGGAATCTTTACCTCCTATCGATCACGCACGAGTAGCAGCTCAGGCTGCAAAGCAGGTTATTACCCAGCGTGTTATAGAAGCAGAACGTGAAAAGCAATATAACGAGTTTAAAGATAGAAAAGGCGAGATTATCAATGGTACGGTTAAACGGATAGAATATGGTGATATAATAGTTGATCTTAGCCGTGCCGAAGGGATAATTAAAAAAGAGCAGTTGATTAAAGGAGAAAACTTTAAAGTCAATGATCGTATTAAAGCTTATGTTCAGGACGTAAAGCAAGAAACAAAAGGACCTCAGATCTTTTTATCCCGTGTAGATAAGAAGTTTTTAGTTAAATTATTTGAGCTGGAAGTGCCTGAAATTTATGATAGAATCATTGAAATTAGAGAAGTAGCACGTGATCCCGGGTCAAAAGCAAAAATAGCAGTATTTGCTTCGGATAGCAGTATAGATCCCGTAGGTTCATGTGTAGGTATTAGAGGTAGTAGGGTAAGGGCGGTAACAAATGAGCTAAGCGGAGAAAAAATTGATATAATATTATGGAGTAAGGATGTTGCTCAATTTGTAATTAATGCTCTTGCACCGGCAGAAATTTTAAAAATCTTTATTGATGAAGATAAGCATAAAGTTGAAGTAGTAGTATCCCAAGAAAATCAAAGTATTGCGATCGGAAGAAGAGGACAAAATGTACGTTTAGCTTCAAAGATTACGGGATGGAACATTGATATAATGACCGAAGAACAAGAAGCAAAAAGAAGAAACGACGAGTTCTTAACTTCTACGGAATTATTTATGAAAGCTTTAGATGTCGAAGAAGTAATAGGACAGCTTTTATCGGTTAGCGGATTTAATTCGTTAGAACAAATAGCAGATAGTGAAATTAGTACTTTAGTGGGGATCGAAGGCTTTGAAGAAGATCTAGCAATAGAAATTAAGAATCGTGCTATTAATTATATTAATTCTAAAAATGAAGAAATTGTTAAAAAGCTTGAAGAGCTTGGAGTTGAGCAAGAGTTAATAGATATATTAATCTTGCAACCTGAATTAATATTAAAATTTGCAGAATACGGCATTAAAACCATAGAAGATTTAGGTGAAATGAGCGTAAATGAATTTAAAAATTTAGCTCCGAATTATAATATGACGGATGAAAATATTAAATTGCTAATTAAAACTGCTAAGCAACACGGTGAATTAAAAGAAGATTAGAATTATTTAAAATATTATAATTTTTGTTATAATTTTGCTAATCTACATAATTACTTAAGCATTTGGTGTCATGTCGTGACAGCGTGTATGTATTACTTTCGCTGTCATTAGCGAGGAGCAAATTATGTCATTCCTGTAGAAGGCTTGCTTGCGTGGATACCAAATCATCATTGCGAGCACTATAGGCATTGTTGCATGGATAATTTTTACCCCTGGTCATCCCGTGGACAAGCCGGCGTTGTTGCATGGATCGGAAAACCCGCTCGATGTCATACCGTGGTTGACTACGGTATCCAGAAATACAACTAAAAATATCAATAATATTGATATTTTTGACTGGATCCCGTGAATAAATCACGGGATGATAGTGAAAAAACCAATCCATGCAACAACCTAAGAATATTTTTACCGAAATATTCTTAATTATTACTAAACACAAAGGTTTTAAATATGACGGATAACCAAGAAAATAAACCTAAAAAGTTGACACTTGGCAGTACAAAATTAACGCTTAATAAATCTTTTGAGTCTTTTGCAAATGCTCAAAGCTTTGTTAATGCTAAATCAAAGACACTAGTAGAAGTTAGAAAAAGCTCAACCGGAAATACTACTCTTTCGTTAAATAAAGAAAAGGGCGGGTCTGAAGCCGGTAGCGAAGAATTTACTAGACGTTTATCCATTTTAAAGAAAGCCGCAGAACAATCCAAGTTAAACGACAATTCACAAATAAGTACTTTAAGTAAGCTTGCAAGTATTAACCAGCCTATAGCTCCAAAACCGGAATTTTCTGAAATTAACGAAGAGCTTGAAGAAGAAAAACAAGACATCAGTGAAAATATAGAAGAAGAAGCAAAACCGGAAAAAGTACAAAACTCTCAAGATTTAGACACACAAAACTTTAAAAAGAAAGAAGACGCTTTTGTAAAATCTCCTTTAGTCGGAACAAGAACACGTTACGGTATCACATTAGAGAATAATTTAGATACTAATAAAGTAGTAGAAAATAAAGTAGTTGCACCAAAGCTTAAGCAGGAAGAGACAAAAAAATTCAAAAAGACCGATCTCTTTAATATGCTCGGTGATGAAGAAGGTGCAAGTAGCGGCAGAACCAGAAGCCTTGCTTCTATCAAAAGAGCAAGAGAAAAAGAAAAACGTAAATTATCAACATTACAAGCACCTGAAAAAGTATATAGAGAAGTAACGTTACCTGAAGTAATAAGTGTCGGTGAGCTTGCAAATGCTATGTCCGAGCGTGTAGCAGACGTAATTAAAGAATTGATGAAATTGGGAATTTTGGCTAATGCAGGGCAAGCTATTGACGTTGATACGGCAGAGTTAGTTGCTACAAATTTAGGGCATACGGTAAAAAGAGTGCAAGAATCCGATGTTGAAAATATCCTAATCAGCGAAGATAATCCTGAAGATTTAAAAACCCGTGCACCTATCGTTACGGTTATGGGGCATGTGGATCACGGTAAAACTTCGCTGCTTGATTCCTTAAAATCTACCGACGTAGCCTCAGGTGAGACAGGGGGAATTACTCAGCATATAGGTGCTTACAGAGTTACGCTTGACGATAATAAAGCTATTACTTTTATTGATACTCCGGGGCATGAAGCTTTTTCCGAAATGCGTTCAAGAGGTGCAGGAATAACGGATATAGTTGTTATAGTAGTTGCAGCAGATGACGGTATTAAAACCCAAACAGTAGAAGCTATTAACCACGCAAAAGCAGCAAATGTTCCTATAATTGTTGCGATTAATAAAATTGATAAGCCGGATATAGATATTGAGCGTGTAAAAAACGAACTATTTATGTATGAAATCATCAGCGAAGAAGTCGGCGGCGACGTTATGGTTATTCCAATTTCGGCATTAAAGAAAATTAATTTAGATAAACTGGAAGAAGCTATCTTATTAATTGCCGAAATGCAAGATTTAAAGGCAACTCCGTTTGGACCGGCTAGCGGTGTTGTTATCGAGTCAAAAATTGAGAAAGGAAGAGGAGCTTTAACGACTTTATTAGTGCAACGAGGTACTTTAAAAACCGGTGATATCATCATAGCCGGCACCTCTTACGGTAAAGTTAAGAAAATGGTTAATGATAAAGGTGTAGAATCTCCGGAAGCAGCACCTTCAGTTCCCGTAGAAGTTCAAGGTTTAAACGAAGTGCCGAGTGCCGGTGATAAATTTAACGTAGTACAAAACGAAAAACAAGCAAAAGACATAGCAGAATATAGAGCAAAAGTAGCTAAAGAAAAGAAAATATCTATAGCACCTCGTTCAAGTTTGGAAGATTTATTCTTGAAAGCTTCCGGTAGTAGTAAAATCAAGGAGTTACCTATTATTATTAAAGGTGACGTTCACGGATCGGTTGAAGCTATCGCAAGCAGTTTATTGAAGCTACCGAATGATGAGGTAAAATTACGAATTTTACATAGCGGGGTAGGTCCTATAACTGAATCCGACGTATCGCTTGCCGATGCTTCATCGGCTATTATTCTCGGTTTTAACGTTAGAGCAGGGGCAAATGCTTCAACTGCTGCAGAAAAAGAAAAAGTTGAAATTAGATATTATAGAATAATATATGATTTGATAGACGATATAAAAGCTATCATGAGCGGTATGCTTGATCCGATTATTAGAGAGCAATATATAGGATCGGTAGAAATAAGACAGGTGTTTAATATCACCAAAATCGGTAAAATTGCCGGCTCGTATGTTACTAAGGGAATTATTAAAAGGGGAGCAGGGGTACGTTTGCTGCGTGATAACATAGTAATTCATGAAGGTAAATTAAAAACCTTAAAACGCTTTAAAGACGAAGTTAAAGAAGTTAGGGAAGGGTACGAGTGCGGTATCGCATTCGAAAATTACGAAGATATTAGAGAAAAGGATATAGTCGAAGTCTTTGAACTTATCGAAGAGAAGAAGCAGTTATAGGGATTATCGTTCCTATAAAAGTGTAGAGGTTTATGTCCTTCCCGCAAAAGCGGAGTTTTGTTGCATGGATCAAAAAACGCATTCGGTGTCATACCGTGGTTTGTCCACGGTATCCAGAAATACAACTAAAAATATCAATAATATTGATATTTTTAACTGGATCCCGTGAATAAATCCATAGTACCGGACAATTTTTGTGTTATGTCATTCCTGCGAAAGCAGGAATCCAGTTAAACAAAGCTTTTAGAAGCTATATTTAATAAAAATGATCTAATAAAAAAATCTTTAAAATTAAGATTTTTTTAGTTTGGATCCCTGCTTCTGCAGGGATGACATCGAGTCCTTTTAAAAATTGTCCGGTACTATGTAATAAATCACGGGATGACAGCAGAAAAACCGATCCACGCAACAACGCCTTCTCGCAATGACGACTCCGATATCCACGCAATGCCGCCACGGGATGACAGAGGTAAAAATTATCCATGCGGGCAAAACCTACGCAGCAATGACATAAATAAAAATTGTCCGGCTTTATGTTCCGGTAGAGCCTTTCATTTTCTACTTCTTGCTGATTTTTTAAATTCCTTTCGTGTGCTAATTTTTCTACGTGCGTCATTTTCTTAGGTTGTTCAGTATGATCTACTTCCGGTTTTCTCTTTTTTAGATTTTCCGACTGATCCTTAAGAACTTTAATTTGTTCTACCCACTGAACGTTGTCGGCATGACGCGATAATAACTCTTGAAACAACTCTATTTCCGTACAATTCCCAAGCATTCTATCTTTTGATGAAAAATTTCGATTAGTATTGATCTCTTCATCACTGGAGTAGGCTTGCATAGATATTTTCTTAGTCGGTTTTTTATTAATATTTTTAGATGTTTGCTCTTCTTCTTGTTTTTCTAGAGATGCTAATTTTAAACGCTTTAAAGCAGAGGGTTGCTGTTGTATTGCTTCTGCAATAGAATAATTTTGATATATAAATACTTCATCCTGACCATATTTATTTACTATCGCATTTAAATCCTCTTTTCGTTTTATTGGCTCATCTTCCTTTTTTCCCTTATGTGTCTTGAAATAATACCCTTTATTTCTTAAAAACATTTCGGTATCCATCGCTCTTTCATCAGACATTTGTAAAAAAATAGGTTTTTGTTGAGTATTTTTGGAAGATAAGTTATGATCTCCTCTTTTTTCTATAATATCAGTATAAACATTAGTTACATCTTTTCCGCTTGCAGTAGTTTTTATTTTATTCGCATACTCATTACAAGCTTTAATAGATAAGGCACATTCAAGGCAACATAACTTTGAGATTCCTATATAAATTTTCTCATCATTTTTAGTAGGAAAAAGTTCTGTAAATAACAAATAGTCAATCATTTGCATTTCTGCGTGAACTTTATCTCCTTGCACTGCTTTACCCATGGATACTAATGCATAACCATATTCTGAATTCTGAGGTAGTATATAACTATTATATGATATAGAATCATATTTCGTAGTACGTACATGCTCGATCTCTTTTCCTAAAAATGCTTTAGATAAATCATGTTCTTTATTATTCGTGATGAAGTTTTCTATCTTTACAAAATCATGTTTTAATCTTGCACTGATTTCAAAAGCTAAGGCAGCATGACCTCTTTTTTCCAGAGGCAGCTTTTCTATAAATTCTGGATAAAAGTTGCGACGCCAATCACCGTTATCTAGAACAGCATTTGCTATTGCCTCTATCTCTTTTTCTTTTTCTTTCAAATTAATATAACCGCTTTCTTCTCCTTTAATTCTTTTTGTACATATTTCATTAAAAATTTTCTTACGATCTCCTTTAAAACTATCATTTTCAAAACTTGCAAAATATTGCATTACATTTTTTATCAATTTTATTTTTTCCGTCTCACCGGTGGTAGGGGTTATATCATTATCACTTATAAAAATTTTGTTTTTTATAAAACATACTGCTGTACAACCTTGGCTTGTTACTTCAAATAATCGTGCTAGATTATCAGGTAAAGTTCTAGCCGGTTTAAGATTAGGGGCTTTTTGTTTAGAAGGTAACATAAATATAAAAAGCTAATTACTAATTAACCTTATAGTATAATATTTGTTATTTAAACCCTAAGAAATTTATTATTTATATACTTTGCGGAATATATAAAAAATGATAGAATACCAAAAAAGTAACACTTCTTGATAATATTCTTATGAAAAGACCAGCAGAAGATTCTTGTTTGAGTGACCAGACGAAGAAAATAAAATTTTTAAATGAACAGCAGATAAAAACTGCTCCCGGCGTAATTAGTATGTTAAAACAAGGTAGAAGTGATTTAGCCAAAACTATATTAGAACTATCTTTTTCAAATAGTAAAGCAATCGAAAGCTTGCTTAGTTGTACAAAATATGAATCTTTTAAGTGGGCAATTACAAATAAAAATTTTGAATTAACAAAATATTTTATCGAGCATAATACCGACCATGGCAAATTTCTTGCTCTTTGTTATAATAACTATGAAAATATTTATAATTTTCTAAATATCTATTTTGGTATAAAAGAAATTAATCCAATAGAAAACAATTCATTTATAGACATTCTAAAATTATTTATTACCGTCAAACCGGTACAAACTATACCTTTACTACAGGAAATAATTAATAAAAAAGATGAAAGCGATATAAAGGTTGTAGAGATAAAAAAGATTTTAGATTTAGCCTCAACAACCCTAAATGCAGAAGATTTTTTATTTGATTATGTGGAACCCTTAGGATCAACTAATAAAGTTACATTCGATGAAGAATAAAATATTTGAATAGATCATAATGTACTCTATGTTATGACGTTGAGCATAGTACCGGACAATTTTTGCTTTATGTCATTCCCGCTTTCGCAAGAATGACATAAAGCAAAATGGAAAATCAATTAGAAACCTTAACATAACCTAGGTTTTTCTATTAAAGCATGCTGTAATACTTGGTCGATATTTGAAACCGCTATAATTTCTAAGCTATTTTTTATATTTGCCGGTATATCTTTTAAATCTTTGGTGTTTTCTTCGGGAATTAATACGGTTTTAATGCCGCCTCTACTTGCGGCAAGTAGTTTTTCTTTAAGCCCTCCTATCGGTAGTACGTTGCCTCTTAAGGTAACCTCACCGGTCATTGCAACCGTTCTACGTACGGGTATTTTAGTCATTAACGAGACTATAGTAGTAAATAAAGCACAGCCGGCAGAAGGACCGTCTTTTGGAATAGCACCAGCAGGAACGTGAATATGAATATCAAAATCCTTATAATCTTCATATTTTAACCCGTAATCCGCAGCTCTGCTTCTAAAACAGCTATATGCCGCTAAGGCTGATTCTTTCATAACATCGCCAAGCTTTCCGGTAGTTTTTATCTCGCCTTTACCAGGAAATGCTAAAGCTTCGATGGTTAAAAGCTCTCCGCCTACTTCGGTATAAGCAAGTCCGGTAGTAGCTCCTACCTGATCTTCTTTCTCGGCAAGCCCGAAATTATATTTCCTAGCTCCTAAGAATTCTTCGAGATTATCGTTACTTATAGCAATATGTTTAACATTTTTATCGGCTAAAATTCTCTTCAAAGATTTTCTGATTAATGCACCTATTTCACGCTCTAATGCTCTTACCCCCGATTCTTTAGTATAATATCTAATCAAATCTAAAATAGCATCGTCGGAAATAGTAATTTCATTTTCTTTGATTTTATGCATTTTAAGTTGTTTAGGGACTAAGTAATTTTTTGCAATTTGGACTTTTTCCTCTTCTACATAACCGGAAATATTAATAATTTCCATTCTATCTAGTAAAGCTCTAGGTAAATTATAGGAGTTAGCAGTTGCTATAAATATAACATTTGATAAATCATATTCGACTTCTAAATAATGATCGACGAAGTGGCTATTTTGTTCAGGGTCTAAAACCTCCAGTAAAGCAGAAGCAGGGTCACCTCTAAAGTCCGAACCCATTTTATCTATTTCATCGAGTAGCATTACCGGATTGCTTGTTTTAACTTTCTTTAGCTGATTTAAAACTTTACCTGGCATTGATCCGAGGTAAGTTTTGCGGTGTCCTCTAATTTCAGCTTCGTCTCTAACGCCGCCTAAAGCGAATTTCGTATATTTTCTGCCCATTCCTTCGGCAATAGATTTTATCAGAGAAGTTTTACCGACGCCCGGCGGTCCGATTAAGCACAATATAGGACCTCTAATTTTATCTGAACGTTGCAATACCGCTAAATATTCTATAATTCGCTCTTTTACTTTTTCTAAGCCGAAATGATCACGATTTAAAACTGCTTCCGCTTGGTTAATATCAATCTTACTATTATCATATTTACCCCAAGGCAGACTTAGTAAAGTATCAAGATAATTACGTGTTACTCCTGATTCCGCCGACATTTGGTTCATGCTACGCAGCTTCTTAAGCTCTGATTCTGCTTTTTCTTTAGCTTCTTTCGATAATTTGGTATTTTTAATTTTTTTCTCAAGCTCGGTAAATTCGGATTTATCTTCATCAAGCTCTTTCTGAATCGCTTTCATTTGCTCATGCAAATAATAATCACGCTGGGTTTTCTCGATTTGCTTCCTTACTCTTTGTTGAAGAGCTTGTTCGGTTTCCGAATTAACTATATTGGAAGTAAGGGTGCTGATAATCGTGGTGACACGCTTAAACGGGCTGGTTTCTTCTAATAAATGCTGTTTTGCTTCAAGTGAAGTAATTAAATGCGAAGCTAATATATTTATTATATTGACAAAGTTGCTACTATTACTTATTTCGGTATTAATAGTTTCAATAATTTCAGCATTAATTTTCTTATCGTTAGCTGCATATTTAGCAAATAACTGTACTGCATTATCGACTAACGCACGCATATTGATAGCGTCAAATATTTCCTCATCAGGGATAATTTCGTAATTTGCTTCAAATGCTTCATCACCGCTAATATCTTTTATTTTAACTCTTGCGACTGCTTCTATTAAAGTTTTAGCAGTATTGTTAGGTAATTTGACTATTTGAATAACTTTAGCAAGTATACCGATATTATAAAGCTCGTTTTTATTAGGAGATTCTTGATTAAGTTTTTTCTGCAGCGTGACTAAAATATATTTGCTATTATCTTCTGCGGAAACCGTAGTATTAGATAGAGCTTGTAACGATTTTTGCCTACCTACGACAATCGGGGCAATTACCCCGGGAAATACTACCATATCTCTTAATGCCATTAACGGCAGGGATTTTTTATTCATCAATTAAAACCTTTAAAATTTTTGTGTAGTTTATGGCGTTTATTAACTATATAATAGAGTATAAGGACTATTTCAAGCTACCATTACATTATTAATTAAATTTATGAATTTACTACTACAAAATCCTCAAAACGTAGCAACGGCACATAATAGAATAAAAAAATATCTACATTTAACGCCGATAGTTCACTCTGAAAGCTTAAATGAAATGCTCGGGCATGAGATTTTTTTTAAGATTGAGTCATTGCAAAAAACCGGTGCATTTAAGGTTAGAGGAGTATTAAATCATTTGCTGGAATTAAAGGAGCAAGGGAAATTACCAAACAAGATAGTTGGGTATAGCACGGGTAATCACGGGATCGGGCTTGCTTATGCAGGTAAAATATTCGGTATTAACGCAAGAATTTATCTACCACTAAATACGTCACTGATAAAGCAGCAAGCAGTGATTCATTACGGCGGTGAGGTTGTATATACCGATACTAGAGAGGAAGCCGAAGAGAAAGCGAAGTTAGACGAAAGCCAAGGTTTTTATTATATGCATCCTTCCGATAGTGATTATACGATAGCAGGAGCAGGCACGTTATGTTATGAAGCATTGCAGCAACTAGGATTTAGCCCTGATGCTATTTTTGCTTCTTGCGGCGGCGGCGGTTTAATTTCAGGTTCATATCTTGCTAAAGAATTGATATCACCGACTAGTTTATTGATAGGCTCGGAGCCTCTTGCTGCCAATGATGCTTATTTATCGGTTAAAAATAATAGCATATTTCGTTTTAAGGATTCGCCGAATACTATAGCCGACGGTCTTAAGACTTTAAGCATATCGGCTCGTACGTTTGAATATTTAAAAAAACTTGACGGTTTCTATTTGGCAGATGAATATGAAATATATTATTGGACGGCTTGGCTTACTCATCTACTTAAAGTAATATGCGAACCTTCTAGTAGTATAAACATGGTTTCGGTAATAAATTGGTTAAAAACCCAAACAACCCCTAAAAAAATCTTGGTTCTTATATCGGGCGGCAATATCGACCCCATCCTTTATAACGAACTATGGAAAGAGGAGTATCTAAGAATCTCACCAAAGTTAAAATAACCGGTTTTTCTATCTTAGCTAAAAATGATAGTTATCTAACCCTAACATACCTACAGGCATTACCTTTAAATGGTTAGGTTCAGATATTTCTTCCATATGATTAAATTCCGTACCGGCAGCAAGAAGCATTTTAACTATATTTTCATTACCGTTTTTATAAGCTTGATTTAAAAGCAATCTACCCTCTACTCCGGTATTAGGGTTAGCTCCTTTTTGAAGTAACATCTCAACCATTTCTTCATTATTTACTTTACAAGCCCAATATAGATTATCAGACACGGCTTCAACTAATTCATCAGGCTCTGCATTATTTAAAAGTACTCTAAGCACATTCGCTGCCCCATCATTAATAGCATTAAATAATTTAGTTTAAGGGATTATTTTCTTTAGATTTAGCCATAAAATCTCTCTTATTGTTATTAAAAACACATAATAATATTTCTTTATATATAGTCAACTTTAAATTAATAGTTTAAATCCCAATTAATCAAAACAAATTATTTTTATATATCTCGAATAAATAAAGTTGGTAGACGAAGTTTAATTTGGAAAAGAGCAAGGAGTTTGTAAGCCGAGGAGCGGAGCGTACTATAGTACGTGAGCATCCGAGGACTTACAAAGACGACGTAGCCAATTTTTCAAATTAAACGAGTATACCCTTAGTGCTAGCATTTTTTCAGTTATATTAATTTTATCTTTTAAACTTATAAAGGTAATAAATATATGCAAAAAATAATCTACAGCAATCAAACTTTTGACAATATAGAAATAAAATCTGCAAATAATAATGAAGTAATAATTACCGGCTATGCGAGTGTTTATAATGTTGCCGATCATCATAACGACCTAATCGAAAAAGGGGCTTTTGCAGGTGTTGTTCATCAAGATATAAAATTTCTTTGGCAGCACGATACTAAAAAACCTATCGGAATTATTACATATTTAGCCGAAGATGATTACGGTTTAAAAATGGAAGCAGTAATAAATAGTAAGGTAAAAGCAGGCAATGAAGCAATAGAACTAATTAAGCAAGGAGCGATAGACGGGTTATCTATCGGCTTTTATATAAAAAATTCGGTTTATAATGAGGCAAGGCAGAGAGTAATTACCGAAGCACAGCTTTTAGAGGTAAGTATTGTTACTTTTCCAGCTAATCAAAGTGCTAAAATTTTATATATTACTAAAGAACAAGATATAGAATATAGTATTAGAATCAATGAGTTAGAAGAGAAAGTATATAATATGCAGAATATTTTAGAAAGACCAAATAATGCGAATATAGAGGAGCAGGAACAAAAAAATGCTTTTATTAACTATGTACGCAAAGGTGAAGAAAATAGCTTTACCCAGAAATCAACTTTAAATAGTAGTACTGAAGCAGGGGGATTTTTAATACTGCAAACCCTGTACCATAGTATTATTACCGAGATTAATGCAAGATCACCTATGAGGCAGCTAGCTTCGATTGAAACAATTTCTACAAATGCTCTTGATATAATAAGTGAAGACGGCAAATTTAATAGCGGATGGGTTGGGGAGGTAGACCCAAGAGAGGTAACAACGGCTGCAAAATTAAAGCAACAACGTATTTTCGTTCATGAATTATACGCACAGCCGAAAGCTAGCCAAGCATTACTTGATGACGCAACTATTAAAATAGAGAATTGGCTGACCGAGCGATTACGTGACAGTTTCGTTAAAATGGAAAATGATGCATTTATAAACGGTGACGGAGCTAAAAAACCTAGAGGTATTTTATCACCCGAACATAAGAAAATCGAAAAAGTTAAGATGGGTAACAAAATCACCGCAGATATATTACTTGATTTTATAAATTCGCTTAAAGAAGAATATCTAGCCAATGCAACGCTGCTTATGAACCGTATTACCTTGTCGGAAGTGCAAAAGCTCAAAGATAATCAAGGACGTTTTATTTGGCAGCAATCTATGTCCGATTCATTTAAGCAGACTATATGCGGTGTACCGGTGGTTTGTAGCTCAGATATGCCGTCCATGGATAAAAAAGGTCCGGCTATAGCAATAGGTGATTTTAGAGCAGGTTATAAAATAGTCGATAGAAGCGGTATTAATATCATGCGTGATCCTTACACCGAAAAGCCTTTTGTTAAGTTTTACGCAGTTAAGAGAGTAGGGGGTGATGTGGTTAATTCTGAAGCTATCAAGATTGGTGTGTTTGGCTAGATATACTCGTTTTATTTGAAAAATTGGCTACGTTGTCTTTTGCTGATAATCCTCACGTATTAAGTATACGCTGCGGTTATCAGCTTCAAGACGCCTTGCTCTTTTCCAAATAAAACTTCGTCTATCTAATTAAAACTACAGACTTTAATCAAGAATAGTAAGACATCGAGGATTATTTATGTTCAAAAAACACAATTTTCAAATCATACATACATTTCCGCAAGAAATATGGAGCTTAGAGCAGGTCAAAAATTATATGCGGGTGGAAGCGAGCTATGATGATGATTTAATAACCGGATTAATTGATGCTGCAATAACTGCGGCAGAGAATTTTACTAAGCTGAATTTCATATCCAAACAGGTAAGATTTGTTTGTAATATAGAAGGTAAAAAAGAGTTTTTATTAAAATACCAACCTTTGCTGAAAATATTAACGGTAACTAAGAAATCTAGAGATATGGAAGTTAATTTAAACTTAGATGATTATATAGTTGATCAAAATGTTTTAACTTTAACTAAAACCTTAGATAATCAAGAGCTTACGGTAGATTATATCAGCGGTTATGATAAAGACAATATTCCGCATGCCATAAAACACGGAATAATGCTACATGTTGCTGAGATGTACGACCGTCAAGCTACGAGTTGTATAGGCTTGTCTAAAGAGGTTAAAAATCTTTATTTACCGTATAGAGATATCCGGATTTAGAAAATATGGCGTTTACTGTCATACCGTGGCTTGTCCACGGTATCCAGAAAAAATACTAGAATTATTAGTGTTTTTAGTTATTTTACTGGACCCCGTGGTCAAGCCACGGGGTGACATTGAGGGTTTTTCCGATCCATGCAACAATGCCGCCACGGTATGACACCTTACTCAGTTTAAAAGGTTATAAATATGCAAAAAACATCCGTAAAAAATTTCAGACATCAGATTAAATTTTTAGAAAATATCATTCTAGATCCTATGGAGGAGGATAGATGGATAGAGACGCTTACCGCTTATGCCGAGATTATTCCTTTATGCGATAATAAATTTCTTGCTTTAGAAAATATAAATTTTGGGCATATAATAACGGAAGGGTATTTTTTATTTAAGATAAGGTTTATTAAAGATATCACAACCAAAATGCGTATTTTATTTAAAGAAAGGGAATTTGAAATAAAACGAATAATTAATATTGAAGAAAAAAGCAAATTTTTAAATATAATAGCGTTAGAGATATATGTATCATGATTTTATCCATAATTTTCAACTAAGTTTATATAAATTACTGGTGAACGATAACGAAATCAAAGCTAAGATTAATAAAATATATTTTTCGGTCGTACAGGATGCAAAATACCCGTTCTTGCTTGTTAATATATTAAATGTTAATAATATATCTACTAACGTGCAGAATATAGTGCAGTTGGAATTTGAAATATGTATCTTTACTAATGATAAAAATCGCAATGTAGCTCTAACTTTAGCTAGTAAAATAGGTGATAAAATAGAGCATCATTCATTTGAAAACGTTGCAGGAATTAAGGCAAATAAAATAGAATTTCAAACTAGTAAAGATTTAATAAGCACAAAATTGGTAATGAATTATCAAACATTGTTGAAGAGTCCTGGATGTCATCCCGTGGCTTGACCAGCGTTGTTGCGTGGACACCGCTTCGTCATTGCGAGGAGCGAAG
>DYDX01000032.1 GCA_020404425.1 Rickettsia endosymbiont of Pyrocoelia pectoralis
GCAGCTATTCAAAAAACTTGATACAAGCGAATTTTACAGGATTCGCCTGTGCTCACGTACTAAATGTACGTTCCGCAGGCTCACCTTTAAATTCATCTTGTCTGAAGCTTTTTGAATTTAGCTGCAAGTCGTCTTTGTAAGTCCTCAGATGCTCACGTACTATTGTACGCTCCGCTCCTCGGCTTACAGACTTCTTGCTCTTTTCCAAATTGAGCTTCGTCTACCAGTTCTTCATTTATAAGGAGTATATATATGGAAAAATTCATAATCCAATCTGATAAGTCTATTCCTGATAATGAAATGTGGCTTTACAATAAAAATAATAATGAAATAATTAATAAAGCTATAAAATGGGCAGAAACAAACGAAAGGCGAGAAAATTTTGAAGAAATAGCTAGGTTCTGTGAAGATTTCTAAAAAGATTTAATTTTGGTTATTTTTTGCTGCAAATTATAAGATTTTTTCGAAATATGAATAACTATTCCAGCAAAAATCTTATTAATTTTCGCTAAAAAATACCTAAAAATATAAAATCAATTAGAAATGTTCATAGAACCTAGTATTATTTCTTCTCTTGATCTTGAGCGTCTTTAGATGCGTCTGTTTCATCACTTGTTTTAGAAATCGATAATCTTTGTTTATATTCTTGTTCTTTTGCTAAGAAACTTTGGGCTTCGCTCGAAAGACTATTATATAATTCACGTTTTGTCTTATTAATATTAACTATTTCTATTCGATAATTTTTTACTTCTTCCCGTACTTCCGGTTTTATAGTTCTGGCATAATTATAAAACTCATCTATAATTTTTTGTGCTATACTATCATTTGTTTTTTCTGTATCTTTTTTGGGGGAACTAGTACTATCTGCAGCAAAGCTGGTTGTATTTAGTAATAATAAGGTAGAAATAGCAATAATTATATTTTTTATCATATATTTACGATTTAGAATTTTATATAAGTAGATCATGTTTGAAACTAATAGTCAATTAAAAGATATTTTTAAAATTTCATTTGATATCCAATATCGTGATATTGACATATTTGAAGAATTTTTTTCAGAAAAAGCAAGTGTCACTTCAGTATATGAAGTTAAATCTGAAACAATAGAAGCGGAACTGGCTGATATTTGGCGTTTTGAAGCTTATTATAGTATTAAGCCTAATTTACTTCCTATAAAAGAAGAAATGCAAAAGCTTGCAGAATCTAATAATACTAAAATTGTCAGTGATATTATACTCGAAGACATCGAAAATAAAGACTGGGTAGCACTTTATCAAAATCAAGTATCGCCAATTCAAACCAAAAATTTTTTCATCTGCACAAAATTACATCAAGATAAATGTCCTAAAGATAAGAGTTTAATATTAATTGAGGCTTCTAGAGCTTTCGGCACCGGCAGTCATGAAACTACCTATGGATGTATTGAAATACTGGAATATATTAAAGATGTTAAAGTAAATAAGATTTTAGATATAGGAACGGGTAGCGGTATTCTTTCTTTTGTAGCTGAAAAAATATGGGATGAAGCAGCTATTTTAGCTTGCGATATTGATGAAGCAGCAATAGAAATTGCTAAAGAAAACGCTCATTTTAATAATTCACATGTGCAATTTTACCGCAATAATGCTGAAAAGATTTTATTAAATAGCTATTATGATGTCAAGTTTGACTTAATTATTAGTAATATTTTAGCTTCACCGTTAATAGAGCTATCTAGCCAAATTAAGGAACTTATAAATGATAAAGGTTATTTAATATTATCCGGTTTTCTTGATTCTCAAGTAAGGGATGTTAAAAATGCTTATGAAAAAATTGGGTTTAAGGTTAAAAAAACTATTCATAAAAATTCATGGGTGATATTAGGATTAGAATTTTTGGTAAATAATGAATAGGTTTGACTTTTTTAACGAATATTAGTATAATACCTATCTTTAAAACAAATAGAAAAATTTAATTTATGAGTACTACTAAAAGTAATAATTATATTTCGGAATTGAGAAAAATAATTTGGCCTATCGAAAGATATGAAAATAAAAAGTTTTTGCCGATGGCATTTATGATGTTTTGTATCTTGTTAAACTACTCAACACTTCGCTCGATTAAAGACGGCTTTGTAGTAACCGATATAGGGGCTGAGGCGATAAGTTTCTTAAAAACTTATATAGTATTACCGTCCGCAGTTATTGCAATGATAATTTACGTTAAGCTGTGTGATGTTTTAAAGCAAGAAAACGTGTTTTACGTCATTACTTCGTTCTTTTTAGCATATTTTGCAGTATTTGCATTTGTTCTTTATCCTTATCCCGACTTAGTGCATCCTGATCCTGAAACCATAGAAAATTTAAGTTTGGCACACCCTAATTTCAAATGGTTTATAAGAATAATAGGAAAATGGAGTTTTGCATCTTTTTATACTATGGCCGAACTTTGGGGAACATTAATGCTAAGTTTATTATTTTGGCAATTTGCTAACCAAATTACTAAGACCGATGAAGCTAAACGTTTTTACTCAATGTTCGGCTTGCTTGCTAATTTAGCATTGCCTGTGACATCCGTAATCATCGGATATTTTTTACATGAAGAAACTCAAATAGTTGCCGATCATCTCAAATTTGTCCCATTATTTGTTATTATGATAACAAGTAGCTTTTTGGTAATATTAACATATAGATGGATGAATAAAAACGTTCTAACCGATCCGCGTCTTTATGATCCGGCGTTAGTAAAAGAGAAAAAAGCTAAAGCTAAAATGTCATTAGTAGATAGTTTTAAAATGATCTTTACTTCTAAATATGTAGGTTATATTGCATTATTACTTATTGCTTACGGTGTTTCGGTAAATTTAGTCGAAGGTGTTTGGAAATCAAAAGTAAAAGAATTATACCCGACAAAAGAAGCTTACACTATTTATATGGGTCAATTCCAATTTTATCAAGGTTGGGTTGCGATTGCTTTTATGCTTATAGGGAGTAATATTTTACGAAAAGTATCATGGATGACTGCTGCTATGATCACTCCATTAATGATGCTACTTACCGGTGCTGCATTTTTTGCTTTTATCTTTTTCGACAGCATGATTGCTATGCACTTAACCGGTATTCTTGCTTCAGGACCTTTAGCTCTTGCAGTTATGATAGGTATGATCCAAAATGTTTTAAGTAAAGGCGTTAAATATTCTCTATTTGATGCTACTAAAAACATGGCTTACATTCCGCTTGATAAAGATTTACGTGTAAAAGGTCAGGCTGCTGTTGAAGTTATCGGCGGGAGGTTTGGTAAATCAGGTGGTGCTATTATTCAATCCACGTTTTTTATTTTGTTTCCTGCATTCGGTTTTGTAGAAGCAACGCCATATTTTGCTTCTATATTTTTTGTGATAGTAATATTATGGATATATGCTGTTAAGGGCTTAAATAAAGAATATCAAGTTTTAGTTAATAAAACCGAAAAATAGCATTTTAAAATTTAATGTAAGAGGCAAGTTTTAAAAGGCTTGCCTTCTTTGTCAATATAGGATTTTATGATATGAAAAATACAAAATCTAAAGTTAAAATTCCGAGATCACCGTACGTAAAAAAGTATAATGGTTGGAGGGTAAGGATTTTGTATTCTATCATAATAGGGTATGCAACTTTTTACTTTTGCCGTCAAAATTTTAATATAGCAACACCAGCAATAAGAGAATATTTTGGAGTTACAAAAACTCAAATAGGTTGGATATTAACGGCTTCCTCTATAATGTATGGAGTTAGTAAGTTTTGTAACGGTTTTATCAGCGATAAAACCAATTCTCGGATATTCATGGTTTCAGGTCTTTTATTAGTTGGTATTATCACTATTTTAATAGGTTTTTCTGATTCTTTGTTGCTTATAGGTATTTTATGGATAGCAAGTAATTGGTTTCAATCGATGGGATGGCCTCCCGCAACAAAGATGTTAACCCATTGGTTTGCTCCCAACGAGCTTGGAACGAAATGGGCAATGGGTGCAACCTCTAATCAAATAGGCGGTGCTCTTGCTATGATAAGTTGCGGCTATCTGATTGATAAGTTTGGTTGGAGAGCTGCTTTCTTCGTTCCGGGTGTTGTTGCTTGTATAGTATCAATCTTTTTGTATAACAGGCTTCGTAATTCTCCTAAGGAAGTAGGTTTGCCTACAGTAGAAGAATATAAAGAATATCCACCTGAATCCATAGGTGATTATGAAAAGCTACTAACTCCGCAATTACTTAAAATGGTTTTTCATAATAAATTAATATGGTATGTTTGTTTAGCAAACATGTTTGTATATATAATACGCTCAGGAGTAATTTATTGGGCACCGACATTTTTAAAAGAGTTACGAGGTATAAGCATTTCTAATGCTGGTTTGCAAATAGGTTTATATGAGATAATAGGAATTCCAGGTGCATTAATAGCAGGTTTTTTATCTGATAAAATATTCCAAGGAAGACGTGGTCCTATCGGCACAATATGTATGGTATTACTTAGCTTATTCTTGATCTTATTTTGGCAGCTTCCTATCCAAAGCGAATTATTAAGTATAATGATTCTTTCTTTAATAGGTTTTTTTATTTCAGGTCCGCAATTACTTGTAGGGATTGCCGCTGCTGATTTTAGTACACGTCAGGCTGTAGGTACGGCTAACGGATTATCAGGGCTGTTTGGTTACTTAGGAGCATCTATTGCAGGGGTAGGCGTGGGTTGGATAAGTGATAATTACGGATGGGACGGAGTGTTTATATTTTTTAGTATTTCTGCTCTTTTAGGGAGTAGTTTATTTGCTTTGACATGGAATTGCTCAGCAAAAAAATAAATTTAACAATTATATAAGGTTATAAAATATGACAATACAATATACTTTTTCAATGATTAAGCCTGATGCTATCAAAAGGAATAAAATAGGTGAGATTAATACTTATTTAGAAAATGCCGGTTTAAAAATAGTCGCACAAAAAATGAAATTTCTTACTAGATATGAAGCAGAGAATTTTTATGACGAGCATAGAGCTAGACCGTTTTTCAGTAGCTTAGTTGATTATATTACTTCAGGACCTGTGGTAATACAGGTTCTTAAAGGAGAAGATGCTATAGCTTTAAATCGTAAAGTTATGGGTGCAACTAATCCTGCGGAAGCAGAAAAAGGTACTATTAGAAAAGATATAGGTGAATCCATAGAAGCTAATAGTGTTCATGGTTCAGATAGTGAAAATAGTGCAAAAAGAGAAATAAGTTTTTTCTTTGCTCCACGTGAAATTATAGAATAATTAATGTTAAAATATGACGTAATAGTTATAGGAGGCGGGCATGCGGGTGTAGAAGCTGCTACTGCCTCTGCACGTCTTGGAGTACCTACTCTTTTAATTACGTTAAAACCTGAAAATTTAGGTGAAATGTCTTGCAATCCTGCCATCGGGGGGATTGCTAAAGGTACATTAGTTAAAGAAATTGATGCATTAGACGGTTTAATGGGATACGCTATAGATCAAGCCGGCATCCATTATAAAATGTTGAATGAAACTAGAGGACCGGCGGTTTGGGGGCCACGTGCTCAAGCTGATCGAAAGCTTTATAGAAACGCAATATATCAGTTAGTAACAAATTATCAGAATCTAACCTTATTATATGCCAAAGTAGAAGATATTGAAGTTAAATCTTCAGAAGTGACGGCTGTTATTTTAAGTGATAGTAGTAAAATAATTTGCAGAAAAGTGGTATTAACTACAGGTACATTTTTATCGGGTCTTATACATATCGGTCAAAAAAAAATTCCTGCAGGTAGAGTAGATGAAGAGCCTTCTTATGGTTTATCACATACCTTGAAAAAACTAGGGTTTACACTTGCACGTTTAAAAACAGGTACGCCTCCAAGAATTGACGGTCGTACTATCGATTATAGCAAAACAGAATCGCAACCCGGAGACAAAGTACCTCGTCCTTTTTCTGAATTAACAGACATTGTTAATATTCCTCAAATAAGTTGTTTTGTGACTAGAACTACTACCAAAACTCATGATATTATTCGTGAAAATCTCGATAAATCTGCAATGTATTCCGGTCAAATAGAAGGGGTAGGACCGCGTTATTGTCCCTCCATTGAAGACAAAATAGTCAGATTTAGTACAAAATCTGAGCATCGTATATTTTTAGAGCCTGAGGGTTTAGATGATCATACGATTTATCCTAATGGAATTTCTACTTCTTTACCTGAAGATGTGCAGGATAAGTTAATAAAAACCATTCCCGGGCTGGAAAATGCAATAATTTTGCGTCCCGGTTACGCTATAGAATATGATTATGTTGATCCACGTGAAATAGGAGTTACGTTAGAAACAAAGAAAGTAACCGGTTTATATTTTGCGGGTCAGATTAACGGTACGACAGGTTACGAAGAGGCAGCAGGACAAGGTATAGTGGCAGGTATTAATGCCGCTTTAGCAATTAAAAATCAGCCTCAATTTATATTAACAAGAGCAAATAGTTATATTGGTGTAATGATAGATGATTTAATAACGCATGGTACTACAGAGCCTTACCGTATGTTTACGTCACGTTCAGAATATAGATTATCCATAAGAGCCGATAATGCTGATTTACGCTTAACCCGATTAGGGGTGAATATTGGACTTATATCGCAAAAACGAAAAGAAATATTTAATACAAAATACGAAAATCTAGAAAAAACAAAAGTTTTATTAAATGCGTTATCTTTAACTACTAGCAAGCTTGCCAAAATGGGAGTACAAATTGCTCAAGATGGTACGTATAAGACAGCATTAGATTTATTTAAAATACCTAATTTTAATATAGAAGAAGTTATTAAAATTTTTCCTGTACTTAAAGAATCTAATAAAAATATTTTACAATTACTTTATATTGAAGCTAAATATTCAGCATATTTAGCCAGACAATTTGCAGATATTAATTTATTTCATGCTGAAGAAGTAGAATTAATTCCTAAAAATATTGACTATTTAAAAATACCGAGTATATCATTAGAAATACAGGAAAAACTTTCTTACCATAGACCGGTTAATATTGGTGCGGCACGACGAATCCCGGGAATTACTCCTGCTGCAATTACTGCAATTATAGTTTATTTAAAAACTAAATATAATGATAGAGATTCCGCATGAAATAATTGAAAAGTTAAAAATTTTTCAAGCATTAGTACAAAAATGGAATAGAGCTATCAATCTTGTATCAGAGACTGATGTACAAAATTTATGGAAACGCCATATATTAGACTCTTTACAATTAATACAATATATTGATAATAAAAAGATACATATAGTTGATATAGGAAGTGGTGCAGGCTTCCCAGGTATAGTATTATCTATAGCAGGGATAGCTCAAGTAACTTTAGTAGAAGCTGATTTACGTAAATGTATATTTTTAGAAAAAGCAGCGAAAATATCCGGTAATAATATACAGATAATTAATCAAAGAATAGAAAAAATACAAATAAATTGTGATATATTAGTTTGTAGAGCTTTTTCTAGTCTGAATACAATACTCAATTGTACAGAGAATATTTTTATACTAGACAAATTATTACTTTTAAAAGGAAAAAGCTATTTATCTGAAATAGAAGAAGCTAAAAAAAATTGGTTATTTGATTATGTAGTTAATCCAAGTATAACTTCCGAAGAAAGTAAAATTTTAGAAATTAGGGACTTAACAAAAATAATATGACCGTAAAAATAATTTCTATAGTTAATCAAAAAGGAGGAGTGGCTAAGACCACTACTACCGTAAATTTAGCCACTGCTCTTGCTGCTATGGACAAGAAAGTTTTAGTAATAGATCTTGATCCGCAAGGTAATAGTAGTACAGGTTTTGGTATTAATCAGCAACAACGTAAAAATACTATATATCAAGCTCTAACAAACCTCATAAAATTAAAAGATGCAATAATTTTTACCGGTATTCCAAATTTAGAAATAGTCCCTTCAAATGCTAATTTATCAGCTGCGGAATTGGATTTAACGAGATTAGAAGAACGGGAATATATTTTAATGAAATTGTTAGAAGAGGTAAAAACACTATACGATTATATAATTATTGATTGCCCTCCTTCTCTAAACCTATTGACTGTTAATGCTTTGGTGGCAGGTGATGAAGTATTGATCCCGATGCAATGTGATTTTTATTCTCTAGAAGGACTAAGTCATTTACTAAAGACAGTTGAAGTTATAGAGAAAAAATTAAATCCTAAGATAAAGATTGCAGGTATATTATTTACAATGTATGATAGACGAAATCGTTTAACTGAACAAGTCGAAGAGGATGTAAGAAACTGTTTAGGTGAATTAGTGTTTAAAACTGTCATACCTCGCAATATTAAGCTATCTGAAGCTCCTTCATATGGGAAACCGGCTATTATATATGATTATAAATGTTCTGGAGCAGTTGCATACATGGAACTAACAAGAGAAATTTTAGGAAGGTGTAATGAAAAATAGAGGGTTAGGAAGAGGGTTATCTTCATTACTCGGGGAAGAAGTTATATCTATAGAAAAAGATGTATCAGAAGCAATACAAACCATAGATATTAATAAAATAAAACCAAATGAAAATCAGCCTAGAAAAAACTTTGAATACGATAAAATAAAAGAATTAGCAGATTCTATATTGAATAATGGTTTATTGCAGCCTATTATTATTGATAATAATTTTCAAATTATAGCCGGAGAAAGACGTTGGCGTGCTTGTAAGTTGGCAAAAATTTCTGAAGTATCGGTAATTATAAAAAATTTAGATGCTAAAGAAAGTATGGAAATAGCGTTAATCGAAAATATACAAAGATCAGATTTAACCGTTATGGAAGAAGCACGAGGGTTTAAATATTTAGTAGAGAATTTTAATTATACAGCAGAAAAATTAGCAGAAAGGCTTGGAAAAAGCCGTAGCCATATAGCTAACTTATTAAGGTTAAATAATTTACCGCAATCTATCCAAGATAAAGTAGATAATGGATTATTTAGTATGGGTCATGCTAGATGTTTAATAAATCATGAGCATGCAGAAATAATAGCAAACCACATAATAGATAATGATTTAAATGTACGTCAAACTGAAGAATTAGTAAGACAATGGTCTCAAAATGAATATACAAAATCCCCTGATAATAAAATAGGAAAACGTTTTTTAATAGAAAAAAGTACAGATAATGATTTACAAATGTTAGTAAAAGCATTATCGGAAAAGTTTAATATAAAAGTAACAATAGAAAACTACTCTCTAGGAGGAAAATTAATGTTTCATTATAAAAATTTAGAAGAGTTAGATAGAATTTTATCGAAGTTAAATTAAGGAAATAATAATTTATGTCATTTCAATATGTTTATAAAATGGATAAACTAAGCAAAAATATAAATGGTAAGCAAGTTTTAAAAGAAACAGATTTGTCTTTTTTACCAAAAGCTAAAATCGGTATAATTGGACATAATGGAGCAGGTAAATCCACTCTATTAAAAATTATGGCCGGTCTTGATAAAGATTATGAAGGTAGTGCAGGAGCTGCATTAGGTATAAAGGTAGGTTACTTGCCTCAGGAACCATATCTGAATCCTCAAAAAAATGTTTTTGAAAATATTATGGAAGGGCTTCATGAAAAGAAAAAGCTCGTTGATGAATTTAATGATATAAGCAATCAGTTTACTGCTGAAATTACCAATGAAGAAATGCAAAATCTTTTTGTTAAGCAAGCAGAATTGCAAGAGAAAATAGATAATTGTGATGGGTGGAATTTAGAACGCGAAATAGAGATTGCTATGTTTGCACTGCGTTGTCCGCCAAAAGAAGCAAACGTTACTAAAATTTCCGGTGGAGAAAAAAGAAGAGTGGCATTATGTAAAATTCTTCTAGAAAAACCGGATATGTTATTACTTGATGAGCCTACAAACCATTTAGATGCAGAATCAGTTTCTTGGCTTGAAAATTATCTTAAAACTTATGATGGTATAGTAATAGTAATTACTCATGATCGTTACTTTTTAGATAATGTGACAGAGTGGATATTAGAAATAGATAGAGGTAATTGTATCCCATGGCACTCAAATTATAGTTCTTGGCTTGAGCAAAAACAAAAAAAATTAGCTTTAGAAAATAAAGAAGAAGATGATAGGAAAAAACAGCTAACTAAAGAGCTTGAATGGCTTAGACAAACTCCAAAAGCTCGACAATCAAAAAGTAAAGCACGTATTACGGCTTATCAAGAATTGCTAAATAAACAACAAGAACAAAAAACTGATCCTACTCAAATAATTGTACCTAATGGACCACGTTTAGGTGATTTGGTTATTGAGGCAAATCATATAACCAAAAAGTTCGATGATAAGATACTATTAACGGATTTTAGTTTTAAAGTTCCACGTGGAGCGATCGTAGGAATAATTGGACCAAACGGTGTAGGTAAAACAACATTATTCAATATTATTATAGATAAAATAAAACCTGATGGAGGTGAGATTAAAATTGGTTCAACAGTAAAATTAGGGTATGTTGATCAATCACGCGACCATTTAGATAATAATAAAACTGTTTGGGAAGAAATTGCAGAAGGGTTAGATGAATTACAACTTGGAAATAGTATAGTTAAAAGTAGAGCATATTGTGCTGCTTTTAACTTTAGAGGTGGTGATCAGCAAAAAAAAGTTGGTCAACTTTCAGGAGGAGAGCGTAACAGAGTACATTTAGCAAAATTATTAAAAGAGGGTGCGAATGTTATATTATTAGATGAACCGTCTAATGACTTAGACTTAGATACATTAAGAGCCCTTGAGGATGCTATTTTAGATTTTGCCGGTTGTGTGTTAGTAATTAGTCACGATAGGTGGTTTTTAGATAGAATAGCTACTCATATTATTGCATATGATACTGATGGTAATGCAACTTGGTTTGAAGGAAATTATCAAGATTATCATGAATATATGTTAAAAATTAAAGGTGAAAATACTTTAAATCCAAAATATAAGCACAAAAAATTAATTTAAAATATGTCTTGGACGCAATTAATACTAACTTTTTTAATAACAATATTAGTAATAAAACCAAATGAAATTTTTTTAATTGCTAAACAAGTAAAGAAAATAAAACTTTATTTATATAACCTTAAGTCTTTTATTATGAAAAATAATTGTTTAATAAAAAATAAATCGGACACAAAAAAAATAAATTTTTATTTGCAAAAAATTATTGCATTAGAAGGGGAGTATGAAGGTAATTACGATTTAATAACAATAAAAGAAAAATATCATAAATTAATTGAATCTACAATCAATGATAATAAATACTGATAACCACGTTGTACTAGTTGATGAAAATGATAATGTATTAGGTACTGAAGATAAATTAACGGTACATCATTTAAATACTCCGCTACATAGAGGATTTTCGGTCTTTGTATTTAATGATAAAAAAGAAATTATAATTCAGAAAAGAAGTAGTAATAAGAAAACATGGGCTAAATTTTGGTCAAATAGCTTTTGCGGTCATCCAAGGCTTAATGAATCATACGAAGAAGCGGTGCATAGATATAGTTTGTTTGAGTTAGGCATACCGATACAAAAATTATTTTTTATATCGAATTATCGTTACAAATTTACTTTAAATAATATTACCGAAAACGAAATATGTCCGATATATTTAGCTTTATCAAATAGTGAAGTTAATATTAACAAAGACGAGATAGAAGAAATAAAGATATTAAAATGGACTGATTTCCTAACCTTTATGGAAAAAAATTTAGATAGTTTTTCTCCTTGGTGCATAGAAGAAGTAGAAATATTAAAAAATAGTAGTATCTTTAATAAAGTTATCCTATCTATCTAAAGATTTTATAATACCTTGTAATGTTTGGACTTCAGGGGAAGAAAGGTTATTTATACGCATAAATATATTAGTGATATTTTGCTGCATATTAAGCTTTTGCTCAGATGCTTTAAAAAATCCTTTTTTATCGAGTTTTGTAAATAAATTTTCTAAAAAATATCCTAATTCTTGTTTTGTTGCTAATTTTTGAATATTGCGTATGTCTTCTCTTGAAGTAGAATTACGAAATAACTCATAGCATATTATAATAACCGCTTGTGCAATATTTAGTGAACTAAATTCCGTTGTATTGATTGTAACTATTTTATTAGCAAACGAAATTTCTTCATTACTAAGACCGTTATTCTCCCTTCCAAACATTATACCGACTTTTTGCAAATGTGGGTAATCTAAAGATAAATTAGGTGAAAATACATAATCCTTATTCATAACGCGTTTAATACAAGTAGTAGCATATAAATATTCAAGATCTTGTATGCTACTTTCTAAACTATCATAAATTTTTGCATTATCTATAATGTTAACCGCTCCAACAGCATTACTACGTGCTTGCTCACTTGGCCATCCATCTCTTGGGGTTACAATTCGTAGCTCACTTAAGCCAAAATTTTTCATTGCTCTTGCGGTAGCACCGATATTTTCGCCCATTTGCGGTGCAACTAATATTATTACCGGATTCATTTAAACTCTCATAACATGGCAAGTATAGGCAATTGCAACGGCATCGGCTTCATCCGAATTAGTAATAGCCGAAGTACCGGGCAGTAAAAGTTTAATCATATGCAAAATTTGATCTTTTTCGGCATGACCGTATCCCGTAACGGTTTTTTTGACCGTATTAGGCTTAAACTCACGTAAATTTAAGCTATATCTACCGATAAGTGACATTATAGCACCTCTGGCATAGCCAAGTTTTAACGAAGTTACGCTATTATTATTAACAAAAGTTTCTTCGATTGCTACCATATTGGGCTGATATTCTAATATTACTTTTTCTAACGTGCTTACAATAAAAGCAAGTCTATTATGAATTTCATCCTTGCTATTTGTTTTTATTGTGCCGCTAGCTAAATAGTTCAGTTTAGTAGATTGTCTTGCAACTACTGCCCATCCAATATTAGTAAGTGCGGGATCAATCCCAAGTACTACCATAAAAGCTCAGCTATTTTTTCTAATAAAAATTCTTTTAACTCTTGAGCATAAACATGGTCAGGATTTAACTCTAATGCTTTATCAATTGTCTCAAGTGCTAAATCATACCTTTTTAATCCTATTAATGCTATAGTTTTACCATAATAAAAATCCGGCTGATCAGGTTCTAGCTCTATAGCGTTATTGTAATTTTCCAATGCTAGATCATATTTACCTAATAACTCTAAAGTTACTGCCTTAATCATATATATTTCTGAATTATCAGGTTCTAATTCAATAGCTTTGTCAAAATTATTAATAGCTAATTCATATTGTTGTAGTTCATTTAAAGTTAAACCTTTTTCAAAATACAAATTGTAATTACTTGGTTCTAATGTAATAGCTTTATCATAAGACTCTAATGCTAGTTCATATTGTGCTGTTTTATAAAACTCAACAGCTTTATTGTAATATTTTACATATGGTAGTACTTTGTTTTTCATGTTAGTTTTACCGATTTTAGGAAAAGTAATAATAGAGAAGAAAACCAAAGATATCTTCCTACATCGCTATATTTTCATATATTCGTAAAAGTTATCTTCCCATAATTCATGCACCTTAACAAGGAGGAATAGATGCGCGGGGATTGCTCCATTTGTTTGCGTGATTTGCTCCTAACTCTGTAATACTAGCTTTGTTTTATTAAATGCTAAGAACTACTTATTTATTTTTTAATAACTTTTGTTTCATCTCTTGGGCATTTGCATAATTTGGATTTAATTTAAGTGCCTTGTTAATTGCCTCTAATGCTTCATCATACTTACCTAAATATGCTAGCGACACTCCTTTATCACAGTAGAAACTCGCATTATTAGGCTCTAACTCTATAGCTTTGTTAAAATTTTCAAGTGCCAAGTTATACTGCTTTAGGATAGATAATATTATACCTTTAAAACAAAATAACTCAGGATTATTGTTATTTAGCTCAACAGCCTTATCAATTGCTTCAAGTGCTAAACCATATTTTTCAAGATTTACTAATACCATACTTTTGCCATAATAGAATTCTGATTCATTAGGTTCTAACTCTATAGCTTTATTACAATCCTTTAATGCTAAGTTATTTTTTTCTAATTTACGTAAAGTTAAGCTTCTTTGATAATATACATATGAGTCATTGAAACCCAAATGCATTGCATTATTACAAGCTTCCAAAGCTAAGTCATATTGATTTAAATTCAATAAAGTTAAACCTTTACCTAAGTACACTTCTGAATTATTAGGATTTAATTTTATGGCTTTATTGTAATTTTCTAAAGCTAAATCGTTATTTTTTAATGTCATTAAAGTTGTAGCCTTAAGATAATAGAATTCAGAGATTGCCGGATTTAATTTTATGGCTTTATCAAAGCTTTCAATAGCAAGCTTGGGTTGCTCTAACTCATTTAAAGTTAAACCTTTTTCAAAGTGTAAATTTGCATTGTTAGTTTCTAATTCTATAGCTTTGTTATATGCCTCTAAAGCTAAATTATATTTACCTGCTTCATAAAACTCAATACCTTGGTTATAATAATCCATATAAGAAAGAGCTTTAATTTCAGCTTTACTACTTAACGGCAAAAATGACAATAGAGCGGAAAAGAAAAATCTAAAATATTTTTTCATATTACTTCACTTTCATATATTCGTAAAATTCTTGGTTATCTTCCCATAACTCACGCACCTTAACAAAGAGGAATAGATGCACGGGGAAGCCAAAGAATTGCTCCATTTGTTTGCGTGATTTAGCTCCTATATCTTTAATTTTAGAACCGTTTTTACCGAGTATTATAATTTTGTAGCTCTCTCTTGAAACTACTATAACCTGATTAATTTTTACGGACTTATCCTTAAGCTCTTCCCACTTTTCGGTTTGTACGGTTAATTTATACGGCAATTCTTGTTGCAGTCCTAAAAATAACTGTTCTCTAGTAATTTCCGCTGCAATAAAACGCATCGGCAAATTTGTTATATCATCTTCCTCATAAAGCCATGGAGAGATTTTTGCTTTACTTGTTATATATTCAAGTAACCCATCAATATTTTTACCTGATAAAGCTGAAATAGGAAAAATTAAACTGCTAGAATAATGCTCTTTTAAAAAATCGTTAATCTCATCTAGATATTTGTGTTCAACGTCTATTTTGTTTAATAAAAATATCGGAATAATGTTAAGTGAGTTAAGCTTATCTAAAATATCGTGCGTGATGCTATCTAGCGGCTTTAAACTATCGATAATTAACATAACGATGTCGGCACCATGCAAACTAGACCAAGCACATCTTACCATCGCTTTTTCTAAAGTTCCTTTTGGCTCAAATATTCCGGGTGTATCATACAAAATTATTTGCGTATCGTTAATGGTAATAATGCCAGTAATTATTGACCTAGTAGTTTGAACTTTTGGAGTAACTATCGAAAGTTTTTCACCGATTACTCTATTTAACAAAGTAGACTTCCCGCTATTTGGTCGCCCGATAATACAAACCGAAACTGTTTTTTGAATTTGTTGGGTCATAAAATTGACATTACCACATGTACTTAATTTTGTAATTCTTGTACTAACACTTCTCTAAACTCTTTAAGTTGAAAATTGTATGGTTTTAGTACCATAGCTTTGTTTATATTTTCAAGAGCTAAATGATACTTATTTAACTTAGCTAAGATTAAAGCTTTATTATAATATAAGCCTGCATTATTAGGATTTAACTCTATAGCTTTGTTAAAATACTCAATTGCTAAATCATAATGTTTGGAGCTATCTAATATTCTAGCTTTATTATAATATGAATAAAAATTTTTAGGTTCTAATTCAATACATTTATTAATAGCTTCAAGTGCTAAATCGTATTTTCCCTCTACACTAAACATACTAGCTTTAGTAGAATAAAGGTTTTGAGAAATAGCTTCTCGTACTAAATCTCCTGCTAAATCCTCATAACATAATTGTACCACATTTGAAGCTTTATCAGCATAGGAAATTGCGTCATCAGGTTTTAACTTAAATGTTTTACTAAATTCTTCTACTAATTCGTACTTGAGCAGTTTTTGTAAAATAGCCTCTTTGTCACGGTATAAATCTGTGTTATTTGGTTCTAGCTCAATCGCTTTATCGTAAGCTACAATAACTCGATCAAGTTTATCTTTTGTAGGTTCTAAATCTATAAATTTATTTATTGCTTTGAATGCTGATTTATAATCACCAAGTTTAATTAAGGTTAAACCTTTATTATAGTACGAGCCTGAATAATTTGGATCTAATTTAATCACCCTATTAAATTCTGTTATAGCTAACTCGTATTTTTTTAACAATGCTAGTGCAGCACCTCTATTGTTATAAGAATCTAAATCATTAGGATTTAGCTCAATCGCCTTATCGTAAGCTTTAATAGATTCTTCATATCTACCTAAATTAAGTAATTGATCACCTTTACCAGCAAAATAAAGACTAGTTTTATAATATTCTAACTTTGTTTCAGCACTAGAAGGTAAAAAGGTAGCAATTAAAATCGTAAGTATTTTATCATATAATCCTCTTATTAATACCATATTTTATAATGATTTGAGCTTATGCAATAAACTTCTTGCGGCGTTCTTTTCAGCTTCTTTTATAGAATGTCCTGTACCTGCTTGTTCATAATCTTTAATTTTTACAAGAACAGTAAAAATTGACGAGTGAGCTACGCCTTCTCTTTTAATAAGCTGATATATGGGGATGTGGTGATTTTTGCTTTGTGCCAATTCTTGTAAGGCAGTTTTAGGGTCATAATCCGTTAAATCTTTAACATTTATAAATTCTGCCCATAATTTTTTGATAATATTATGAATTGTAGTAATATCACTATCAAGATATATAGCTGCAATCAAAGCTTCCGTAGCATTTTCTAGGTTATTAGGATTATCACGCCCGCCGGCGATTTCTTCGCCGTGAGTCATAATAATATGGTCTTGTAAAATAAGCTTGTTACCAACCGCACAAATTGTTTCTTTGCAAACCAAATATGATCTAATTTTAGCTAAATTTCCTTCGTTATAATCTTTGAAGTTTTTAAATAAAATTTCCGTAATTACTAGATTTAGTACGGCATCGCCTAAAAACTCTAAACGTTCATAATCTTTATTAGCCTTATATTCATGATGTTGTCTTAAAGACGGGTGGCTTAATGCTTCTATTAAAAGCTCTGTATTTTTAAAATTATAACTAAGTAATTCTTCTAATTCGTTAAATGATTCCATTACTCATCCATGCTATATAGATTTTTGAAAAGCCTGTTAACCCTTATAGACTCTACCCATGGCTTTAATTTTAGGATTAAACCAAAAACGCCTATGTCATTATCCCACCAGGTTATTTTTGTTGAGAACCAAATAAATTGTGCTTTAGCAATAAAATTTTCAAACGGTACATATCCAAGATCGATTCTACTATCATTTGATTCATCTCTATTATCGCCCAAAAAGAAATATTTCCCTTCAGGGACATAAAAAACATCCGTATTCCCATACTCATTGTTAGAGATAGTTCCAAGAACAGGGGCGAGCTTATAAGAGTAATATGCTTTGCCGTTTGGTAATGTTTCTTTAAATCTCAAATATGTTCTGCCTTCTTCGCTTACATAAGTTCCTGCTTCTACTCGATCTATCTTTTGGTCGTTAATATATACTACATCGTCAATTAATTGAATTTTATCGCCGGGAAGTCCTATTAGACGCTTTATATATCTAACACTCATATTATTAGGAGGGCGAAAAACTACAATATCGCCACGCTCCGGAGAACGTGCAAATATTCGTCCGTCAAAAAGATGAATAAAGTCAAAAAACGACAAAGAGTAATTGCTGTATCCGTAACTATATTTAGTGGAAAACACATAGTCATTTTCAAGTATAGTTGCTTTCATAGAACCGGTTGGAACGGTAAACGGCTCCATAATAAGTATTCTAATCGTTAATGCGATAAATACTACGAAAATGAAAGAGATCCATTCTTGAGTTGTTGTTTTGGTATTATTTGGTTCGTTATTTGTTTGCATAAAGTTTTTTTATAGATAATATTTTGTTGATATTGTTTTTGCGAAAGCAGCAATCGTCATTGCGAGGAGCGAAGCGACGTGGCAATCCAGAAAAATAATAAAAAAATTCTGTGAGCCAGAATTTTTTTTCTTCCTTGCTTCGTCAATTACTTCGTAATTTTCTCGTAATGACGGGTAAAAATTATCCACGCAACAACGCCGCCACGGTATGACATCGAGGACGTTTTTCGAGCCATGAAACAAAGCTTCGCTCCTCGCAATGACGATAAAGTCAAGTCACCGTATATTTATGTATCCTCTCTTCAATCTCAGTCCTAAAATGTCGTATTAGCCCTTGGATTGGCCAAGCGGCGGCATCGCCTAAGGCACAGATTGTATGCCCTTCTATTTCTTTTGTAACGTTAAGAAGCTCATCTATTTCGGATTTTTTGGCATTACCTTTTACAAGCCTCATCATAACACGCCACATCCAGCCCGTTCCCTCACGACAAGGAGTACATTGACCGCATGACTCATGCATGTAAAATTTACTGAGTCTTGCTATTGCATAAATAATGTCGGTGGATTTATCCATAACGATAATCCCGCCAGTACCTAAACTAGAACCGGCAGCTTTTAAACTATCAAAATCCATATCTACGCTCTCACATATAGATTTAGGCAATAAAGGTACGGAAGAACCCCCCGGAATTATAGCTTTAAGATTATCCCAACCGCCACGAACACCGCCGGCATATTTCTCAATCAGTTCTTTTAACGAAATCCCCATTGCCTCTTCGACATTACAAGGCTTATTAACGTGACCGGATATACAAAAAATCTTGGTTCCCGTGTTATTTGGCTTACCTATGCTTGCAAACCAATCGGCACCACGCCTTAAAATAGTTGGTACTACGGCGATAGATTCAACGTTATTTATGGTAGTTGGGCAGCCATATAACCCAAATCCGGCAGGAAAAGGCGGTTTTAAACGAGGCATTCCTTTTTTACCCTCTAAGCTTTCAAGCAAGGCTGTTTCTTCGCCGCAAATATAAGCTCCGGCTCCACGATGCAGATAAATATCACAGTCAAAGCCTGAGCCACAAGCATTTTTACCGATTAAACCGTCTTTATATGCTTCATCTAATGCCTGTTGAATGTTGGAAGCTTCGTTATAAAATTCACCTCTAATATATATATAGCAATGATTTGCTCCTATAGCGAAGCTTGCCAGTAAACAGCCTTCAATCAATTTATGCGGCTCAAATCTTAATATATCACGGTCTTTGCAAGTGCCGGGTTCAGATTCATCAGCATTAACTACTAAATAAGACGGTTTTTTCGATTCTTTTGGCATAAACGACCATTTCATACCTGTAGAAAATCCGGCTCCTCCTCGTCCTCTAAGTCCTGATTTTTTGACTTCTTCAATAATGAAGTCCCTACCTTTACCTAGCAACGCTTTAGTATTATCCCAATCGCCACGTTTTTTACTGGATTTCAAATCATGGCTTTGCTCGCCATGTAAATTAGTAAAAATTCTATCTTCTTTTTTTAGCATAAATTCATTATTTTTTCTGGATTCCTGCTTTCGCAGGAATGACATTGAACTTCCTATTGGCAAAAATCGTAAGTATCGGAGCGGAAATAAATATCGATGAATAAGTACCGGCTATTATCCCGAAAAACACGAGTACGCTAAAGCTGCGGATTGCCTCACCGCCAAATAAAACTAAGGCTAAATTAGCAAGTAAAGTAGTAACTACCGTTAAAATTGTTCTTGATAAAGTTTCATTGATACTTACGTTTATAATTTCCGTAATGCCTTTCTTATGATATTTCCGCAAGTTTTCCCTAATTCGATCATATATTACAACTGAATCATTAACGGAATATCCGATAATAGTTAAAACTGCCGCAATAGTGCTTAAGTTAAAATCAAGCCTTGTCGCACTCATGAAACCAAGAGCTAGAATTACGTCATGTACTAAAGCAATAAGTATACCAAGACCGAAATACCACTCAAACCGCACCCAAATATAAACCATAATTGCAGCAAACGAGAAAAGCATTGCCATAGTTCCTGCCTCGATTAGCTGCCTACCGACCTGAGGACCGACAAAATCTACTTTACGATACTCAAATTTATAAGGAAAATTATTCTGTAAAGTTGACTTAATCAGTTCAATATTTTTCATTAAATTCTCTTCGCTGTTACTGCCGAATCTAATCGATAAATCATGCTCGCTACCGAAATTTTGCAACACTACCTCACCGATTCCAAGCTCGCCGAGAACCTGTCGCATTTTAGGTAAATCAGGTGTTTGATCAAGCCTTACTTCAATAACTATACCGCCGGCAAAATCAATCCCGAAGTTAAATTTGTATATGCCGATCCATATAAAGCTGATTAGTGATAAAATAATTGAGAAAGTATAACTTACTTTTTTAAAATTCATAAAATCGAAATCGATTTTATTGGGTAAAAGTCTTAAAGGATAAATTTGCATTATTATATATCTATTGAATAAAAACTATATTTGTATTATATAGTAAATTCAAAAAGGTTAAATAATTTTTTATGTCAGAAGTCGTAGTAAAAGCACAATTAGAACAATATATAAGCAAAATAGAAAGATTAGAGCAGGAAAAAGCCGATTTATCACAAGAAATAAAGGATATTTTTCAAGATGCTTCATCACATGGATTTGATGTTAAAGCTATGAAATCCGTAATAAAGTTAAAGAAATTAGATAAAGGTAAGCTTGCCGAGCAAGACGCTATGCTTGAGTTATATAGAGATACTTTGGGGATTTAGTATATATACTCGCTGAATTTGAAAAATTGGCTGCATCTATAATATTAGACAGTTTTAAAAAGCTCTCGATGTCATTCCTGCTTTCGCAGGAATCCAGCATAAAGCGAGATAATATCGAGCTTTTAATTTTCAAAGCTTGCTGCGTTTATATTTATTTTTCCTAGATTCCTGCTTCCGCAGGAATGACATAATGGGGTTTTACATATCCACGCGGGCAACGCCTTTGAGGGAATGACATCCAGATCCATGTTACAAAGTCTAATAAATCACGGGATGACAGTACTACAATTAATCCACGCAAGGCAAGCGTTACGTAAGAATAAAAGCGTTTAAGCTTCTACTGTTTTAGCTTTTTTAGCGATAGGTATATGTCTTTCTCTAATTCTTGCCGACTTACCGCTTCTTTGTCTTAAATAATAAAGTTTTGCACGACGAACTACACCGTATTTTACTACATCAATAGAATGTACTACCGGTGAATATATCATAAAGCGTCTTTCAACACCCTCACCGTGGCTAATTTTACGAACTACGAAAGAAGAAGTAATACCACGATTTCTTTTAGCGATAACCACGCCTTCATAAGCTTGGAATCTTTCGGTTAATTTTTCCTTACCGTCTTTTTCGGTTGATTTATCAACTATTTTAACGGTAACTTTAACGGTATCACCGGCTTCGAAAGCAGGAATCTTTTTATTTGCAATAAGCTTTGAAATATTTTCCTGTTCAAAGCGGTCAATAATATTCATTTGTTAACTCCTAAATCTTTAATCTTTAAGTAATTCCGGACGGCGTAATTTAGTAATCATATTAGATTGGTTACGTTTCCACTCTGTAATTAATTTATGATTACCGGATAATAAAACGCTTGGTACTTTTCTTTCTCGCCAAATTTCAGGTCTTGTATATAAAGGACATTCAAGCCCGCCGCTGAACTCTCCCGTTTCTTCAAACGATTCGGAAGATAGCGTATTTTGATTCATCAAAACCCCGGGCAGTAGCCGAATTAAGCAATCAAGAATAGTAAGGGTAGGTATTTCCCCGCCGGATAAAATGTAGTCGCCTACACTAATTTCCGTAACATTATACTCTTCAATTATGCGTTCGTCAATCCCTTCGTAACGTCCACACAAAAAGATCAGCTTTTCATCCTGTAATATCTCTTTAGCAAGGCTTTGGTTAAAGACTTTACCTCGGGGCGAGGGATAGTAAACTTTAGCATTAGGGTTTAAGGATAAAGCATGATCTAGTGCTTTGCCGAGTACGTCGGGACGCATTATAAGCCCGTCGCCGCCGCCATAAGCTTCGTCATCAACGTTTTTATGCTTAGTTAGACCGAAATTACGGACATTTACAATATTATATGACCAAATATTTTTATGTAATGCTTGCCCGGCTAAGGAAAGCCCGAGGCTGCCCGGGAACATTTCGGGAAAAATAGTTAGGATTGTAGCGTGTAATATAGACATGCATTTAAAATAGTACCCAGTACTAATTAACGCAATTAAAATTTTTCTAAAGAATCAAGAATAAAATATAACTTCATTCTTAAAGCTATATTTTTAATTATGTCTTGACACTAAGGCGGTGTTGCTTTATATTTTCTTCTATTAATATTAAATAAAGTTATAAGGTATTTGACTTATGTCTCGTAAGTGCGAACTCACAGGTGTGGGGGTTTTATACGGTAATAATGTATCACATTCACAACGTAAAACCAGAAGGCGTTTTGAGCCTAATATAAGATCGGTTAAATTTACAAGCGATATAACGGCACAAGCATATAGATTGTCCGTTAATGCACGTTGCATTAGTTCGGTTGAAAAAGCCGGCGGGTTTGATGCATATATTTTAAAAGCTGACAGTGATATTTTATCTAGCAGAGCTAGAACTATTAAGAAAAAAATAATTCAGACTAAAGCGGAAAAATTATCATGAAAAGCGGTATACATCCAGAATATAAAAAGTTTTTGATTAAAGTCGGTAGTGATGTTTTTGAAACAATGTCAACTCATCCTACAGGTGAGATCCTGATGGACGTTGACTTTAGGAAGCATCCGGCGTGGAATAAAGATATCGGAAATGTGGTAAACCAGTCTAATAAAAGTATTAGTGACTTTAATAAAAGATTCTCCGGTCTTTCTTTTGGTGCTAAAAAAGCTAATTAGTTTTACGGCATTGCCTAGAAAAAGTCAATGTGTCGTCATTGCGAGAAGCGAAAGACGTTATTGCATGACTCGGTCTCACCCTTGTCATCCCGTGATTTATTCACGGGATCCAGTTAAAAATATCAAAATTATTGATATTTTTAGTTGTAATTCTGGATACCGTGGTCAAGCCACGGTATGACACCGAGCGGGTTTTTTCGATCTACGCAGGCAACGCTTTTAGTTCATTTTAATTGACTATAAATAAGTTATTTCTTCAGTTATTGCGGGGTGGAGCAGCTCGGTAGCTCGTCAGGCTCATAACCTGAAGGTCGTTGGTTCAAATCCAGCCCCCGCTACCATTTTAAATTTCGATATCATTGCTGTGTGGTGTTGTAGTATCTCATTGTTATTGCAAACGAGCATCGACCTTGTTGCACTGTCATCCCGTGATTTATTCACGGGATCCAGTAAAACATATAAAAAATTCAGTTTTTTATATGTTTATTTTATTAAATATTTTTTTTGGATCTAGTTCCCAAGCCACGGTAGGCGTTGTTGCGTGGATCTGAAAATCCCTCAATGTCACCCCGCCGCTTGACCACGGGGTCCAGAAAAATAACTAAAAATACTAATAATTCTAGTATTTTAGCTGGATCCCGTGAATAAATCACGGGATGACAGCGATGGAAATGATCCACGCAACAACGCCGCCACGGTATGACATCGAGCGGTTTTTTTGATCCACGCAACAATGCTCCGCTCCTCGCAATGACGATGAGATATCCATGCAGGCAACGCCTAGCCTAAGTAAGAATGACATCGGTATCGCAAGCTTAAAAAAATAAAACACATCTATTATGACTAACGAAAAAGCAGCTAATAACAAACCGCTAGATACCAACAAGCTTTTTCGTCAGCAAGCTAAATTCATAGCCGGTGCTATGAAAATCAATCAATTTCCAAATTTCGGGATACCGGAAATTGCCTTTGTCGGTAAGTCAAACGTCGGCAAATCCAGTTTAATCAATACTTTATGTAACCACAAAAACCTTGCCAAAGTTTCTAATACCCCGGGACGTACCGGACAAATAAATTTTTTTAATCTTGTTGATAAACTCATATTAGTTGATCTACCCGGTTACGGCTTTGCAAATGTTCCTATAGCAGTTCGAGAGCAATGGGAAGTACTAATAAGCCACTATCTGCAAACGAGAGATAATCTTCGACTAATCAATTTATTAATCGATTCAAGAAGAGGAATAAAAGAAAACGATATAAAAGTAGCAAAGTTATTACGTGAAAATAATCGGGATTTCCAGATTATCTTCACGAAATCCGATAAAGTTACGGATCGAAAAAACCTTAACCTAGAAGCACAGAATTTTCTTGCAACTTTAAACTACTCATGTAATCTTATTTATGTAAGTAGCAGGAGTAAAGAAGGTGCTAGAGAACTTAAAATTAGCTTGGCAGAATCCATCAAACTCGCTAGATAAAGAAATAACTAATATTTCTATAATCAAAGATATAATAAAATCTAGTAACGAGCTTAAAAATAAAGCAGTAGTTATAAAGCTACCTTCTGTTATTATTATCAATAACAATTTATTCACTTCTTTTATAGAATCTATCAAATTACTCGATATGTGCGGTGCTAAAATATATATAGTACACGATCATATAGATTTACGTAATTTATCGTTAATATCGGGAATAGATAAAAATTTTAGTAAGAAAATTAGTAAAATAGATGCGAATAATTCTATAAACAATACTGTTATTATGGAAATTTTATCTAGTTACGTTAATAAACTTATTGTAACAAAACTTAGTAATGCCGGTTGTTATGCAATCGGTATTTCGGGTAAAGATGCTAATTTATTACAGGCACGTAAATCTACGTTATCAAACCGCAGAGTTGCAAACCGTGATGTTATAGATATTGGTTTCATAAGCGAACCTATCATAGTTAATCCCGAAATTTTGTTAAATTTCGAAGATCATAATATTATACCCGTAATAACGCCTTTTGCACATGATAGTCAAGAAAACACCCATTTGTTAGACGTTAATTTAACAGCAGCAATAATTACTTCTACTTTAGGTGCAGAACATTTAATATTACCGTATAAAAAATCAAAAACATTTAGCGGATTTCCTTATAGTGTAAAAGTACAAAACAGTAATTTATTAAAATCAATGTTAAACGATAATAATCAATTGATCGAAGAAGAGTTGATTAAAATAGGAATTAATATACTAGAAAACAGCAATAATTACGTACATTTTGTTAATAGCGAAGTCCGAATTCAATATTGTTAACTACATTTATAAATAATACAAATTTTTATTGATTATTATATAATTATTAAGTTATTTTAATTAAAAACTAGGAGAGATTTTATATGGCAGGAGCATTAGCATCTGATCTTTTATTTGTCGGTTTAACCCGCCCCCCTATGATATTTGGGGTAAGTATTAAATTTGCTGCATTAAACATGATAATGACGATGATAATTTTTATCTGGAATAACGGTATAATGATTTTATTTATTGCAGGAGCTTTACATTTAATAGGTTATATAATTTGTTTTAAAGAGCCAAGGTTCATAGAATTATATTTAAATAAAATGTCAAAAACAAGCCAATGTCCAAATAAGTTTTATTACGGAGCAAATTCATACGGCATATAAATATAACTCTTTGTTATGCAAATAGGAAACAGATCGGTGTATTTGGCGGTATTGTATTAAAAAAATAACAAAACTTATATTATTTTTTAATATATTGTATAACATTATAACTTTAAGACAAACAACGGGTAAAAGCACCAAAACCTCAATTTAAAGCTAAATAAATTAAATTAGTTAAAATCGGATTATATAATGAAGTTATTTAGAACTAGGGCAGCTAAAGAATTAAGGGCTAAACAAGAACGACCTACTTCGCATTTTATTCCCTATAAATGTCACTGGGATAATAATACCATTTTAACTAAAGATAATTCCTTATTACAAGTTATAAAGATAAATGGATTTTCTTTTGAAACTGCCGATGATGAAGATTTAGATATTAAAAAAAATATTCGAAATTCATTACTTAAAAATATGGCTTCGGGGGATATTGTGGTGTATTTCCATACTATTAGAAGACGTAAAGCGGTAATATTCGACGATACCGAATTTACTTATGATCCTACCGTAAAAGTGCCTAATGATTTTATTACTTATTTAGGAGCAGAGTGGCGTAAAAAACATGCCGGTGCCAGATCGTTTTTTAATGAGTTATATGTCAGTATTCTATATAGACCTGATAAGGGCGGGGCTGCTATAGTTGAATATTTTGTAAAAAAACTCAGACAAAAATCTAATAAAACTGCTTGGGAAAATGACATGAAAGAGATGAAAGAAAATCTCCAAGAAATGTCAAACAGGATAGTTAACACGTTTAGAAGTTACGGGGCACGTATACTTGAAGTTCGTAAAACCCCCACGGGAAATTATTGTGAAATTTTAGAATTTCTCTCATCTTTAGTTAATTGCGGCGATTCACCTGGTCCGGTAGCATTACCGCGTGGCAGTATTGACGAGTATTTACCGACCCATCGCTTATTTTTTGATTCCCGTACTATTGAAGCAAGAAGTCCGATTAGCACTAAATATGCCGGAATAGTAAGTATTCTTGAGTATGGTCCTAGTACTTCTGCAGGTATTTTCGATGGTTTTTTACAAATGCCTTTTGAGTTTATAATGACTCAGAGTTTTGTTTTTGCTAATAGAACCGTAGCAATAAATAAAATGCAATTACAGCAAAACCGAATGATACAGGCAGGCGATAAAGCTACTTCGCAAATTGTTGAAATCAGTACGGCACTTGATATGGCAACCGGCGGTGAGATTGGCTTTGGTGAGCATCATTTATCGCTTTTATGTTCTGCATCTAGTGTTAAAGCTTTAGAAGATATATTATCAATGGCATCCGTAGAACTCTCTAATTCAGGGATTCAGCCCGTTAGAGAAAAGATTAACATGGAGCCTAGCTATTGGGGGCAATTACCCGGAAATATGGATTATATAGTACGTAAATCTACTATAAATACTCTCAACATGGCTAGCTTTGCCTCGCAACATAATTATCCGTTAGGCAAAATTAGAGATAATCATTGGGGGGAATACGTAACCGTTCTTGATACTACCTCAGGTACGCCTTTCTATTTTAATTTCCATGTAAGAGATGTCGGGCATACTTTAATTATCGGTCCGACCGGTGCCGGTAAAACGGTTCTTATGAATTTTTTATGTGCCGAAGCACAGAAATTTAAGCCTCGTATGTTCTTTTTTGATAAAGACCGAGGAGCCGAGATATTTATTCGTGCTTTAAACGGCGTTTATACAATAATAGATCCCGGCTTAAAATATAACTTTAATCCGCTACAACTTGATGATACCAGTGAAAATAGAACTTTTATTTTAGAGTGGCTTAGAGTGCTGGTAACTTCTAACGGTGAGAGTATAACGGCACAAGATAATAAGGTTCTTGCTCAAGCAGTAAGCGGTAATTTTAGATTAGAGAAAAAAGATAGGCGTCTTAGTAATGTTATAGCGTTTCTTGGAATCGATACGCCGAATAGTTTAGCCAGTAGAATTGCTATGTGGGTCGGTAAAGGTTCGCACGCAAAAATATTCGATAATGAAACAGATGAGATTGATTTACAAAAAGCTAGGGTATTCGGCTTTGATATGACTGAATTACTAAAGGATCCTATCAGTCTTGCACCGGTATTATTATATATTTTCCACCGTATTAGCATCTCGTTAGACGGGCAAAAAACTATGATAGTACTTGATGAAGCATGGGCGTTAATAGATAACCCCGTATTTGCTCCTAAAATCAAAGATTGGTTAAAAGTATTGAGAAAGTTAAATACTTTTGTTATATTTGCTACTCAAAGCGTGGAGGATGCAGCAAAAAGCAGAATTAGCGATACATTAATTCAGCAAACGGCTACGCAGATCTTTCTACCTAACCTTAAAGCAACGGATATTTACCGTAGTGCCTTTATGTTAAGTCAACGTGAATATATATTAATTAAAACCACAGACCCTACTACTCGTTACTTTTTAATAAAACAAGGGATAGATGCCGTAGTTGCTAAAGTTAGTTTAGACGGTATGAATAATATAATTAGTGTTTTATCGGGCAGGGTGGAAACCGTAATACTACTAGATCAAATTAGAGAAAAACACGGAAATGATCCGGATAAATGGTTACCTATATTTTATGAAGAAGTTAAAAAATTATAGATTAGAAAAAGTATGGTTTGACCTTTGTATGTCATTCCCGCAAAAGCGGGAATCCAAAAAGGATTTTGAAAGTCACAAAGGCAGAAGAATTTTCTATTATTGTTTAAATATTCTAAAAAATCTTTATTTATATTATTTACTGGATCCCCGCTTTCGCGGGAATGACATAGAGCATTCCACATACGAGGCAAAAAGCTAGTCATGAAACCATTTGCTCGTAGCATTCTAACAATTTTAATAGTTACTTTTACTCTTAATTTCGGATTCACGAATAAAGCTCACGCTGATAATGTTCTTGAAAGCATTACAAATACTCTAACAAATTTAACTTGTGAAACCCAAGGGGTCGGTGATTTATTAGGTAGTGAATTTTCCCATACATGTATTGTTGCACCGTTTTTTACTTTTGCAGTAATGAACCTTGTTTCTCCCGTTCTATACATGAACACAATGCTGAAACTCAAAATAAATGATGATGAGCTGTTTAAAACTCAATTTCCCGAGGGGCAATGTGCACGTCAAAATAGGATTGATCCGGATAATCTAGAATTAAATTTTGGTTTATGTAGTAATTTAAAACTTGCAGGAGTTAGGGGGAAAGCCGTTGCAGCATCTGCACTTGCCATTGCTAAAGCCGTATTTACCGGGGAAGATCCGTGGGATGATATAAAAGAAGCGTGGAAAAATAATAAATCAGATTATTATAATATGTATGTCGGCAAACCCGGCGATAGCGATACTATGTGGGATTTAGGAGTTCCGATATTTTGGAAAATTATTCAAGATAATGACCGGCTATGTGTGGCAACCTATGGATTTACGGGGGATGTGCCTGTTGGGTGTAAATATATAAAAGAGCCGTTCCCAAAATCGATGTATAATAGCTTTATGGATATAAGCGATACGGATTTTATTGAAGATCCTAATGCCACGCCTACCGATCCTTTAGCATTAGTTTCTTGTAGTGCCGCCGGAGACGGATGTTATCAAAAAGCTTATAATGCTTCAAAAACTGCCGTAGTCATGACTTCTCCTTTGATAGAATGCATGAGGCAAATGATCGCAAGATTATTGATTAGTAAAGATGTCTGTAGTTTTGATGATGTAGAAGCTGTTATTGATTCAGCTTCAAGAGAAACGAGCAGCCTATTCCAGTTTCAAGTAGCAATGTATAAGATAGTTACGGCTTTCTTAACTTTATATGTGATATTCTTTGGTTTAAAAATAATACTTTCAGGTGAAGTGCCTCCAAAAAATGAATATATAAATTTTATATTGAAAATGATATTTGTAACTTATTTTTCAATAGGAATTAATATAACGCCCGGTAGCAGTTCACCTTATGATCGGTTAGACGGGATGATTCAATGGGCGTTTCCGTTCTTACTCAACGGTATAAACGGTTTAGCAAGTTGGGTGATGAATGCAGCCCCTTCCGATTTATGCAAATTTAACGGCTCTAATATTTCATATGACCCTAGTGTTGCATATATAGCATTATGGGATGCTTTAGACTGTAGGGTAGCTCATTATTTAGGGCTTGATATGCTCTCTACCTTGCTTGTCGAAAATACTTATAGAAGTCATGATTTCTTAAATTTCGACTTTTTTAGCTTTAGCGCTCCTCCTTATATATACTTGCTTATCCCTGCGATAATATCCGGTAATATGATGTTAGTATCACTAGCTCTTTCCTATCCGCTACTTGTAATTTCGGTTGCTGCCTTTATGGTTAACGCAACGATTATGTGTATGATATCTATAGTAATTTTGGGTATTTTAGCTCCTCTTTTCGTACCGATGTTGTTATTCACATATACAAAACCTTATTTTGACAGTTGGGTAAAATTCCTGATCTCGTTTTTACTTCAGCCTATGGTAGTAGTTACTTTTATGATTACCATGTTTTCGGTATATGATTTTGGTTTTTACGGCAAATGTAAATATAGTAGTAAGTTAATTAATAATAGTATAGAGGATATAGCACAAGGTCATACTTCCAAACGTGATGTTCTAATATTTTATATTAATAATGATTGGTCGCAATATGACAAAGATGATGCCAAAGACTGTCAAAATAGCTTAGGTTATATGTTAAATAATCCCCTTGCTACTATGTTTAATTTTGCAAAAGATAGTGTAGATGAGATGTATAAAAGTAAAGATGATAAACCGGGGGAGGGAAGTACAGATAATTTTTTAGGCAAGTTTGAATTTTTATCGGGAGTGGTTTTAGGTCCGGGTATGTTCTTTACCTCACCGAAAGTACTATTTGAAAAAATAAAAAATATTTTGCTGGCACTGGTAACGGCATGTTTCACCTTATATTTAATGTATAATTTTAGTAGTCAATTAGCCGAATTTGCTGCCGATCTGACGGAAGGCGTGGCACTTAGCAATGTTGCTATAAAACCGCAAGCAATATTTAAAGCTGCTATGGCAGGGCTTGCATTAGCAGGTGCTGCAACTAAAGGCGTTGATAAATTAGCAGCTAGAGGAGGCGGGGTAGGTGATTTAGGCGGCGGTACAGGAGGCGAAGCAGGCGATTTTAAAGCCGGTAGTGGCGGTGGAGTGAGTGATAACATGACGACAAGCGGCGGAAGACCGTCTTCTACGATTGCAACTCCTTCTTCTGCATCGGCTTCAAGCGGTACGGGTGTAGGCGGCGGAGCAGCACCGAGTACTTCCTCTACTGAACAGCTTGATACTAGCTTCAGTAATAGAGCATCCATAGAAGCACCGGTACAACCGATTCAACCTTCTAGTCCGGTTCAATCTAGCACTCCAAAAACTAGTCAAGATAGCAAAGCAGAAGATTTAACGGACAATCTTGGTGCTACGAAAAGAACCGAAGAAGCCGGACCTCAACAGCCACGAGTGAAAAATACTACCGAAACCGAACCGGAGCTTGATGTATCTGCAACGGTTGACTCACAAAAAGTCACTAGAGAAGCCGGACCTCAAGAACCAAGGGTAAAACATACTACTGAAATTGAGCCGGAACTTGATCTATCGGGCGATCTTAAAGTTGACCGTACTATTAGAGGGCTTGCAAATGATAGAGTATTTAACGAAAAAGAAAGCCATGAACTAAAACAAGGTGATGCAGGATATGTAAAGCAAGAAATGAAAAACGCTCAAATTCGTGACAGAAAGGCAGCTTTTGAAAAAGAAACGGAAGAATTATATCGCAGCGGAGGAGGTAGAGCAAGGGACGCAGAAAATCCTAAATCTGAAAGAAATGACGGAACGATTGAAAATAGAAGCAAAAAAATAGATAGTGGTTCCGATGACAATACGTAATATTATAAAAATTTTCGTAGTAATTTGTATTGAGGTTTTCGCTTTAACTAGCTTTGCCGGTTTTGGTGAATCCTGTTCCACGCTACCTACTACTGCAGATGGTTACCTAGAAACAGGTACTGCATACGGTTATATAATACGTAGTATTGATATGAAAGCTCCGGGCGGTAATTGTGATGCAAGTATTAATAGTCTAACATTTTGTTTTAAGAATAAAGATAGCAGTAGTAAGCCCTGTACTATGTATAGTTTAAACGAAGGTGATTCTAAGAAAATTAGCGAATTAAGTACCGATAATAACCTAGACCTTGGTGCAAACCCCGTATTACAAAATATAGTTTTAACGGTTAAAAAGCAGAGTAATGATTTATGCTTATTTATGCCGACTTCACGAGGACCGATGCCGGTAGCATGCAAATCATTAAGTTCTACTGCCCCTCCGTCGCCTCTTCCCGATGATTGTAGTAATATAGGAAAAAGTTGTTATACCGGAGCAAATTATAGCCAGTCGTTAATCAGTTTTTCAGGTCTTGCAGTTCAGTGTTTAAAAGAGACTCTTGATAAAATATTTTTTGCGGGGAATAGCTGTAGTTCTCAAAATCAAGGTGCTGAACTTACCCATCTTACTGCTTTTCCTACATTTCAAGGTTACTTAAAAAGAGCTATAGGTGCTGCATTAATTCTTTATGTAATGTTTTTTGCTTTTAATATGGTATTAAATAAAGAATATGGCAACACGGATAAAATAGCACTTTTTGTAATAAAGCTTTTATTTGTTGTTTATTTTTCAATCGGTCTTGGTCCTTTAAATTTTAGTAGCGGTAAACCGACTCAGGAAAACGGTATGTTAACATACGGTTTGCCTCTATTAAACGCAGTAGCACCTGAATTTGCACAAATTATATTTAATGCTGTCGGAGCTAAAGGATTGTGCGTATTTGATACTTCGAAATATCAAGACGGTTACCAATTTTATGGTTTATGGGATGCTATTGATTGCCGTATAGGTTATTATTTAGGTTTAGATTTGCTTTATAATATTGATAAAAACGGGGTTTTAAGTAGTTTTTCAAGTGGCGGCGGTAGCGGTGGCGGAAGTCCTATACCTGATCTCGGTACTCCTGATTCGAAAAGCCCGAATGATTTAACAAAAGTAGGTTCGCTTAGATTCTTTACCGTGATGTTTGGTTTCTTTATGGCAGGGAACATAATTATATTTATCGGAGGTTTGGTATTTGCGGTAATATTTTTATCGATACTTTTATATTTTATTACCCATTATTTAGTTTGTATGATCACTATTTACGTTATGACATATGTTTCTCCGATATTTATTCCGATGGCTTTATTTAATCGTACTAAAGGTTACTTTGACGGATGGGTCAAAGTATGCTTATCTTGTGCATTACAACCGGCAGTAATAGCAGGTTTTATAGCATTGTTAATAACTATGTATGATTCTGCAATATACAAAAATTGTGAATTCTCTAGGCATGATTATGAAAAAAACAATGTTAAGTTTAGTACTTTTGAACTAAGGTTACCTTCTACCAATGAAGATATATGTAAGGAAAGTTTTGGATATAAAATGCTACAATATTATGCCGGTAAAGGTTGGGAAGAACATTTAGTGATACTTTTCCCTATTAAATCAATTGCTAAAGATGTCGTATCTATTCTTGCAGAACTTTTGTGCGTATTGGTATTTTCGGTAATTTTTTATTATTTCTCTAAATCTATTGGACGTTTTGCTTCTGACTTAACTAACGGTCCTAATATGGATGCAGTAACGGCAAGCCCAACCAAAATTGTTGATTTAGTAAAGAAAGGAGCAGCCTTTGTCAAAGATGCCGTACAGACTTCACATGGTAAACCACCAGGCGGAGATTCACCGGGTGGTGGTGGTGGTAAACGTTCGGAAGGGCAGAAAGCAGGTGATTCGGGCGGCGGAGAGGGAGGTAGCAGCGGCGGTACCGGTGGAGACTCCTCACTAACAAAGGGAGGCAAATAAAGTATGCAGAGTAGCTTATTAAAAATCATAGGAATACTCGCTATAATAGCAACGATTGCTTGCTTTATTCTTGCAACCCTTGGAATGATAGGTGCAGTAAGCATAGGTAACGGTTGTTTTATGAGATATGCTCCGGACGGTAAATCTGGTTCGGATTCTATAACTAGTACGGTAACCCTTAACGCTGATGCTAATTATGTACATACCTCTACGATGTTACCGGACGGTACAACGCAAATTACCACTGGCCCTAATAGCTACGGCAAATGGTTAAATACAGATATAGAAGTAACGGATCAGCAAGCGGTAAGCTTGCAGATAATCGGTCAGATTAGTTTGTGCCTTGCTTATGTACCGAAAGATAACGTACAATGGACGGAAAGCACAAGACCGGGTAAGTCTAACTTGGACGATAGAGGTAAAATGATACCTATTCCTCGCGTTAATGACGTAAATACTCCTCCGCTCTCTTTAATAGTAGATGCCAAAAATAACGAGTGGCGTAATATTACTGAATTATATAATAATGATAGAGTATTTGTTTCAGTGTCTGCTAATGCTAGTACAGGAGTAAATGACGCTTTTAAAGGTACTGCGGTTACGGCTGATTGTTCGGAAAATAAGACTACTTATAGTCCGATTTGCGGAAGATATTCTGTTTATTATGGTGAATATCCGGTTGATTGCGAATATAAAATGAGTTACTGGCAAGGAAACAAACGTAGAAAAGATTGTAAATGGAGTTGTATCTTCGGTTGTATCCATCCGGAAGATGTAGCTGATTTCATATGTTCGGCTGCCGGACCTTGTTGTACTCCTTGGATATGCGATTCTTTAGGAGCATGGGTTAATATTAATGCTCCAATGCCGGCACCTTATTTAGATGACGGTAGTGCTACTATAGGGTGGAGTGATAACTTAAGTAGTTTATTCTTTGACTTTTTTAACTTAGAATGTTCTTATAACTCAAAAATTCTTCCAAATGGTCAGTGTCCGGATGCCGTTAGTAATCGTGACCCTAAAGATTTAGATTATATTAAAGGACGTTGTAACGGTGGAATATGGTTTATGGGTCAGTGTGTCGGAGGGACTGTTGAGCCGTCTGAGATGCAAAAGCGATTTTGGTATACGTCAGACGGTAACGGCGGGAAAGGTCCAACTGGATTAATATATCAACTAGTCAGTACAAGTAATGTAGATCCAGGCTTACCGTCTAAGCCAAATTTTGCTACGTTTGTATCGGCTTCCGATCAGCCGACGGAATACGGTACTCAATATAAAGGTATATATAATATACCTTTTAATAGTAATATTAAAACAGGTTATTTACAATATAGGCTTTGGTCACCTTCTTCCCAAGATGCAAGTAAAAATACCGGAGGCTATGTTCTAAATATCAAGCAAACTAAATGTTATAGAGAAAACGGAAATAGTTTTGACGATATTTTTGCTAGTCGCGGGCAAGTACAATATATCGTAGTTCCTAGTTCCGAAGATCCTAATAGCGGTAAAACATATTCTCCTACCGGGATTGTTGTCAATAGCGATGGTAAAGCTAATTTTAAAGCAAATGCTGAAGGTTATGTATGGATGAGAATTTTAAATGATCCTAATGATTACAAAGATAGCCAGGGGAGTTATAAGGTACGTTTTTCAACTTCGCAACAAGTAGGAAGCTTTACTATTAAAGTGATGAATCCGCTTCTTGAATTATTTAAAAGTAAAGTGCAAGGTGCTGCCGAATCTATTTTTCAAAACATAGTATGCTATAAAGGTAATAGTTCATCTTGCACTAACTTTTTTAATTATATCAAGGCACTTCTTATCTTGTATGTTATGACTTACGGAGCAATGTTTTTACTAGGATTTGCCAAAATAAATCAAAAAGAACTAGTAACCCGAATAGCAAAGATTGCTATTGTTAGCGGACTTATGAACGGTAGTACATTTGAGTTTTTTAATAACTATCTATTTAATGCTATAACTAATTTTTCCGACACTATTATTTCAAATATGAGCGGCTATAGCTTATTTACCTCTACTAATAAAATTTCTAATCCGTTTATGTTCTTAGATGCGGTAATGAGTAAAATCTTCTTTAGTAAAACATTTATTGCCCAATTACTTGCACTTCTTGCTCTTGGGCTTAGCGGTATTATATATTTTATAATTACTTTTATTGCGTTGGTAATAGTAATTATTACGGCATTTAGAGCAATGGCCGTTTATATTATGGCATTTATGGCAACTTGTATATTAATAGGTGTTGCCCCTTTATTTATTAGTTTCTTATTATTTGATTTTACTAGGTATTTATTTGATAATTGGGTAAGGTTTACAATCAGATATATGATAGAACCCGTGATTATGATGGCAGGTATTATAGTACTTACCCAGCTATTTACTATCTACTTGGATTTTGTTTTGGGTTACAGTGTTTGTTGGAAATGTGCTATGCCGATAAAAATTCCGTTTATCGGCACTATCTTACCTATTGCATTACTTAATGTGCCGATTTTTTGTATAAACTGGTTTGCACCTTGGGGAATGGATTATATGTCCGGTATGATGGGTGTAAATATGCAAAATATCGTAGCTTTAATTATTATTGCTTACGGTATGTACGGTTATGTTGAATTTTCCGGACGTATGACGGCAAAATTAACAGGTGCGGCAGGACCTTCGGCTACCGAAATGGGCGGCGGCATGTCTAGTGCAGCAGGACAGGCAACATTAAGACCAATAGGAATGGATGAGCAAACAAGATCAGGTATTGTCGGTGGAGCAGAAGAGCGTCTAAAAAGACGTAACGAAACATTAAAGCAAGGCGAAAAGAATAGAAAGAATGAACCGAAAGGAGAAGCCGAAAAGAAAAATATAGAACCGCCTAAGGTAGAAACACCTAAACCTGAGGCATCGTAATAATATGATAAAAATTCTTAAAAGTTTAATTTTGTTGGTATTATTTACAACATCCTCTGTTAAAGGGGATGATAATTTTGCATGGATGTCTAGTAGCCTCGGTGGTTTAAAAAGTTTGTTCGGTTGTATAGAAGTACCTACCTTTACAAGTTTTCAAGAAGGTAAAATAGGAATTAGTTTATCAAGTAGCGGAACTTGGCAATCAACAGGTAATAACGTTGAAAAAGGTAAATTGCTTAAAATTAATTGGTCTACCACAGGGCTTACTCCTGAGCCTCGCAGATATTTAGTATTATATAGAATCGATCCACGATTTAGCGTTCCGCAGGTTTTTATTAAAACTTATAATTATACTACTGCACAATTTGAAGTTCAGGGGTTTCCGGGTTTTAGTACGGCAAATAACGGCGTAATACCTCCTGATAAAGATCTTGACGGATTGTCATTTACTAAAATGTCAAAATATGTCGATTATTTCAACTATAGTAACGGTAACCCTAAAATACAGGTTAATATCGGTGATATAGTAAATATCAGCTTAGCTAATAAAGACGACTTTTTTACCCCTAGCACTCCTGCGCTTCCAAATACTTTGAATAATATTTTAACGAAAGAGCTTGATAATTCTATATTTGCAGCTTCCGCTCTTTATACCGAAAGCAATTTAGGCAATTTTGAAAATAGAATAATTTATTCTTCTGCAGCACAGATATGTAATGTTATAGATGCTTCAAGATCAACTATATGTAACGGTAGCGGTAGCAGTACAAAATACAAAAATCTTAGTAATATGCAATTAGTAGGAAAGCCCATGGGCGGTGACGTATTACAAAATTTTATGAGTTTGATTAGTGCTTGTCCTGCTAATTCCGGTTTAGATAGCCCTGCCTGTTACTATGATCAAGGTAGAGGTATGGTTATCAAGGTAGGGGGGCAAATTATTAAAAGCCGAGATCAAAGTTTTGTGAATAATAGTAATACTCAAAATAGTTTTATATATTACCAAGCAACTAGCGGCGGTACTATGGAGTTTGCCAGTGATTGGCAAATTAGCGGAATGTTCAGTAGTTCGGTTTTAATGAGCGATTGGAATAGAACTTTTTCCGATTATACTAGTTTTGCAAATTTCATAAATACCGGTGATTGGTCGGCAAATTTTTTATATTTCGGTCGTTATGCAATGATTGTTGAAGTGGGTAACGGTACCAATACTATTAGCCCCGGTGATCAACAAAATATTAAATTAGAATATTTAATAACACCGGACGGAACTTTGCCAAGCCCGTCTACCCCCGGGACAACGGTAGATTACGATTTTTCGATTGATGCACAGCAAGACGGATATTTATGGCTAAGGGTCGTAACGCCTAACAGTAACGTGCAAGGAACAATTAGTGTAAATTATGCTAACTATACCGGTACGACTTGGTTTTCGGATATAGTTTATAACGGAGCAATTAAACCGATTATCGATCAATTTAGGACTTATAGTCAAGTCTTTTTCATTAACTTAGTTAAAAATGCATCCGTACAATATATAGGTAAAGCTGCATTAACTCTTTACGTTACTATATTCGGCTTAATGTTCGTGATGGGAGCTATAAAATTAACTGCAGTAGAAGTAGTAACTCGTATCTTTAAGATAGCCGTAGTGGCTTTTTTACTAAGACCTGAGAGTTGGGATTTCTTTAATACAAACTTTTTTAGTGCATTCATTAACGGTATAGATTTCTTTGCAACTAGCGTTGTAGGCGTGACAAGTTCTAAAGCGAATATTTTCGGTTTTATCGATCCGATATTTGATAAATATACCAACGGTAGGATTTGGGGATTATTATTTATTCAATTATTACAGATACAAAACGGTCTTGCTTTTATTGCTATTATAACTATTTACGCTCTCATTACCTATTTTAGAGCAATACTTGAAGTGATAATAGGTTATATTTTAGCTTTTATAGGCTTAACGGTTATGATTTCGCTAGCACCGTTTTTCATAATATTAATGCTATTTGATCAAACTAAAAGAATGTTTGATAATTGGATATCAATATTAGTTAGCTATGTTGTGCAGCCTACAATATTATTGATTTTCTTTTTATTGATAGATCAAGTTTTATCGGAACAGCTGTTAAAGGTAGTGGTTAGAGCTTGTTGGGATACACTTATACCGATTAAAATAGGGCTTGATTTAACGCATCTCGGTATACCGGTAAATTTCTCGTTCACCTTACCGTTTTTACCGGGCATACCTTTCTTCGTTCCGGATGTACCGGATATTAGCAGCTCTAATATTTTAACAAATAACACTAATACGTTTTTGGTATTATTTACTACTGCTTTATTATTCTATTCATATTGTTTAATGTCATACGGTTTAGTATCGTTTGTAACCGTAGTTGTCGGAATGCTGACGAGTGTTACCCCTGCACGAGTAGAAGGAAAGTATCAAGCACGCTCTGATCCTACGGGAGCCGTTATGCAAGATATAGGAACGGTAACGGCACCGATTAAGAAAGCTGCTATTGCCCCTGCAAGGATATTCAAAGATAAGGTAATTGATCAGAATTATGAGGCAAGGTCGTCGGAAGGTGGCGGTGGTGGTGAATATACAAATAAGTTTTTCAAAGATCGTAATGACGTGAAAAATGAACCGAAAAAAGAGGAAAACAAGTAGAACGTCATTGCGAGGAGGCTTGTCTGCGTGGATAATTTTTACCCGTCATTGCGAGGAAATTACAAAGTAATTGACGAAGCAATCCAGTAAAAAATTCTGATTTACAGAATTTTTTTATTATTTTTCTTGATTGCCGCACGAGCGATGCTCGCTCGCAATGACGATTTGGTATCCATGCAACAAAGCCGCCACGGTATGACAAAAATAAAGAAATAAAACTAACTTTAAATAAATGAACAAAAATATTTTTATTACATTATTAATATCTTTATTACTGCTGTCAGGTTGCAGCGGTGATACCTGTATTGATCCTGATGATTTCGGTTTTATAAAATTTAATATCTCTTCTAGGTATGATGCTGCCGAAGTCACTTCAAGACAGCAAGGGGATCAGGTAGCACCGTGGCGTGATAGTGCTTACAGGGTAAACGGTTATCCTCTAACGGTTATGGTAAGACCGTGGAGTTATATGCTTGGCGATAAGAATAAATCGGGACAGTTATCGGCATGGTGTCCATGGTACGGTCAGAAAGACCATACAACTACGTTAGCTGATTTTTGTGTTAAATTGCAGCCATGTAGATTTATTGATGACAACATGTGTCCTACTCCTCCTAAGAACGATGCACCTATTATTAATGCTCCTTGCATAATGATAAACGGTGTAGGGCTTTATTTTTTAATTGCTGCCAAAAATACCGATCCTAATATGTCGCCTGATTCACAGCGTAATCCGAGCGGTATAACCAGGCATTTAGGAGACTTAAGCCAAGATTATACATTTTATAGCATCAGCAGTACCGGACAATTTTTGCAAGCGGGAGGTATAAATTATCAATATGAGGGCGAGCAGATTTCTGATTATTCCCAATCACCTCTTTATTTTAAGATTTTAGACAAATTTTATGACGATAATAGCGGACAATATAGAGTAGTAATCAAATCGGGAGTAAGTGATACAAGACCTAATCCGCTGCAGTTTTTGACAGGCTTAATAAAGAATGTACTATTTGGTACTGGTGATCAAGATCCGGGAATTATAAGGCAAACTTTTCAGCAAATAATCGATACGCCCGGTTACCGTATGAGTGTTTCGGCTCTCTTAACCTTATATATAATGTTTACCGGTTTTTCTTTTTTAATAGGGAATATAAATCTGACTCATGTTGAGTTGATAGTTAGGGTATTAAAAGTTAGTATAGTTTCAATATTATTAAGTAGTAGTAAAGCCTGGACATTTTTTAATGATTATTTATTCGTATTTTTTGTTGACGGAGTTGCACAAATATTGCAAATAATCGGTGATGCTTCAGGTCCTGATTTGCTTAATCTTCTTATATCACCACAAACTTTATCTAAATTATTTTCTCTCTTATTTGTTGATCCGCTTGGGTTTATATACATAATATTATATTTTATAGCTTTATATTTCATTTTCTTCCTTCTATTTAAAGCTACGATTATTTACCTCACGGCTTTAATAACTATCGGTATGATTATTATCATGGCACCGATATTTATCTGTTTTATGCTATTTAATATAACGAGATCTCTGTTTGAAAATTGGTTAAGGCAGTTAATTTCATACGCCTTACAGCCTATAATTCTATTTACCGGCATCGCATTTATTTCAATGATAATAAGGACGGAAATATATTCAACGCTTGGTTTTGGGGTATGTAAACGTGATTTTCCTAACTTAGGTCCTATAAATGTAATATTCGGTAGTTTTTTAGAGGATTTAGATCCTAGCCTTGGCGATTCGATATTTTATTGGTGGTTTCCCGTACCGATGAAAGGCGGAATAAATAATTTCCATAAAGCTGAAATATTAGTTCCTGAGGATTATATCAAAGA